>CAZZHX010000096.1:0-10807 GCA_964653535.1 uncultured Mycobacterium sp. | reverse complement strand
CGGGCGGGGTCCTTCGCCAGGGCCACCGCCAGCACGGGGTCGAGCGCGGCGAGTTCAGGTCGGGTGGCCGCCAGCTGGGGTGGTGGTGTGGTCAGGTGACTGCCGATCACGGCTGCGGGGCTGCTGTCGAGGAACAGCGTTGTCCCGGTGAGTAGGTGGTAGGCGGTCGCCGCTAACGAGTACTGGTCTGCGCAACCGTTCATCGCCTTACCCATCAGCTGCTCGGGCGAGGCAAAGAACACGTCTCCCCTGTTCATGTTGGTAGCCGTCAAACCACTGACCTCAGCGGTGGTTCGGGCGATCCCGAAGTCACCCAGGAGGATGCGACGCTCCCCGTCCACTGGGTCGGTGAGCAGGATGTTCGCGGGCTTCACGTCGCGGTGCAGCAGACCGTGCTGGTGGGCGTAGCCGAGTGCGCTGGCGATGGCCGTGACGATCGCCGCGACTTCGCCTACCGGCATGCCGGCCGGATACTGGTCTCCTAAGAGGCGGGCCCCGTCGGTGCCCTCGACGTAGTCCATCGCCAGCCACAGCTGGCCGTCGTGTTCGCCGCGATCATTAACGCGCACGATGTTCGGGTGCCACAGCGTGGCCGCCAGGTCTGCCTCCCGGATGAACCGCTGCCGGTAGTCGGGATAGGCAGACACGTCGGCCCGGAGAATCTTAAGCGCGTCCCGCCGGGGCAGCCTGGGGTGCTGGGCCAGGTACACCTCACCCACTGCCCCGGACCCCACCAGCCGGATGATCGTGTACCCGGCGAAGGTCTGGCCCGCACTCAATGGCATAGCCGGAATCCTACGAACGAGGGGTGACGGACCATGATCTGAGGGCGCAAAATGCGAAGCGAAGGCGTAAGAATCTGTGCTGTTCCGCTCCCACGGCCAGGCGTTTCAGGCGGCGGGTGCCCAAGCGGGGGTCTTTCACTCTCAGTTCGCGCAGGCCTTGTCGGGTGCGGGCGGGGTGTACGCGGCCACCGAGGCGGCCTCCTGTGGGGAGGGGGGATTGGCCACAACCGCTCTGCAGGTTCCGGGGGGTTGCGCATGGTTACGGTGGATAGGACCGTCCCCGTCTGAGGACGTGATGCGAGCTCGACTGGGTGACACCGCGACGACCGCTTAACGCGTCCCATGGTCGGACCGTTGTCACCACCTGTGTCACCACCCGAGTCGAATGGGGACCGGCTAAAAAGCGAAAAACCCTTCTGATCAGGGGCTTTCTGGTGCGCCGTCAGGGTTTCGAACCCCGGACCCGCTGATTAAGAGTCAGCTGCTCTACCAACTGAGCTAACGGCGCGTTCAGCGGCCGAAACCGCGTACGCGACAATAACAGGCGTCTCGTCGCGGCGCGAAATCCCTGACCAGCAGCCACAGGAGAGCCGTGATCTGCGACACCCAATCGCAGACCCATCTTGGTTCTCGGAGCGGCGGGGAACCCGTTAGAATCCTCGTTTGTTCCGGTCGGCGCCGGTCAGGGCTGGCCGATGCATCCCCAATACGGTTAAGTCGAAAGGTCGGTGGATGACGCTGAGGCACGGATGTCGATCGTCGCTGGCTGTGGCCCTGGCGCCGGTTTGTGTGCTCGCCATTGCCTGTGGTGGCGGCCGCAGCGCCGCGCAGCCGAAGGCGATCTTCGACAAAGGCACGCCCTTCGCTGATCTGCTGGTGCCCAAGTTCACGGCATCGGTGAGCGACGGCTCCGTCGGTGTCACCGTGGATTCGCCGGTGACGTTGAGCGTCGCCGCCGGTGTCCTCGCGTCGGTCACCATGGTCAATGAAAACGGCAAGTCCATCGGCGGGGACCTCAGCCCCGACGGGCTGAAGTGGTCGACCGCCGAACCGCTGGGCTACAACAGGCGCTACACGGTGACCGCGAAGGCGCTGGGGCTTGGCGGTCCGGCGACCCGCCAGGTGAGTTTCAAAACTAGCTCGCCCGCGCACCTGACGATGCCCTACGTCAGTCCCGCCGCGGGCGAGGTGGTGGGCGTCGGCGAACCGGTGTCGATCCACTTCGACGAAAACATCGCCAACCGCGCGGCCGCCCAGAAAAACATCGTCATCACCACCGACCCACCCGTCGAAGGTGCGTTTTACTGGCTGAACAACCACGAGGTTCGCTGGCGACCGCAGCAGTACTGGAAGCCGGGAACCAACATCGACGTCGTGGTCAACACCTACGGCGTCGACATGGGCAACGGAATGTTCGGCGAGGACAATGCCAGGACGCACTTCACCGTCGGCGACGAGGTCATTTCCACGGCCGACGACGCGACCAAGACGGTGACCGTGCGGGTCAACGGAGAGGTGGTCAAGACGATGCCGACATCGATGGGCAAGGACAGCACCCCGACGGCCAACGGCGTCTACATCGTCGCCGGACGGTTCAAGCACATCATCATGGACTCGTCGACCTACGGGGTGCCCGTGAACTCGCCCAACGGGTACCGCACTGATGTCCAGTGGGCCACCCAGATCTCCTACAGCGGCGTCTTTGTGCACTCCGCGCCGTGGTCAGTGGGTGCCCAGGGCAACACCAACACCAGCCACGGGTGCCTGAACGTCAGCCCGAGCAACGCCCAGTGGTTCTACGACCACAGCAAGGCCGGTGACATCGTGGAGGTCGTTCGTACCATCGGGCCGCCGCTGCTGGGCGTCGAGGGGTTGGGCGACTGGAACATCCCGTGGCCGGTGTGGAAGGCCGGCAACGCCGACGCGACGCCCTAGGCGCACAAAGCCCTAGGCGCACAAAGCCCTAGGCGCACAGCGCGTGCTCCAGTTCCGAATGCACGCCGACTCTTGTCACACCCCGTCGTCACAATAGGGGCATGACCGATGACGGCGGCACCAGCGATGACACCACTGCCGATCCGGTCGCTCTGGGCGAAACAGAGGCGCTCGAGCCGCCGCCCACCGAGGCTCCGCCCACCGGGGCTGTGTACGCCTGGTCCGACGAAACGTGGGACGAGGACAGGCCTGCCCGGTGTCCCCGCATCGACGGCAGGGTGATTCCCGCCGCGCTCACCGCCCTGGCGGCCGCGGCCGCCAGCGTGGCGGCGACCCTGGTCCTCACTACCCCTCGCGAACCCGACCGCTTCACCATCCGGCCGGCACCCGTGGAGCAGGCCGCGCCTCCGCCGACCACCATGCCCATTGACCAGCCGCCATCCCAGGCGCCGGCCCGGGCGCCCGTTGAGCAGACGCCCCCGCCGTCCAGGGCGCCGGCACCGAGGTCGCTGCTGTCGCCACCAGCGGCTCCCGCGCACGTGGCACCCGCACCCGTCCAGGCGCCCCCGCCCGACGCCCGCGACCAACTAACCCGCTCCCTGCGGGGCGACACGCTGGCGACCCAGGGTGGGAACGGGTTGTACTTCACCGAAGACCCGGCCACTGTCGATTCCGAAGCGGCCGACTTGTGCAACGGCCTAGCCAGCGGCGGGGATATCGGGCCCTACGTCGATGGCACCCTGAAGAAGGCGCCGTCTCTGATGCGATGGCAGGCGGTGCTGGTGGTGAACCAGGCGATCGAGGCGTACTGCCCGCAGTTCGCCCGATGAAACTCCCGACTCGCTGTGGGGTGAGTGACGGGGCTAGAACCCGCGACTTCCAGGATCACAACCTGGTGCTCTACCAACTGAATTACACTCAACGTGGCCGCGGGCAGGCCCCGGATCCGGGGCTGACGAGCGGCGTCATTGATACTAGTCGGTCGGTGGCCCGGCGGCCGAATCACTCCTGCCCGACGCGTCGCCAGCGGCGCCGAGCGCTGTGGCCACCGCCTCGATGTCGCTGGTCGATAGCCCGGGTGGCGCGACGAACGCGGTTCGCCGGTAGTACGCCAGCTCGCGGATGGATTCGCGGATGTCGGCCAGGGCCCGGCGGGCGAGGCCCTTGGCCGGCTGGCCGTAATAGATCCGCGGATACCAGCGCTGGCAGAGTTCCTTCCCGACGGCCCAATCCTCGATGCCGTGGTGGTCGACGGGCGCAGCGGGCTCGTGCCGGGTGGTCGTCGGGAGGTGACCGGAAGCGAAGCAGACACATCGACGGCGACGCTCATGTGGTACCGATAACAGATGTCATCGACGCCTTCTCGCCGTGAGCCTCCGCCGCCGATTCCGCAGCTCAATCCCCTTCGGCGGTAATACGCTAACCTAACTGAAAGCAGCAAACAACGACGGGGCCGCAGCCGCCCGGATCGTCTACTCGTCACCTTCGCGCCGTTTTCCCATCACCTCAGCACGTCATCATCAGACTTCAAAGAGAAAGGAAGCGCACTGAAATGACCTCACTTCCCCGGCTGGTTCGCCTGATCATCCCCGTCGTGGCGGGTGCCGCCCTGGTCATGAGCGCCCCGACCGCGGCGGCCGACTCCGCCGACGCGACCTACCTCGCCCAACTGCGCACCCTGGGTTTCTCGTGGTCGCCCGAGCACGATCAGGCGCTCATCGGCATGGCGCACCTGGTCTGCGACGATCTGTACGCGGGTTGGACGCAGGACCAGATCGCCCTGCAACTCGACGATGTCATCGGCCCGGGTGAAGAGTTCCGGCAAATCGGCTCCATGGTCGACCTCGCGAAGACGACTTACTGCCCGTATCTGAACCCGCAATCCTGAGTCGCCGTCAACCGCAGCAGGCCCGCCAAAACGGCGCCCTTTGACCTGTGGGGTGAGTGACGGGGCTCGAACCCGCGACTTCCAGGATCACAACCTGGTGCTCTACCGACTGAACTACACTCACCACGTCCGCGAGCAGGCCCCGGGGTCGGGGCCGCCGAGCGGCATGTCTGATATTAGTCGGTCGGTGGCCCGACGGCCGAATCACTCCTGCCCGACGCGTCGCCAGCGGCGCCGAGAGCTGTGGCGACCGCCTCGATGTCGCTGGTCGACGGCCCGGGTGGGGCGACGAATGCGGTTTGCCGGTAGTAGGCCAGCTCGCGGATGGATTCGCGGATGTCGGCCAGGGCCCGGTGGGCAAGTCCCTTCGCGGGCTGGCCGTAGTAAATCCGCGGATACCAGCGCCGGCAGAGTTCCTTGATGGAGCTGACGTCGATCATCCGGTAGTGCAGAAACGCGTCGAGAGTGGGCATGTCGCGGGCGAGGAACGACCGGTCGGTGGCGATCGAATTACCGGCCAGCGGTGCTGTCTTGGGCTGGGTGACGTGCGTCGTGATGTAATCCATCACCATGGCCTCGGCGGTCGCGAGGTCGACGGTGGACGCCCTCACCTCGTCGGTCAGCCCGGAGCGGGCGTGCATGGTGGCCACCACGTCGACCATCGACGACAGCGCCGCGTCGTCTGCGTGGATCACGACGTCGACCCCGTCGCCGAGGATGTTCAACTCCGCGTCGGTGACCAGCGCCGCGATTTCGATCAGCTTGTCCGAACCGAGGTCCAGTCCGGTCATCTCGCAGTCGATCCACACCAATTCTTCGCGCACGGCGACCAGACTAAGCCCCCCGGTAAGCCCCCAGTTCAGTGATGCCGTCTCTTTCCTCGACCAGTAGTGTGATCGGTGCCGAAGCGGGGCCAACCATTGGGGGAAGAGGAGCCATCACGATGACCACCGAATCAGCGGCCAGTGGGTCCGCGCAGCTGATCGCAAGCGGCTACGCCGTCGACGGCCAGGCCCTGGAGTTGGGCACGGTCGTCATCGACGACGTCGCCGACCCGACCGCGCAGGTGCGCATCCCGCTGGCCACCGTCAACAGGCACGGTCTGGTGGCGGGAGCGACCGGAACCGGCAAGACCAAGACACTGCAACTGATCGCCGAGCAGCTTAGCGCGTCGGGAGTTGCGGTGCTGATGGCCGATATGAAGGGCGACCTGTCGGGTCTGGCCCACGCGGGGGAGGGCAACGACAAGACGGCCGCACGCGTCAAGGACACCGGCGACGACTGGGCGCCGACGCCCTTTCCGGTGGAGTTCCTGTCCCTGGGCACCGGTGGTGTCGGTGTGCCGGTGCGGGCCACCGTCGACAGCTTCGGCCCGGTCCTGCTGTCGAAAGTGCTGGGCCTCAACGCCACTCAGGAGTCGACCCTCGGCCTCATCTTCCACTGGGCCAACGAGAACAACCGGCCCCTGGTCACCCTGGACAACCTGCGCAGCGTCATCAGCCACCTCACCAGCGACGTGGGCAAGGCCGACCTCAAGGACCTGGGCGGGGTGTCGTCGACCACGGCGGGCGTCATCCTGCGGGCGCTCGTGAACCTCGCCGGTGAGGGCGGCGACACCTTCTTCGGCGAGCCGAAGTTCGACCCGAACGACCTGCTGCGCGTCGACGCCCAGGGCCACGGCATCATCTCGCTACTGGAGTTCACCGGTCAGACGCTGCGCCCGGTCATCTTCTCGACCTTCCTGATGTGGGTGCTGGCCGACCTGTTCAAGGTCCTCCCCGAGATCGGTGACGTCGACAAGCCCAAGCTGGTGTTCTTCTTCGACGAGGCGCACCTGTTGTTCACCGACGCCTCGAAGGCCTTCCTGTCCCAGGTCGAGCAGACCGTCAAGTTGATCCGCTCCAAGGGCGTGGGCGTGTTCTTCTGCACCCAGCTGCCCACCGACATTCCCAACGACGTGCTGTCGCAGTTGGGGGCGCGCATCCAGCACGCCCTGCGGGCCTTCACCCCCGACGACCAGAAGGCGCTGAGCAGGACGGTCCGCACCTACCCCAAGACCGATGTCTACGACCTGGAGTCGGCGCTGACCTCGCTGGGGATCGGTGAGGCCGTGGTCACGGTGCTCTCCGAGAAGGGCGCGCCGACGCCGGTCGCGTGGACCCGCATGCGGGTGCCGCGGTCGCTGATGGCTTCGATCGGCGACGACGCGATCTCCGCCGCCGCCACCGCCAGCCCCCTGCACGCCAAATACGGGCAGACCGTCGAGACGCCGGACTTCGCACTGCCGCCCGGGGAGATCGACGTGCCGCCGATGCCCGACGGCTGCGAGCCGCCGCCGATGCCCGAGCCCGTTGAGCCGAAGGGTCCGAGCATGTTGGAACAGGTGCTGAAGAATCCGACCGTGAAAAGCGCGATCAACACCGGCGTGCGCGAGGCCGTGAAGGGCATGTTCGGCGGCCGCCGCGGCAGGTAGCGCCTGCCCGCCTTACCCGCCCAGCTTCCTGTAGAAGCTGCCGACGATGGGCGCGACGATGGCGCGCGGGGCATAGCCGCTGGCCACCGACATGGCCTTGGACGTCAGTCCCGGTACGACGCGCATCTTGTTGCGTTCCAGCGCATCCAGCGACAGCGTCGCGGTGTGCTCGGTGGAGATCCACAGGAAGTCCGGCACCAGCCTCTCCACCAGTGACGCCTCGCCTTCGTCGGGGAGGTCGGTGCGCACCGGGCCCGGTGCGAGCAGCGTGACATGCACCCCGCAGCCGCGCACCTCCCCGCGCAGCGACTCGCTGAAGGTGTTGACGAACGCCTTGGTGGCCGCGTAGGTGGCGTTGTAAGGGATGGGTGAATTGCCGGCTGCCGAGCCAGAAATGAGGATCCCGCCGGCGCCGCGTTCGAGCATGCCGGGCAGAACGGCCAGCGTCAGGTCGTGCACCCCGAGGACGTTGAGCGCCACCTCGGCCCTCTCGCCCGCCGGGTCGAGGCCCGCGACCGGGCCGAAGGTCGCGGTGCCCGCATTGGCGCACAGGATCGAGATGGGGCGGCCGGCCAGCTCGTCGCACAGCGTCGCCCGGTCGCCCGGGTCGGCCAGGTCGGCGGCCCGCACGTCGACGACGACGCCGTAGCGCTCGGACAGCCGCGCCGCCAGGTCGTTGAGCAGGTCCTCGCGTCGGGCGGTGACGATCAGGCTGTGCCCGCGGGCGGCGAGCTCGGTCGCCAGCGCCGCGCCGATGTTCTGCGACGCCCCGGTGACCACCGCTCGCCCGTCCGTGCTGGGGGCTGGTATCGGCATGGGCCCCATCGTAAACGCGCGGGACGCTACAGTCGGCGGGTGCGAGATCAGCCGGCGCCGTCACGGGTGTTCGCATGGGCCCTGTGGGAGAGCGGCGCCATCGGTTTGTCCGCGATCGTGGGGACCTTCGTGTTCTCCGTCTACCTGACCACCAGTGTGGGAGCGGGCTTGCCGGGCCCCACGACGCCGGCCAGCTGGCTGGGCCGCGCGGGCGCGGTCGCCGGACTGACCGTCGCGCTGCTGGCGCCGGCGATGGGCGTGTGGGTGGAGTCCCCGCACCGCAGGCGGTTGGCGCTGAGCGTCCTGACCGGCGTTGTGGTCGCGGTGACGTGCTCGATGTATTTCATCCACGACAGCCCCGGCTACCTGGCGGCCGGCTTGGTGCTGCTCGGGGCGACGCTGGCGGCCGGCGACCTGGCCAGCGTCCCGTACAACGCGATGCTGCGCCAGCTCTCCACGCCCCGCACGGCGGGCCGGATTTCCGGGCTGGGCTCGGCGGCGGGGTATCTGGGCAGCGTCATGCTGCTGGTGTTGATCTACGTGGGATTCATTTCCGGCAACGGCCCGGTGCGTGGCCTCCTGCGGGTGCCCGTCGCCGACGGGCTCTACGTCCGCGAGGCGATGCTGCTGGCCGCGGCGTGGCTGGCGACCCTGGCCCTGCCGTTGCTGTCGGTGGCGCATCGGCTCCCGGAGTCCGACCCGGCTTCAGACGCAGCTTCTCACCCGACGGGGCTGCTCGGCGGGTACCGCCGGCTCCGGTCGGAGTTGGCCGCGGAGTGGCGCCGCGACCGCAACCTGGTCTATTTCCTGATCACCAGCGCGCTCTTCCGGGACGGTCTGGCAGCGATCTTCGCCTTCGGCGCCGTGTTGGGTGTCAACGTGTACGGCATCTCGCAGGGCGACGTGCTGATCTTCGGGGTGGCCGCTAGCGTGGTGGCCGCAGTGGGGGCGGTACTGGGCGGGCTCGTCGACCATCGGATCGGGTCGAAACCTGTGATCATCGGGTCCCTGACCGTGATCATCATCGCGGCGCTGAGCATGTTGGCGCTGTCGGGCCCGCGGGCCTTCTGGGTGTGCGGGTTGCTGCTAGCCCTGTTCATCGGGCCGTCGCAGGCGTCGTCGCGCGCCCTGCTGCTGCAGATGGCGAAACACGGCCGGGAAGGGGTCGCCTTCGGCCTCTACACGATGACCGGTCGGGCGGCGTCCTTCGTCGCGCCGTGGCTGTTCTCCGTCTTCGTTGACGGCTTCGGCGCGGTGCGCGCCGGGCTCGGCGGGATTTCGCTGGTGCTGATCGCCGGGCTGGTGGGGATGTTCGCGGTCCGCGTTCCCGCGCGCGTCGCCGTCGCGGCGGATCACGCGTAGGGGGTTAGCCCCCGAGGCCGCAGACCGTCAGGCCGGCCCCGACCCGCTGACTGACCTGAACCCCGGCCACGGTAACCGAGCAGGTGACGTTGTGGCCGAAGTTCACGACCGTGACGGCCGCGGGGTGGACGGCCGACTTCGCCAGACTGACCTCCTTGGTCCACGGCAGCGCGACGTTGAACTCGGTCTGGATGACGTTGCTGGTGGCGATGTACATGATGCTCAGCGCGCGGCCGTCGCCGGTGACGGAGTACACGACGTCCTGCATGGCGGCCGGGGCGGTGGTGTCGGTGGGCGGCACCGCCGGCGTGTGCGTGCGCGACGGTGGCGGTGTCAGCGTCGACGGGGGCACCGACGGCATAGAGGGCACAGTCGGCGTCGACTGCGTCCAGGGCGCTGGGAATTCCGAACTGGTCTCGGGAATGGGCGCCAGCGGCGGAACTGCGGTTTGTCTCTTGATCGCCTCGTTCGCTATGGCCAGCGCGATCACCAGCGAGACGACCAGGAACAGCGCCGCGCCGGTGGCCACCCACAACCAGCGGGGCGACTTCGGGCCGCCTGGCGGCGCCGGGGCCGGCCCCAGGGCGGTCGGTTCGTCCGTCAGCGGCGCGCCCTGCGGCCAGTAGCCCGGCGCATGCTGAGTTGCCTGGGCGTTGAAGCCGGGTGTCCACGGCGGCGCGTATCCGATGGGCGCGTATCCGATGTAGGTGGGGGCCCAGGGCGACTGGTCGGCGTAGGCCGGATCGACCGGCGGCGGGTACCACGGTTGCGGCGGTGTGATCGGCTCCGACGTCGGGAAGGACGCGGGGACGGCGGGACCGAACCCCTCGGTTCGATGCGGATCGTTCATGTCCACCCCATGGTGTGCATGCTGTGCAGGCTACCTAAGCGCCGCGTCGCGGCGGCGGCTCGTGCTGCGACCAGCGACTCACGGGCAACTTACGGGCACTGATTGCCGGCCGCGAGCGCGGCGACGGTCATGGCCCGCATGACGTCACGTGACCGTGCGGCCCGCTCTGGCTTGCCGCGCGACCGGGCCTTCATGCTGTGCGGCGTCGAATTGAGCAGACCGAAGGCCGCGTGGGCGGCGAGCCGGGCGTCGGATTCGGTGAGCCCGGGGTGGAGCTCACGCAGCACGCCTACCCAGATCTCGACGTATTGGCGCTGCGCCGTGCGCACCTGCTTCTCAGCAGTCTCGGGCAGGTGCGCGAGGTCGCGGTCCTGAATCCGGATGAGGTCGGGGTCGCCGAAGGTGAAGTCGAGGTGGAAGTCGATGAGGCCGTCGAGCGCGGCGGCCGCGTCGGTGCTGTGCTCGCGCACCTCGCGGGCGCCGTCGAGGAGCCGCGTGCTGATGCCGACCAGCAGTTCGACCAGCAGCGACTCCTTGTTGGGGAAGTGGCGGTAGATCGCCGGTCCGCTGACACCGGCGGCGGCGCCGATGTCCTCGAGCCGCACGGCGAGGAACCCGCGTTCGGCGAACAGTCGCTCGGCGGCCGACAGCAGCTGCAGCCGCCGGTCGGACTTGCGCCGACTGCGGCGGTTCGGGGC
>CAZZHX010000095.1:4939-10971 GCA_964653535.1 uncultured Mycobacterium sp. | reverse complement strand
GTTCGGGGTGTTGGCCACGATCGGCGGTTACGCGTTGACCACGGTCGGGTTTGGCATGGTCAGCAACCCGTCGTGGAAGGCGCTGCTGGCCCATCTGTTCCTGGGACTGGTGGTGGGTCTGATCGTGGAGGTTGCCGGGCTGGTGCCCAACCTGGCGCCGATCGTGCCCACGGTGTCGGCCCTGGTGGTGACGCTGCTGGCCACCTGGTTCGTCGCTGACGTCGCCGGCGACGGGCTGCTGCGGGTGATCACCCCGGCGCTGATCGCCACCTTGCCGGGTATGCCGCTGATGATCGGCGCGATCGAATTGGCGGCGGGCAAAGTCATTTCCGGTGCCAGCCGGACGGTCTACGGCCTGGCGCAGATGGGTCTGCTGGGCTACGGCGTGGGCCTGGGGGTGCAGCTCGCGGGACAGGTGCCCCCGCACGCCCCGTCGACGCCCATGGGTTCGTGGTCGCTGTATGCCGGGATTGTGGTGATCGCGGTCGGGCTGTACCTGTACCTGTCAGCCCCACAGGGTTCGTTGATCTGGCTGCTGGTGACCATCGCGGTGGCCACGCTGGCGCAGACCCTGGCCGGGCACGCCCTGGGCCCGGGCCATTCCGGATTCCTGGCGGCGATCGTGGCGATCCCGTTCGCGATGCTGGCCTCCCGGCTCACGGGAGCACCGCCGGTCGGGGTGCTGATCCTGGCGACGTTCTGGGCGCTGGTGCCCGGGCAGCTGACCTTCATGTCGTTGAGCCGCAATCTGTCCGGTGATGTCGCCAACACGGCCACGTTGAGTGTCGCCGCCGCGGCGATCGTCTCGATCGCGCTCGGCGCACTGGTCTCCTGGAGCCTGCTTCGCGGCGTTACCGGGCGGCGCCAGCTGGATTGAGCAGGCGGGGCCCGTCCTCGCTGATGTGGACCGCGTCGCGGCGGAATACGGCCCCGACGCCCTGTTGCCACACGTAATTCGTGACCGCCAGCACCATTCCGGATTCCAGTCGCTCCGCGGCCGCGGTGTGCGGGATGGCCGGCGACAGCACCGGCGGGTCGAAGCCGAGACCCAGGCCGTGCGCGACCGGCGTTGCGGGCAACGGCTCGCCGGCGGCCTCGTAGGCGGCGAACAGGTCCGTGGCCGCGGCACCCGCCCGGCAGGCCTCAATCAGCCTTTCCCCCAATGCATCCGAGCGTCGATACAGAGCCTGAACGGCGTCGGTGTCGTCGTCGCCGACGAACACCGTCCGGCCCACCTCGCCGACGTACCCGTCGGCCAGCGCGCCGGCGGACAGCGCGACGAGGTCGCCCGTCCGCATCCGGCCGTCGCCGTCGGCGCGTCGCCAGGGATGGTGCCGCGAGGTCACCCAGGCGGCGTCCTGGCTGGCGGATGTCGTCACGCCGCCCGCGGCCATCGCCTCGAGCACGGCGCCGGCCACCGTCCTCTCGGCCGCGCCCGGTGTCACCTGGGCGATCCCCGCGCGGAGTCCCGCGTTGGCGACGCCCACCGCGGCGGTCATCGCGACGAGTTCTTCGGGGGTCTTGATCCGGCGCGCGGCCCGCATCGCGGGCTCGCCATTGACGAGTTCGGCATTCGGAAAGGCCAGTGGCAACAACTCGGCGAACGTCGGGGTGATCGCGTCGGATCCCACCCGCCGGGCGGTGCGCGCCCCGTCGATGCCCTGGAGAATGCCCATGAGCGTGTGTGGGTTCCACATCAGGCCGTAGAGGTGGTCGTGGTCGATCTCCTCGGGCACACCTTCGTCGGATGTGCTGTTCAAGTGGATCTCGCCGGTGGCGCCGTTGAGCACGCAGATCGGGCCGAACGGGCGGGTGCCCGCGATCCACAGCTGCGGAACGCCGGTGACGTAGCGGACGTTGGCCTGACGTCCCAGCACCAGCATGTCCAAGCCGTGGGCCCGCATCTGGGCCAGGGCGCGGTCGCGCCGCGCCGTGCGGAGCGCCCGGTTATCGGGCCCGACCTCAGAAACCATAAGGGGCGTACGGGTAGTCGGTGATGACGTGGTAGCCGTCGTCGGTGATGACCACCATCTCTTCGCTGCGGTAGCCGCCGGTGCCGTCCTCCCACACCACCGGTTCGAGCACCAGTACCGTGCCGGCTTGGAAGACGAAGGCGTCGTCGTGCTCCTCGCCCAGATCCGTTCCGATGAAGGGCGCTTCGGCCGGGTAGGTACCGATGCCGTGTCCCAGGTACAAGTGCGGCAACCACGGCTTGCTCCCGCCGTTGGCTGCGATCGCCGCGCGTGCGAGATCGCCGGACGTCGCCCCGGCCCGGGTGACACCGAGGACGGCGTCAAGGATGGCGCGCCACTGCGCGTACTGATCCTGCTGCCGCGCAGACGGTTCGGCGCCGACGATCCAGGTCCGGCCGAAATCCGAGCAGTACCCCTGGTAGGTGATGCTTACGTCCGTCCACAGGACGTCGCCGGCGCGGAGCGGCACCTCGGAGGTCAGCAGCGGCAGGGGGAGATCGCCGTGCGTGGTCCATTGGCCTTCTGCCCGGGAGCGCGGCATCACCTCCCAGATCGCCTCCAGCATGTTGGCCGTGGCGCCGAGTTCGAAGGCGCGGCGCACGAACGTCGCCGACAGATCGAGCTGGCTGGCGCCGGGCGCCAGTTCCGTCTGCACCTGGGCCATCGTCTGTTCGGTGATCTGGCATGCCCGGCGGATGCACGAAATCTGATCGGGTGTTTTCACCAGCTGGGCCGCACCGACCACGACGGCAGCCTCCAGCGGTGGCCCGCCCGGAAATAGCCGGTGCGCCGCGTCGCGCATTGCCCCGGTCATCTCGTCGACGGCCACCCGCGCGCCCGGCGGGACGAGCTGGGCCATCATCGTGGCCAAATGCTCGACGCCCTCGTCGAATTCGAGGTAGAGCGGGCCGTGGCGATGATCGGCCGGAACCTGAAATTCCGCGGAGGCGCCCTCGCGGAACGGCATGAACAGATGCGGATGCTCGTCGCCCGCCACCAGGATGGCCACCGGGCGCTGCGTGTGCGACAGTCCCGCGTCGAGCAGCGGCCAGCTGGCCCCCGTCGCGTAGGTGACGTTGCCGTTGAGCAGCAGGATCATCGCGTCGATGCCGCGCTCGGCCATCGCCGACCGCAGCGCGGCGCCGACCTCGGAGTACATCCGGGCGAGGTCGGGTTCCACCGGGATCCAGGGCGCCGACGTCGACGCGGTAAGGGTCATAACGTCACCGTAGTCAGCCGCTCCTCGAGCCAGCGCCGGGCGTCGGTCACACACGAGGCGGGCAACGAGAAGTGGTCGTCGTCCGGGTAGATGGTCGTGGTGATGTCGCCGCCGAGGGCGGTGACCTGTTTGGCGTACTGCTGCTGCCAGACAACGGGCACAGCGGTGCCGCCGGCGAAGCCGTCGATGCAGACCAACACCGGGCAGCGTGGGCGCGCCTGACCGGCTGAGGCGGAGGACATGGCGGCGAGCAAGGCGTCGAACTTGGATTGATCGAACTGCAGGATCGGGCCGCGGGTCAGATGCAGTCGAGCGAGGGTGTCGTTGAGGTGGTGCACCGGCTGGGTGTCGGCGGTGCCGGCGAGAATTTGCTTGCCCAACGGGGTGAACACGTCATCAAGGGAGAATTCGGCGAAGGTTGAGCCCATCGCCGCCAGGATCATGAACAGGTGCGAGTCGGGGGCCTTCGTCGGGTCGAACAGTGCCTCGATGAAGGTTCCCGAGGGCAGTGTCAGGGCGATGTCCGGCACGCCGGGCGACATCGGCACCACGCCGATCAGCTCCAGCGGTCCGAAGTCGTTGGCGTCGAGCTCAGCCACCGCCGCGGCGGCCGCGCCGCCCTGCGACCACCCCATCGCGGCGACCTGGTGGGACAGCCGCAACCCCATCCGGTGCGCGGCGTGCACGATGTTGACCGCGTCCCGGGCGTTCGTGCGGTTCAGCGTGTACTGGTGCAGCCCCGGGGTGCCCAGGCCCTGGTAGTCGGTGGCGCACAGCACCCAGCCGGCGTCGAGGAAGGCCTGCGCGCCGGGAACGCCGTAGTCGATCTGCTGGGTGGCCTCGATGGTGAAGTAGGGAAGAAATTCCCGGGCCGGGTCGGGCTGGGCCGACGGGCAGGCGGCGTCGCCGAGGCCGGTGGTGCCGTGACACCAGGTCAGCACCGGCATGTCGGCGTCGGCGGACGTCGGCGTGATGACCAGCCCGGTGGATTCGGTGGCCCGGCCGTGCATATCCCGGGAGCGATGCCGGATCAGGAACGCCCGCGCATCGCGCAACGAGGTCGGGATCTCCCGACTGGCCAGCAGCGCGTCATCGATCATGAGTGCACTTCGCCGCCGTCCAGATACGTTGCCAGCACGGGGATGTCGCGCACCGCGTCGGGGTCGGACTCGTGCGCCAGCGGATCCGCGCCGAGCAGGATGAAGTCGGCGGCCTTGCCCCGGGTCAGCGAGCCGACCAGCCCGTCGCTGTGACACATCCAGGCGGCGTCGATGGTGCTGGCTTTGAGCGCCTGGGCGACCGAGACGCGCTCGGCGGCATTGAGGACCTCGCCGCCGTCCGCGATCGTGCGTGCGGCGGCGGTGGCGACGTAGTTGAGCGGGCTGATGGGGGAGACCGAGTAGTCGCAGTGGAAGCTGGCGCGCAGACCCGCCTTGACCGCCGAGCCGTAGCGGTCGAGGAGTTGGGCGCGTTCGGCGCCGAGGATCTCGTCGCGCATGACCCTGCCCCAGAGCCGCACGTGGTTCATCAGGAAGCTCGGGGTGACACCGAGGTCGGCCATGGCGGCGATGTGCTCGTCGCGCAGCAGCGAGGAGTGCTCGGTGCGGTGCCGCTGGGCCCGGTCCCAGGCCGGCAACGCCGCCGTCGTCGCGAAGGCCGTCATGACCATGTCGAGGGCGGCGTCCCCGTTGGCGTGGCACATGATCGGCCAGCCCGCCTCGACGGTCTTGGCGAAGTTCGCGACGAGTTGCTCGGGGGTGAAGTTCGGCGCGCCGCGGGTGTCGCGGCCCAGGTAGTTCTCCCGCATGTACCCCGTGTAGCCCTGGTTGGAGCCGTCCGCGACCCACTTGATGGTCTGGGCGCGCAGCCGGTCGTCGCCGGAGCCCGCCACGATGCCGGCCGCGGTGAAGTCGTCGAGGTTCAGGCCCCACAGCGACAGCGAACCGCGGATCGGGAAGCCCGCCTGGTCGAAGGTCTGGTGCAGCAGGTCGACCTCCTTGGCCCCGGCGATGGCACCGGTGGCGGCCTCGTGCACATACGTCACCCCGGCGCGGGCGGCGAGGTTGGCGATGCCGGTGATGGCCTGGGCGATGGCCTGCGGTGTCAGTGGTGGCAGGACTTTGATGAAGCTCAGCATCGCGGCGTTCTCCGCCACGATGCCGGTGAGTGTGCCGCCGCGCGCGCCGTAGTCGCCGCCGGGCGGATTCGGCGTCGCGGCGGTGATTCCCACGGCCGCGTAAGCAGCTGAGTTGACGTAGAAGTAGTGCTGGGAGGCGTTCATCACCACGATCGGGACCTCGGTCGAGATCCGGTCGAGGAGGTCGGCGGTCAGTTCGGGTTGGTCCGGCAGCAGGCTCGGGTCGTAGAGCTGGCCCACCACGGTCTGGCCCGCGGGAGCCGTGGCGACGGATGCCTTGAGGGCAGCGAGGACCGCGTCAAGGGTCTTGTTGGTGTACGGCGAGCAATCCACCCCGGTGAAGACCAGCGCGGAGGACACCAGATGCAGATGGGGCTCCACGAAACCGGGGAGGATCGCACCCGTCGAGTGCTCGAGCACCGCGGTGCCGGGTCCGACGAAGCTCTCGAGGTCGGCGCGGGCTCCCACCGCGAGGATGCGGCCCCCCGCGATTGCCATCGCCTCGGCCCGTGGGTGCGCATCGTCCATGGTGATGAGGGATCCGGTCACCAGCAGGTCGGCTTTGTCGGCCGCATGGCGCTTGCGTGGACGCACGGTGCGATCCGCGGGCGCGACGCCCGCGATCGACACCCGCGCGGCGTGCACGGGACCCGGGGCGCAACAGTCGGCCGTGGGCGGCTGGCCGGGATTTGCGGTTCCGGAC
>CAZZHX010000095.1:409-4839 GCA_964653535.1 uncultured Mycobacterium sp. | reverse complement strand
GCGGTTCCGGACATCGTGGCTCCTCCTCGGCTTTGTCCCTGAAGGTACCCGCGGCCCGCTCTTGCGCGCGCCCCTGACTCCTGATCTGATCGACAGATGGCCGCAGTTCAGTGGGGATTTGTAGGGGCAGGCCTTGCGCTGGAGGGTGTGATCGTGTGGGCGTGGCTGGTGAGCGCGCCGAGACGCACCAGTCGACGCTGATCGGCGTCGCGCGGGAACATTTGGGCGGTTTCGCGCGACTATAGAGACATGGATTGTGAGGTGGCCCGCGAGGCGCTGTCCGCGCGACTCGACGGGGAACGGGAGCCCGTGCCCTCGGTGCGCGTCGACGAGCACCTCGCCGACTGCGGCGGGTGCCGCGCCTGGTTTGACGGCGTGGCCGACCAGAGCCGGGCGCTGCGTCGGTTGGTCCAGTCCCAGGCGGTGATCACACCGCTGGGCCCCTTCGGGGTCGAACGGGTGGCGCCGCGACGCCGGTCATGGCTGAGTTGGCAGCAGTGGGCGCTGTTGGTGGTGGGCGTCGCGCAGCTCGTGCTGGCATCCGCGCAAGGGTTCGGGCTGGGCGTTGGCCTGGCGCACGGTCATTCAGCACACGTGGGCAGTCATCTGCTCAATGAGTCGACAGCGTGGTCGGTGGCGCTCGGTGTGGTGATGGTGGGCGCGGCGTTGTGGCCGGGAGCCGCCGCCGGTCTCGCGGGCGTCCTGACGGTGTTCGTCGGTGTCCTGGCTGTCTACGTCGTCGTAGATGCGGCGTCCGGCGCTGTCACGATCACGCGGATGCTGACTCACGTCCCGATTGTGGTCGGAGCGGTCCTGGCGATCCTGGTGTGGCGAAGCGGTCGCACTCCCCGGCCGGTGCTGGACGAGTTGGAGGCTGAGGCCGATATGCCGGATATCGTGTTGCCCCAGAACGCATCCCGTGGTCGACGGCGCGGCCATCTGTGGCCGACCGACGGATCGGCCGCCTAGCTCCCGGTCGAGCCGCGCCGGACCGGCGTCTTGACTGGGAATCGTGGGCGACAATCCTCGGCGTGTCGGCGCCAAGGATTCCCACTCGACGCCACGGGTTCCCACTCGAAGTGCAGGATCGACGCACAGGAGCGGCGCTACGCCGCGACGCCGAACATCATGGCCATGCCGGTCGCCATCATCGCCTGCCACCCCGCGTCGAGGGAGCGATGCTCCGACTCTGGGGGCCCGGCCTTGCGCAGGGACACGTAGCGACCAATCCAGCAGAGCGCGGCGGCCGCGAAAAAGATGGTCCAGATCCAATTTACCGCGCCGACCCATCCGGGGTGGCCGCCGTGCGATGACGAGGCATCCATGCCGTCCATGCCGTCCATGCCGTCCATGCTCGAGCCGGTCATGCCGCCCATCACGGCATACATCCACGCCATCGCCACCATCATCAGCGCGCTGTAGCCGTTGACGATGCGGGAGCCGGCCCCGGCGAGGGTCACGGCCACGAACCACACCGCCGCCAGCACGAAGAACACCATGGGGCCGGTGGTGGTTAACGCCGCGCCCCGGGGCCACGCCATCACCGCCATCGCGACCGACATGGTGAAATGCAACAGGTGGCCGACGATATGCGGCCACTTCAGATGCCCGACTGCGATCGCGTACAGAATTTGGGCGGCGGTGAGCACGAACAACACCGTCACGATCCAGCGCAGGACGGGGTCCTGGATCATTCGATCGGCGGCTTTCGGTCGACGGGAGCTAGATAAAACGGGATGGTTCTGCGCACTGGTCGGCGGGGATCGGCGAAAAGTTCCCGAGGGCCCACGGCGAGCGGCCCTAGACTACTGAAGTGCAGGCAATGCAGACACGTCCGGAGCCGGCGAGCCGACGCGGGACGCTCGTGTCGTTGGCCGTCGGTTGCATCGCCGCAGCGGCGGGACTGGCCTGCTATGCGTTGGCCGCGGGCGGTCGCGCCTACGCCATCAGGGGCGACTCGTTTCCGGGGAACGTGACCTCGGTGGCCGAAATCGTGGGCTACTTCGTCGCGACGCTGGCCGGCGGCCTATGTTTCGGCGGGCTGCTCTACGTCGTCGTCACAGCCCGCCCCGACGCCCGCGGCGTGATCGACGACCGGGCCTTCCGGACACATCTGCTGGTTGAACGGTCGTCGGCGGTCTGGGCGCTGTCCGCGATGGTCATGGTGGTGGTGCAGGCCGCCAGCAGCGCGGGGTTGTCGGTCACCCGACTGCTGGGCAGCGCTGCGATTTCCGATGCGATGCTCGCGTCGGAAATGTCGCGGGCCTGGATCGCCGTCACCGCCGCCGCTGTCGTGGTGGCGGTCGGCAGCCGGCTGTCGGTCCGATGGGTCGCGCAGTTCCTGCTACTCGTGCCCGCGTTGATCGGGGTCGTGGCCCTCCCGGTCAGCGGGAACGCGGGACAGGGACCCGATCACGACTACGCGACGAGCACGGCCATCGTGTTCGCTGTCGCGCTGGCGGCGCTGACGGGCGTGACGGCGGCCGCGGCGGTCAATCCGCCCGCCGAACGACTCGCGCGCCGCGTGCTCGTCGTGAAAACACTCTGCGGGGTAGTGGCCCTCGGCTACGGGGTGGTGCTGTTGTCGACGCTGACCGACCCCGGGGACCTTGTCGCGACCGCGTACGGTCGTGCCGGCGTCGCCGCCGGGGTCCTGCTGGCCCTGGTGTGGCTGGCAGGTTTGGCATCGGTCGGCGACTCCCGGGTCCGAGACGCGGTAGGCGCGCTGGCGGTGATCGGGGTGATTGCCCTGACGGCGTCTATGGCGACGCAGATCGCGCCGCGGCTGTTCGCGCACCGGTTGACCATGTGGGACATCCTCCTCGGCTACGTCTTGCCGGGTCCGCCGAGCGTGTCGAGGATCCTGACCGTGTGGCGGTTCGACACGTTCATCGGGGTGGGCGCCGTGGTGCTGGCGGTCGCATACACGCTCGGGTTCCTGCGTCTGCGCCGCCGCGGCGACGGCTGGCCGGTCGGCCGCCTGGTTGCGTGGCTGGCGGGGTGCCTGGCCATGCTGGTGACCAGCAGCTCCGGGGTCAAGGCGTATGGCTCGGCAATGTTCAGCGTGCACATGGCCGAGCACATGACGATGAACATGTTCATTCCGGTCCTGCTCGTCCTTGGCGGGCCGGTGACCTTGGCGCTGCGGGCGTGTACGCCCGCCGGCGAGGGCGAGCCGCCGGGGCCGCGGGAATGGATTCTGTGGCTGGTGCACTCCAGGGTCACGGCGGTCTTCTCCCACCCCGTCACCGCCTTCGTCCTCTTCGTGGCCTCGCTGTACGTCGTGTACTTCACCCCGCTGTTCACCACCCTGGTTCGCTACCACTGGGGCCACGAATTGATGAGCGTCCACTTCATGCTGGTGGGGTATCTGTTCTTCTGGGGCATCATCGGGATCGATCCCGGCCCACGCAGACTGCCGTTCCTGGGTCGGCTCGGCCTGTTGTTCGCGGTCATGCCGTTCCACGCGTTCTTCGGGATCGCGACCATGACGACGACCTCGATCATCGGCGGCCAGTTCTACCGTTCCCTCGCGTGGCCGTGGGTGTCCAGCCTCGAGGCGGACCAGCATCTCGGCGGCGCACTCGCGTGGGGATCCAGCGAACTCCCGTTGCTCCTGGTGGTCGTCGCGCTTGTGGCGCAGTGGGCGCGGGAGGATCGGAGGGCAGCGTCGCGCTCCGATCGGCACGCCGACTCCAGCTACGGCGACGGCGACGGCGACCTGGATGCCTACAACGCCATGCTGCGTGAACTCTCCCGCGATCGGTGAGCGGGACAGACCGTCAGGGGTGGACCCGGAAGTCGCCCTTGGCCGCCAGCGCCGACTGGACGCGGTCGGTATCCAACACCTGATCCGCCTGGATGCGCACGGATGCGGGCGCGCCGTCGAAGAGTTCGACGTCGACTGCGCTCACGCCGTCCAGGGCGACGAGTGCTTGTGTGACGGTGTCCGCGCAGCCCGCGCATTTCAGCCCGTCAACCGCGAACGTTTGGTGCGCCATCACGGGGTCCTTTCTCCGAAGTTTCTCAACCGCAAGCTGTTCGACACGACGAAGAACGACGAGAACGCCATGGCCGCGCCCGCCACCACGGGGTTGAGCAGCCCGGCGGCGGCGATGGGAATAGCGGCGATGTTGTAGCCGAAGGCCCACATGAGGTTGACCTTGATCGTGCGC
Source organism: uncultured Mycobacterium sp. (assembly GCA_964653535.1). Lineage (GTDB taxonomy): Bacteria > Actinomycetota > Actinomycetes > Mycobacteriales > Mycobacteriaceae > Mycobacterium. The sequence goes on along the minus strand of CAZZHX010000095.1, from coordinate 664 downwards.
ATCGTGGCGGCGGCCAGATCGAGCGCGAGGGGCACAACGTCGAGGTTGTCGCGGACCAGGATGATGTCGGCGGCGCCGATCGCGACGTCGGTGCCGCGGCCGATCGCCATGCCGAGATCGGCGCAGGCGAGCGCCGGTCCGTCGTTGATGCCGTCGCCGACCATGGCGACCACCCGCCCGCGGTCGCGCAGTTGCTCGGCGACGTCGACCTTGCCCTCGGGCAGGATGTCGGCGATCACCTCGTCGATGCCGACG
>CAZZHX010000095.1:0-399 GCA_964653535.1 uncultured Mycobacterium sp. | reverse complement strand
GGCCGACGCCGGGTTGTCGCCGGTCAACAGCACGGTTCGAAAGCCGCGATCATGAAGCGCCGACACGGCGCCGGCTGCCGAGTCCTTGACGGCGTCGGCCACCGCGATCGACCCGCAGGGCTTGCCGTCGATTTCGACGAATACCACTGTCTCGCCTTGTGTTTCGGCATAGCGCCGCGCCTCGACCAGAGCCACCGGGGCACCCGAGGGGGCGATCCACGACGGCTTGCCGACGCGCACCGACCTGCCCGCCGTTCCTCCGGTGAGGGTGCCGCTGACTCCGCGGCCGGCCACCGCACGGAAGTCGGTGAGCGGTTCCCGCCGGGCCGTCGCCCCGGCGATCGCCAGCCCGACGGCGTGCTCGGACGACGCTTCCACCGCCGCCGCCAGGTCCAGCAC
>CAZZHX010000094.1:0-11117 GCA_964653535.1 uncultured Mycobacterium sp. | reverse complement strand
GTCGAAGCCCCCGTCGGATCCTCCGTCGAAGCCCCCCGCTGAGCCGCCGTACGAGGTGGGACTCCAGCCGCCGAACCCGCCCCCCATACCGCCGCTCAGCAGGTCGCCGATGATGATCCCGCCGACCATCGCCCCCATATTGCCGCCGCCCTGACGACCGGCGTAGGCCCGCTGGGCCGATCGCGCGTCGTCATTGGCCAGCGACTGAGCCTGGGCTGCCAGCTTCGACGCCGCATTGGCGTGCGCGATCGCCTCGGTCACGTTTGTCGCGCCCTTGTCCCGTGCGGCCTGTAGGTGCCGTGTGGCCTCGGCGATCCTGGTTCGGGCCTCCGGCCCGATCACGCCGCGCCGCGTGTCGATGTAGTCAGACACCCCCCGCACGCGCGCGTCGGCGGTGAACAACGCCTGCTGGTAGGAGCGGCGAAGCCGCTCCTCGTTGGCCTGTTCCTCGGCGATCGAGGCCAGCAGCCGGTCGAGATCGGCGTCGGCCTTAGTCAGCTGCCCGAACGCGCCGAGGGGATCCGCCGAGCCCACGCCGGCGTACTCGACCGCGCGGGCCGCTGCGTCCCGCGCCGCCCTCAGTTCGCCGCCATGCGCGTATTTCGTGGTCTGCGCCTGCTTGAGCAGCCCGTCGGCGCGGTCGATGCCCGCCCGGGCGTCGGCGATCGCCGAGGGCATCTCGGCGATGGCGTGGCGGATGTCGCTGGCGGCGTGGTCGACGGCGTCGAGCAGTGCACGCGCCTGGCCGAGCGCCGCCTCCGCGGAGCGATAGTTATCCACCAGGCCGCTCTGCTGTCCGGTCATCGCCCTCCCGGCCACCTCCCGGGCCGCTGAGATGCTGCGGTCGGCGAATTCCAGCCGTTCGGTGGCGGCCGTGACGTTGCCGGACACCGAGGCCAGGGCGGCGGGGTCGAAGTCGTTGTGCAACTCGGTCAGCCGCTGCGCGGACGGCTCGAGGCGGCTGGTCAGTTCTACGTACTGCTGTGTCAGGGTGTCGAGCCGGGAGGAGGCGTCGATCACCAGGTCGCGCATTTTCTCGAAAGCCTCTCGCTGCGACTCGAGCTCACGGTCGGCGCGCGCCGCCGACACGATCACCCGCGTGAGCAGGTCCCGGCGCTCCTCGGGGGTCTCGGGGTCGGCGTCATCGAGTTGTTGACGCACGGTGAACGCCTGCGCCAGCGCCGCCTTGGCGTTCGCCACGGCCTGCGTGAACGGGCGGGTCCGCTCGTCACCGAACTCGCTGATCGCCACGTCGAGCTCGTTGGAGCTGGTGCGTAATGCGTTATCCACGTCCACCACCTTCGACCGCGACAGGTCGTCGAGGGCGTCGAGCGACACCGCGGCCAGTGCGTTGGCGTCGGTGGGGTCGACCCGCCGCGCCGCCGAGACCGCGGCGGCTCTGCGCCTGCCCGCGCGTTGGCGCAGGAAGAACATCAGTAGCAGCCCGGTGATGGCGATGACGCCCAGCGCCACCAGCAGGGTGGCCGGGCTCGTCGAGTGCGGCGAGGTGTCGAGCCCGCTGGCCGCCGCGATCGCCGCGCCGCTCCAGTCACCGTTGTGCAGGGCGGGCTCGATCTTGTCTCGGCGCAGCTCGTCCACCTTCGTCGAGCTAATACTCTTGACGGCGGAGGGCACCAGGAAGTCGTACGCGCGGCCGACGGTGGCCACTGCCAGTAGTGCATCGTATTCGCCCAGGTTGTTGAGGCTTCGGGTGCTTCGGGCCCAGCTCTGCGGGCTCTGCCCAGAGAAGTCGTCGACATAGACGACCCACAGCCGGATGTGGCGGTCTGCATAAAGCTTGTCGAGCGCTGACTTGACCGCGGCGCGGCCGGAGTTCGACAGGGCCCCGACGTCGTCGGTGACGTAATTCGGCAGCTGGAGCGGCGGTTGGGCGCCGGCCGGTGGTGCCAGCAAACCCACGCCGATGATCGTCACGATTATGGCGAGCAGACGAGCGGTGCGCATAGCAACTTAATCTAGTCCGAACCGGAGCTTGCCGGGGTCGTGCCTGGCAGACTGTGCTTCGGTGACCACGACTCAGCACGACCCCTGCGGCCCCTCCGACCCCTATGACGGCGTCGACCGCGAGAGGCGGGTACCCGAAGGGCCGAAGACCGCGGGTCTGCCGGGCACGGAGGGGCAACACCGCAGCGAGTTCGCCCGGGACCGGGCCCGGGTGCTGCACAGCGCCGCGCTGCGTCGCCTCGCCGACAAGACACAGGTCGTCGGGCCCCGCGAGAGCGACACCCCGCGCACCCGATTGACGCATTCGCTGGAGGTTGCCCAGATCGGGCGCGGCATGGCCGTCGGCCTGGGCTGCGATCCGGACCTGGTCGATCTGGCCGGCTTGGCCCACGATATCGGACATCCGCCCTACGGGCACAACGGCGAGCGTGCGCTCGACGAGGTCGCCGGGAAATACGGTGGCTTCGAGGGCAACGCGCAGAACTTCCGGATCCTCACCCTGCTCGAGCCGAAAGTCCTCGACGAGCGGGGCGACAGCGTGGGACTGAACTTGACCCGCGCCTCCTTGGACGCGGTCACCAAGTATCCGTGGACCCGCGGGCGAGGGCTGGGGAAAGGGACCAAAAAGTTCGGCTTCTACGACCACGACCATGAATCGGCGGCCTGGGTTCGTTCGGGCGGACCCGAGGAGCGGGTCTGCCTGGAAGCCCAGGTGATGGATTGGGCCGACGACGTCGCCTATTCGGTGCACGACGTCGAAGACGGCGTGGTCAGTCGGCGGATCGACCTTCGGGTGCTCTCCGACGTGAGCGAGGTGGCGGCGCTGGCCGAACTGGGCGAGAGCGCGTTTTCCCGGGTGAGCGCCGACGACTTCATGGCGGCCGCCCAGCGGCTGTCGGGCCTGCCCGCGGTGACCGCGGTGGCCGCGGTGACCGCAGGCGGCGACTACGAGGCCACGCTGGCCGCCTCGGTCGCGCTCAAGCGGCTCACGAGTGAATTGGTCGGCAGGTTCGTCTCGGCCGCCATCGCGACCACCCGCGCGGCAGCCGGGCCGGGGCCGCTGGTCCGCTACCGCGCCGACCTGCACGTGCCCGACCTGGTGCGTGCCGAGGTTTCCTTGCTGAAAATCCTTGCGCTGCAGTTTATTATGTCCGATCAGCGGCATTTGGACTCCCAGGCCCGGCAGCGCGAACGCATCCACCGGGTGCAACGGTTGCTGTCCGATGGTGCGCCCGCAACGCTCGACCCGATGTTCGCCGCCGCGTTTGCCGCCGCCGCCGACGACGACGCCCGGGCGCGGGTCGTCATCGACCAGATCGCCTCCTACACCGAGGGCAGGCTGGAGCGCATCGACGTCAACGCAACCACCCGACGGCCCGCTCCTTAGCGGCTTGGGCTGCGAACTCGATGCGGGATAGGCTGCCCGTCATGAGGAGAATCAGCGGCATCGCCGCGGTCGTCGTGGGACTCCCCGTCCTGGCACTCACCGCATGCAACCCCGACCAGAACCCGAGCAGCCAACCCGGCACCGTGCCGGCGGTCAAGACGGCCGTACCGGCACCACCGTCGGCGGAGGCCGCCGCGGCGCCCGGTGGTGAGTCGCTCGCCGCGCACCTGAAGGCGGCCGACGGCCGCGACGTCGCCACGGCGACGTTCGATTTCACCGGCGGATACATCACCGTCACGGTCAAGACGGTGACCGCCGGAATTCTCCTGCCCGGCTTCCACGGCCTGCACGTCCACGAAATCGGCAAGTGCGAACCGAATTCGGTCGGGCCGAATGGCGGCCCGACCGGCAACTTCCTGTCCGCCGGCGGCCACCTGCAGGCACCGGGGCACACCGACAAGCCGGAGAGCGGCAACCTGACCTCGCTCGAGGTCCGCCAGGACGGTTCGGCGTACCTGATCACCACCACCGACAGCTTCACCCGCGACGACTTGATCGGACCCAACAAGGCGGCGTTGATGGTGCACGGCGCCGAATACACCGACGGCGCGCCCGAGCGGGTCGCCTGCGGCGTCATCGGCACCGACTAGCTGCGCCCGGTTCGTCACGGGAGGGAATCGCGCGACTGCCAGAGTTTCGTAAACCCGCCGCGCGTGATAACCATCAAGGCGAGCCACGCGATGAGGACGATGGCGAAGCCAAGGATCCCGTCGAGGCGCAACCCCCAGGCTAATTGCTGTGCTTGAGCAGCGCGCATTCCACCAGCACCGGCGCTTATCTTCACCGCGTTGATGACATGTGTGCCAAGAACGACGACGCTCAGCCCGACGCCGATTTCGGTGACGGCTCCCCGCACGGCCGAGAAGGTGCCGGCATGGCCCGGCGGCGCGTAGGACATGACGGCGGTGTCGAGGACCGTGAGCGCCGCGGAGGCAGCTGTCGTGACAAGTACGGCGCAGACAACCAGATACCAGGCAGGGGCGGCGGGTCGCACCCCGACGAGTGTGAGCAGTGAGATTGCGAGCACCAACAACAAGTGCTGACCCGCTCTGGTCGCGCCCCAACGCTTGATAGCGCCCCCGGCGAGGAACTTCGCGCCCAGGGCGCCGCAGGCTTGCGCTGGAATGACGGCAATCGCCGCCTTCAGCGGTGTTATGTCATACAGATACTCGAGGGCGACGATGACGTAGGTCAAGGTCGACACGATTGACACGACTGCCACGCTGAGAAGAAGGCCGCGCGTCAGGGCGTCCAGGCGCGGTGCTAACGAGAAGCCCCTCGCGACCACGATCCGGAACCGTACGGCGAATGCGATCAGGGCGGCTGTGAGAACCGCCAACGAGATTAATGTTCTGGATACCGCTATTCCATTTCGGCCAATGATGTCGAGAAAGCGCACGCCCTGTGCCACCACAAAGCCCGCGAGAAGCAGAGTGAGCCAATCACCGAAGGGGCGTACTTCTGTCGTATTGGGGACGAGAAACCGGACAACCCCGGCCATCGCCACACCAGCGACCGCCCACACCACAGGGACCAGCCGCCACGCCGCCACATCGAGTAACCCTCCGGTCAGGACCGGAAAGACCATGAGTGCCATGGGATAGATCATCCCAAAGGTGGTGAAGGCTGACACCCGAGCTTTGCCCTCCGGGAAGCACTCCTGCAGCAGGCCGAATGTGACGATCTGGACTGCGGTTGCGCTACCGCCGCATAGCGCCAGACCTGCGATCACTTCGACGATTTCTTGCGCGCTGGCAAGTAACATGCTGCCGGCGATGAATACGCCACTGAGTATCAGAAGAGCCCTACGGTGACCGAATCTGTCTCCAGCCTGCCCGGCGATGAAGATCACCGTAATGGAGGCAACGCTGGGAACGGTGAGTACGAACTCGACTCTGGCGTCGCTGATTCCCAGGCCTTCCGACATCGGCTCGATGAGGAACGCCAGGCCGGCTCCGACCAAGTATGTCAATCCGATCGAGATGGAGATCCCGATTGCGACTCGCCGCTGCTCCGGTGTCACCAGTCGACTCCAAACTCAATTCGGGCGCATTGATGATATCGAGAATTGGTGGCAGGTGTGTGCCCCGGTGACGGTGCCATTAGCTGTGCTGTCCAGCCACGACTAGACGGGTCGGTCCGGCGTCCTAGACTGAGCCGATGTCAAGTCCGGCGGGGTCACGAGATGCCGGCCGGGCGGGGGGCCGCGGCCGGATTTCCGATCGCGACATCGTCGCCGTCCGGGAGAAGGTCCGCATCGAGGACGTCGTCGGCGACTACGTCCAACTGCGTCGCGCCGGGGCCGACTCGCTCAAGGGCCTGTGCCCGTTCCACGACGAGAAGTCACCATCGTTTCACGTGCGCCCCAACCACGGCCATTTCCACTGTTTCGGTTGCGGCGAAGGCGGTGACGTCTATGCGTTCATCCAGAAGATCGAGCACGTCAACTTCGTCGAGGCGGTGGAGCTGCTCGCCGACCGGGTCGGCTACACGATCACCTATACCGGCGCGGCGACCAGCGTGCAGCGCGACCGCGGCAGCCGCAGCAGGCTGACCGGGGCCACCGCCGCCGCGGCAGAGTTCTATGCGGCACAACTGGAATCCGAGGAGGCGGCGCCGGCCCGCCGGTACCTGACCGAGCGCAACTTCGACGCCCAGGCCGCCCGCCGCTTCGGCTGCGGATTCGCCCCGTCCGGATGGGACTCGCTGACAAAACACTTGCAGCGCAAGGGTTTCGAGTTTAAAGAACTGGAAGCGGCCGGCTTGTCGCGTGAGGGCCGCCGCGGCCCGATGGACCGTTTCCACCGGCGACTGCTGTGGCCCATTCGCAGCTCGTCGGGCGAGGTGATCGGTTTCGGCGCCAGGCGGTTGTTCGACGACGATCCGATGGAAGCCAAGTACATCAACACGCCCGAAACCCTGCTGTACAAGAAGTCGTCGGTGCTGTTCGGGATCGATCTGGCCAAACGCGACATCGCCCGGGGACATCAGGCGGTGGTCGTCGAGGGCTACACCGACGTGATGGCGATGCACCAGGCCGGCGTCACCACCGCCGTGGCGTCCTGCGGGACTGCGTTCGGCGATGAGCACCTGTCGATGCTGCGGCGGCTGATGATGGACGACAATTTCTTCCGCGGTGAGCTGATCTACGTGTTCGACGGCGACGCCGCCGGCCGCGCCGCCGCGATCAAGGCCTTCGACGGGGAGCAGAACCTGACGGGGCAGTCCTACGTCGCGGTGGCCCCCGACGGCATGGACCCGTGCGACCTGCGCCTGAAGTCCGGCGACGCCGCGCTGCGCGATCTGGTGGCGCGGCGGACCCCGCTGTTCGAGTTCGCGATTCGCACCGCGATCGCTGAGGTGGACCTCGAGACCGCCGAGGGCAGGGTGGACGCGTTGCGCCGCTGTGTCCCGATGGTGGGGCGGATCAAGGAGCCCACGTTGCGCGACGAATATGCGCGCCAGCTCGCCGGCTGGGTCGGCTGGCCAGACGTCGCCCAGGTGATCGGCCGGGTGCGCGACCACGCCAAGAACTCGAAGGCCCCTGCCCGCGCCGGATCCGCCGCGACCCGCCGCCCCGCCCGGCAGCGCGGGGACACCGCCGCGGCCGAACCCAGTACTACCGCCGCCACCGATGCCACTGATGCCACTGATGCCACTGATACCACTGATACCACTGTGCCCGCCCGTCCGGGGGCCAGCCGTCCCGACCCCCGCGACCCGACGCTGTGGGCGCAGCGCGAGGCGCTCAAATCGGCGCTGCAGTACCCGGCCGTCGCGGGCCCGGTGTTCGACACGCTGACCGTCGAGAGCTTCACGCATCCCGGGTACGCCGCCGTGCGGGCCGCCATCGAGGCGGCCGGCGGCCTCTCGACCGGCGTGAGCGGCGCGCAGTGGATCGACGCGGTCCGCCAACACGCGACGTCAGACCTCACCTCGGGTCTGATCAGCGAGCTCGGGGTAGAGGTCGTCACCGTCGACGACGAGAAGCTGCCGCGCTACATCGCCGGCGTGCTGGCCCGGCTGCAGGAGGTGTGGATGGGTCGGCAGATCGCCGAGGTCAAGTCGAAGCTGCAGCGCATGTCGCCGATCGACCAGGGTGACGAGTACCACGCGTTGTTCGGCGACCTGATCGCCATGGAGGCTTACCGGCGCAGCCTGCTGGAGCAGGCTAGCGGCGACGATCTGACGGCTTGACGGCCAGCTCGGTGGACCCCTCGATGATCACGGTGTCGTCGTCGATTTCGGTGAGGGTGACAAAGCGGGTGTCCGGCGAGATCCGATCAGCCATCTTGCGGCGGCCGCCTTCGATCATCGACCTGGCCACGGGGCTGCTGGTCAACGTGCGATAGGTGCCGGCGATCTGCTCGTAGCGGCGACGCCCGGCTTTCGAGCCCAGCACGTAGCCCGCCCCGAGCACCAGGACATATCCAATCACGGTGTTCCTCCCGACGATCTCCCCGACGATCTCCCGATTGACCGCCAGTACCATCCTGCCCCATCGGGTCCGGTTCGCTGGGCTTCGGGCGAGTCGGTACGCTACAGTCGTCCCGCGATCGGGTTCGTCCCCCGTAGCTCAATTGGCAGAGCGTTCGGCTGTTAACCGAAATGTTCCTGGTTCGAGTCCAGGCGGGGGAGCAATGTCGTCGGGTGTCAGTTCACGGCGCCGCGTGTCACCTGCGGCCCGGGCGCGGCGCGATGCCGCGACAACAGGCGCGCCGCTTGGCCCGGCGCCCCGAGTTGGAGCATCGCTGCCAACGCCGTTTCCAGGATGACTTCCTGTTGCACACGACTGCCGCCGATCGATCCGAGCCCGGCGAGCGATTCGAGGAGATAGTCGAGCGCGAGGCGCGGCTGACCGTCGGTCAACGCGATCAGGCCTTCGCCGATGAGACGCAGTGTCGTTGCCTGCTCGTCGGTCGCGTCCGGAACAGAGATCGCGCGGATCGCGGCGGGATCATGCGCGGCCGCTAGCACCAGGAGCGCGTGGAACGCGATGAACGGCGTTTGCGGCGCATATGCAAGTGAGCCGGCTTCGGCGAGCACCGGTATCGGATCAGGTGGGGTCACCCAATCCGGATGCAGGCGCGCCCGCCATGCGAGCGAACCGGCGTCAACGAGGCAGCGCACATCCTTCGAGTGCGGCGGTGCGAGAAACGCGGCATAACGGCGCGCCGCGGCGGCCGCGTCGCCCATTGCGAGCTCGTGCAGCGCGGCGTGCCACTGAAAGTGCGGGAGGTAACGCTGCGTGCTGCCATCGTCCGGTATCCAGTCCATCAGCCATTTCAGGCCGGCTCCATGCGCATCGGTCTCGTAGTGCACGTGTGACAGGGCATGCGCCGCGTTGCCATTGCCCGGATCGAGTTGCATTGCGGCGTCGGCGAGGTCGGCCGCGTCGTACCAGAGGCCCTGCTCCGTACGGCCGTAGGCACGCAAGCCCAGATACCATGGCGCCTCGCCGTGCACGCCGGTGAATTGCTCGACGTAGTGCCAGGCGTCCGGCAACGCGTCGCCGGCACCGGCGAACGCTATCGACGGCGCGAGCACCAGCAATGCGACCGCGTCGTCCGGTGCGCGCTCGAGATGGTCGATGAGCGCGCCGGTGCCTGCCGCATTTCCCTTTTCGCACCAGGTCGCGATCGCCTCGACGTGGCTGCGGTCCTCGTCGCTGCCCTGTGCAAGCGCCGCACGAGCCCGGGCGAGGTGGCCGGCGACCGCGTCGGGGCCGCCCGCCCGGTCGGGCCGCTCCGTGGCGATCATCGCGAGCGCGACGTGTGCACGCGCGTGGTGCGGATCCTCGGCGACCGTGGCAGTGAACGCCGCGGCCGCGCCGTCCTGGACGGCCAGCAGACGACGCACCCCCTCGGCGTAGGACGCCGACGCACCCGTCAATTCCGGTTCGGTCCTGATGAGACTCGGCGCCGGCACCGGACGATCGCGGGCGTCGTCGGCAAGCAACGCCGCAATGGACGCCGCCTGGGTGCGGATTTCGGGAATCGCGGTGGTCTCCCACAGTTCGCCCTGGCGGATGGAACCGATGCACACGATGCCCGGAACTACGGCCCCGGTCTGGTCGATCAGGTGGCCGTCCGCATCGAGTCGCACGCCCAGGCCGCACGGGTGCATCGAGGCGACACCTGTGGCTAACAGGTTCGCCCAGAGCGTGGAGCTTTGCAGGGACCGCCGGTCCCACACGGTGCCGGCGGCGACCACGACCGCGTCGCTGCGCCGGCGCACCGATCCGTCATTCGTCGTCACAACAAGCTCAATGCCGTCGCCGCGCAGCGCCACGTCGGCGACTTCACCCGCCTCGACGATCAACCGGCCATCGTCGATCGCGGCAGTAATCTTATCGGCGATCGTGGGCGGCATTCGGTGCCGCCGGATCTCCCACTGCCGCAGGTCCTCACGCAGGAATCGACGCTGGTCTTCCCACCCCAACGACCGCCACAGTCGGGCTGTCCTCGGCCGCATGGCGTCGATCACCTGTCGCCAGTCCAGGCCGGCTTCGCACGCGTGCGCGAGATCCGTGGCGAGTGCGGCTCGCACTTGCTCGAGCGAGACCTCGGCGGCGAGCGCATCGAGGTGAGGCAACTCGGCGGGCTCGCCGGTGGCGCGGAATCGGCGGGGGAGCTCGCCGTGCCGCGACAGCAGCGTGACGGTGGCGCCACGTGCCATGAGATGCAGCGCGACGTCGATGCCGGTGAGTCCCGAACCGACTACCAGCACGGTTGCGGGCCGACGCGCCGCGAGGGCCGTGAGTGCGCCGGGCGCCCAGGGATCCACCACCACCTTGCCGTCGGTGCCGGCGGCCAACACCGGGGCGAAGGCGCGTTCCAGGGAGTCGGGCATGCCGCCTTCGGGGTGACCGGACGCAAGCACGACGGCGTCGGCCGATATCGAGCGCCCATCGTCCAGTGTCACGCGCGCGGGCGCCCCCGGGCTCACCGCCACGACCGTGGCCGTCTCAATCCGCACGTCGGCGACCATGAGCAGTTCTTGCAGGTAACGGCCGTATGCAAGACGCGGCGCGAAGCCTTCGGCCGGCGTGACGGCGTGGTCGTCGAGCCAGCGGCAGAAGTGATCGGGATCGTCCGGCCAGGCGGACATGCGCTGCGCGGGAACGTTCAACAGCAGGGTCGGATCGTCGGTGCCGTATGCCGCGCCGGTGCCGGGACGACCCGACGCGTCGATCACCGTGATCTGCGCGTCGGGTCTGTTCCGGCGCAGATGCACTGCGGCAAGCACGCCCGCAGCTCCACCCCCGACGATCGCAACGCGCATGCGACCACATGGTATCTGCTCAGTCGTAGACGGGCCGCCACATCGTGTCCAGGACGACTTGCCGGACGTCCCCGTGCGTCCTGGTGGCGACCCCGTCATCGACGGCGGCGTGGTACACCGCCTCGGCCACCGTCCGCGAGATGGCCTGCAGATTCCGCATGTCCGGCAACAGCGAACCCCCGCTGCTGCTCGGGTGTGATTCCTGCGCCACGGCCTTGGCGGCGGCGTGCAGCATCGCACCGGTGAGCAGCCGGGCTCCGGCCACGATGATGCCCAGTCCTATTCCGGGGAACACCAGCGCGTTGTTGGCCTGGCCGATGGTGTGGGTGGTGCCGTTGTGGTCAACGGGCGCGACCGGACTGCCGGTGGTGATCAGCGCCTTGCCCTGCGACCACTCCAGCACGTCGCTGGGTGTGGCTTC
>CAZZHX010000093.1:0-11132 GCA_964653535.1 uncultured Mycobacterium sp. | reverse complement strand
GATCGTCACCGGCGACACCAAGGTGGTGCCGGTGACGATCTGCACCCCCGCCGCCGTCGCTGCGGCTGCCATGTCGGCGGCGATCTCTTTCAACTCGGCGATCGCCAGACCCTCCTCGACGATGAAGGCCGCGGTGAGCCAGGACGGCACCGCACCCATCATCGCGAGATCGTTGCAGGTGCCGTGCACCGCGAGCGCACCGATCGAGCCGCCGGGAAAACGCCGCGGTGAGACGACGAACGAATCCGTCGACATCGCCAGCTGATCCCCGCCGGGCAGGCTCACCACCGCGCCGTCGCCTAACGACTCCAGCAGCGGGTTGCGGAACGCCTCCACGAACACCGCATCCACCAGCGCCGCCGAGGCCTTGCCACCCGCTCCGTGCGCCAGGGTCACATACTCGTCGACCAGCCGCGGACGGCGCCGGCGAAACGACTCGATCCGCTCGATGACCTCGCCCTCGCCAAACCGCGGACCCGACGTCAGGTAGCCCGTGACGTTTTCGCTCATGACAGGTAACCGGTCACGACACCGCCCGCTGGTCGCCGAAGACGCCGTATTCGCGCATCGTCTCCAGGGTCTGTGCGGCGGTCTCCTCGTCGAGTTTGGTCAGCGCGAACCCAGCGTGCACGATCGTGTAGTCGCCGACGGCCAGATCCGGCAGGAACGCCAGGCAGACTTTCTTGACCCCGTCCGGGAACGCTACGTCCGCCAGGCGGGCGCCCTCGGGCGAGTCCCAGATTCTGACGATCTGCCCCGGAATTCCTAAACACATGTTGTCGTCCTCTCGGCGCGCCACATCATGACCCGATTGTTGCCCGAGTCCGCAATGGCCAACAGGTCACCGTGCAGCCACAACCCGTACGGCCAGCATAGCGAGTCGTGAGTGACCGCGTCCCAACGGTTCTCGCCGTTAGCGCCGAAGGTGGGCTGTGCCAGCACGTGATCGGCCGGGCGGCCGACATCAGGCATCCCGTCCCACAGCAGGATGCGGTTGTTCGCGGTGTCGGCCACCGCGAGCCGGCCGCCGTCCAGGCAGACCGCATACGGGAAACGGAACCGGTCGCCGCACTGCGGGCCGTAGGGCCACTCCCGGGCGGTGACCAAGTCGGGCTGCCCCAGCACGAGGTCGGCGTCGCAGTCGGCCGTGGGGTCCCCTGTCAGAGAGCGCGACCAGCCCACCACCCGGTGGTCACCGGCGTCGGCGACCAGCAGCAGGCCCTCCCGGCCGGTCATGGCGTGCGGCCAGCGGAAGCCTGCGGGCCCCACGTCGGCCCCGCGGTTCTCCTCGCGGCTCACCGGATCCGGCTGACCGAGCACGATGTCGGCGGGGCGCCCCGGCTCGGGGATCCCGCCGACCCAGCCGAGGACCCGACGGTTTCCGGTGTCGGCGACCCAGAACACCGAGTCGATCAGCGCCACCCCGAACGGCCAGTACAGCGTCGACGCGTTGCACTCCCCGCCCGCGTTGGGGTCGATCGAGACGAAGTCCTTCTGCCCCAGCACCACGTCCGGAGGCACCGAACTGGTTTCGGGCACCGTGTTCCAGACCAGGATGCGGTGGTGCCACGCGTCGGCGACCACCAACCGGCCGTCGGCGATGAGTACGCCGGTGGGCAGGTTCAGCCCGTTCTCGGGGCCGCGCCCGCCCGCGCCGTGTCCCTCGGTGGTGCCATCGGGCTGGCCGAGCACCACGTCTGCGGGTTGCTCGTCATGGGTGGGGAGGCCGTGCCAGATCAGCACGCGGTGGTTGCCCGAGTCGGCGACCACCAGGTAGTGGTCGTCGAAGAACACCCCGCGCGGGGAGTACATCCACGCCATGGTGGGATCGGCCGCCGGCAGTGCCAGCCGGCCGGTGGCGGGCGCCCCCAGCCACAGGTGCGGTACCCACCCGCCGGACACGTCCGGGAGGGGCGTGGTGTCGACGGGCGGGGGCGGTGACGCCGAGAACACCGAGGTGCGCACGGACACGCGCGTCATGCGCCGACCCGGATCCAGATCTGCCCGTCGTCGATGCGCAGCGGCAGTTGCTCGAGTTGGGCCGCCGGTGCGGTGAGGCACTCGCCGGAGGCGGCGTCGTAGCAGAATCCGTGCCAGGGGCAGGTCAGCGTGCCGTTGGAGACGTCGAGCACCGCGTTGTCCAGCGGCAGTGCCTCGTGTGCGCACTCATTGACGTAGGCGGTCAGGCGCCGGTCGAGGTTGATGAGCAGGACGGGTACCCGTTCCCCGGAGGCGGGTGCGGTCACCGTCAGCGTCAGCAGGTCGCCGTCGGGCACGTCGGCGGCCGGCCCGGCCTGCGCCCATCCGTCGTCGTCGCGGGTGCGCAGGCCGCCGAACAGCGAATCCGCGGAAATCAGCGGGGATTCCGGTTCGGCGGGCAGCACCTCGACGCCGGTGATTGACGCAACCCCACCCACGAGGGCTTCTTCAACCAGGTTGCGCAGCGTCACCGACGACATCGAGCACCCGTTGCAGGCGCCCGTAAGCCGCACGAAGGCGGTGCCGTCTTCGATGCGGACCAGGCTGACGTCGCCGCCGTGGCCCTGCAGTTGCGGCCGCACCTCCTGAAGCACTTTGTTGGCCTGGGTCATCGGGTCCGGACGCACGATCCCGTGCAGCGATAGCAGCAGGTAGACGACAGGATCTTCAACGAGGTCGAAAAGGACGGCGCGCGTCGCGTCGTCGGTTCGCATCCGCTGCACGATCGTCACCAGGCCGGCGCGGTGGATAGCCTCAACGGCCGCCTTGATTTCCTCGGCGACCTCCCGTGCGGACGGGTCGAGGTTCCGCAGGGCCGCGATGGCGTCGTCGACGCGCTGGGCGAGCTCCTCGAAGGTGGTGTCCGAAACCGCGGTCGACATTAGCTGTCTCCCTCGGAGCTGGAAAGCACTCGCTCCCGAGCGATTTCGTCGAGGACGCCGCGCACCGTGCGCACCGAGTCGTTGTCGCCGAGCTCCTCGAACAGGAACCGCGCCTCGTAGAGCTTGGCCTTGGCGTCGTCGAACATGCCGAGGTGGGCCAGCACATTGCCCTGGTTGGCGAGTACCCTCGCTCGGCCCATCGGGTCGGTCCCGCGGTCGCGGGTTTCCAGCACCGACTCGTAGATCTCGACGGCCTCCACGAGGTTATCCACGCGGTGCCGAGTCGGCGTGTACACCAGCGAGTTGGCCAGGTTCAGTTGCACGCTCGCCCATTCCCGCGGATACGCGTCGCGGGTGTAGACGGTGAGCGCCGAGCGCAACGACTGCGCCGCCACCCCCAGCCGCAGTTGGCTGGACGCCTCAACCATTGGCATTGTCAGGTACGCCGTCGCGAGCCCGGAATGCGCCGCAGCCCAGATTAACTCGGCGTCCTCACGTTTGATCAGCTGCAGCGCCGAGTGATAGTGGGGAATGGCGACGGGCAGGCGTTCGGGGTGCTCCTGGGCCTGCTCGTGCAGGACGCCGGCCAGGCACAGGTGGAGTTCGGCGCGCGCCACCCGCAGGCCGTCGGCGCCGTCGAGGGCGACCAGGGCTTTCAGCAGCCGCGCCGCGCAGTCCGGGTCGCCGGTGTCGCGGCAGATGCCCGCGGCATCGCCGAGCAGGGTGCCGGCCAGCGCGGCGGACACCGCCGCGGCCTCGGCGGCCGCCTGGTCGAGCAGGTCGACCGCGGCACCGGGGTCGTCGAGGGAGAGGGCGTAGCTGGCCTGCGCGGACAACGCCGCTGCCGTCAGTTCTCCATCCCCGGCCGGGTGCCGCGGCGGGATGTCGGTGCGGCCGAGTGCGTACAGCACGACGTCCATCAGGACCGCGAACTCGCCGAGCACCGTGCGCAGGTGCTCGGGGTCGACGCTGTCGGGGTCGAGGACGAAGCGGTTGTACAAGGTCACTGGGTCCGTGTTGGAGTCCGGGTCCTGCGTCAATGCCGCGATCGCGGCGTCGCGCTGGCCCGCCGCCGCGTGCTGGTGGGCCAGCATGCTGGCGGGCCAGGAGGTGGGCAGCCGGCCGGCGAGGAGGTCGCCGCGCGCGGCATCGGTGTCGCCACCCGCCGGAATCAGCATGTAGCCCAACGGAAGCGGAAAAACACCGAGTGGCTGGGGCCGGGCGACGAGGATGCGCTCGTCCGTAGCGCCCGTGGCCAGCGAAGAGGACCGCCCGTCAGCCATGGAGTGGCCCCGGAAGTTCACGTTCGGCGGCCCGCTTGATCAATCGGGCCGACAACTCGGCCCGCGCCTTGGTCATGTGGGTGTCGATACGTTTGCGGACGACGCCGTCGGCGAACACGACAACGATGTCGACGGCCCAGCGGCCCCGTTCCTCAGAGACAACGGTCTCTACGGCCAGCGCGTCGTCGGCCGAACTGTGCGCGCGCGGCCGGGTGCGCCCGTCCTCGGCGCCGGGGGAACCTGCATCCGTCGGATCGGCCACGGCGATCACTGCCGCTGCTCCAGCGGAATCCGCAGTGCGCCCTGGGCGGCGTCCCAGGACGCACGGCGCACACCGTCGGGGGTGGCGTCGTCGAGCACCTCTCGGACCAGCACGGCGCGATCGCCGGCCGGGGTGCGTTGCTTGAGCAGCAGGCCTCCGCTGCGGGGTCCCCGCAAGGGCATCAGCCAAAGTTCGCCGTCGCGGACCGACCCGACGGCCACGTCGGTCGGGAAGTGCGCCGAGGCCAGGTGCGCGCCGAGTCGCAGGTAGCCGTCGGCAGTGAATTCGACAGTCAATTCGGCTGCCGCCGTGGGCGCGTCGGGCCGCAGGGGCAGCAGGTAGTCGTTCTCGATCACGTCGAGCACCCGCTCCATCGCCGTGCTGACCGGTGCGCTCAGGTCGTCGCCGTAGCCGACGCCGCCCGCCTCGATCAGAAACACCGTGATGTCGTCGGGGCAGGCGTCGGCCAGCGCCCAGCGGGCGAAGGCGACCGCGTGGTCCCACCGGAACGAGTGGGTGTGCAGGCCCTGCAGCGGTGGCAGCTCGGCGATCTCGGCAGCGGGCACCCGGTAGATGGTGCCCGGTGCGGCACCCGTGGCGGCTGCGTCGATGATGACGACCCGCCCGGCTCCGCGCATCTGGAACGCAACGTCCATGCCGGCGGTGCCGCCGTCGACCAGTCGGGCGCCGTCGGGTACGCCGCGCTCCCAGAGGTGCCGGATCAGGATCGGCCCGACGCCGTCGTCGCCGCGCAGAAGGTTGCCGCAGCCGACGACCAGCAGCTCACAGCCCGGTGGATCCAGGGACGGATCGGAACTGCCGGGCTGTGGTGCGTTGTCGGAAACGGTCTCCCGGATTTTCGACGTGGGAATCACACCATTCCGTTGATGACGAACTTCGACATCTCCTTGCCGGTCTTGCCGTCGTAGGCGTGCACGGTGCACACCAGGCAGGAGTCGAAGCTGCGGGCCACGTGGCCGAGCTCGACGGGGTCTTCGGCATCCACCACGGGGGAGCCGACCAAGGCGCGTTCGATCGGGCCGAGCACGTCGGTTCCGTCGCGCGGCCCGATGTTCCACGCCGTCGGGGTCACCACCTGGTAGTTCTTGATCTTGTTGTCCTCGATCACGATCCAGTCCGACAGCGCCCCGCGGGCGGCCTCCGTGGAGCCGAAGCCCCGGCCCTCGGCGTACTCGGTGGGCTTGGTGTAGAAGCTCTCCTTTAGGTCGAGCTGCGAGAGCCAGGAGCGGGTCCACTTGTAGTACTTCGGCGCCTCGTGCATCCGGGCGAGCTGGCGCACGAACACGCTGGGCCCGATCTTGTTGAACATGTCCACGAACAGCGGGTCGTTGTCCTGGTGCGCCGCGGGGTTGGGCCCTCCGGCGGCCATCCGGCGTGCAAGCGGCCCCGCCTCCAGTGGGATGTGGCCCTGCCCGGGCACGTCGTAGCGTGGCGACTTCGCCCAGCTGTACTTGCCTTGCTTGCGGCCTTCTTCGGGGTCGATCGGGATGGTCTCGCCGTCGAAGGGGTGCAGCGCGCCGGTGCCCTTGTAGAACGAGTGCGTGACGTCCTCGCGCACCCGGGCTTGGTCGAATTCGTGGAACTGGCCGCCGGCGTAGATGCCCGAGCGACCGATCAGCGCGGCGTTGCGGCCCTCGATGGTCGGGTTCTCGTACAGCGACGGCTCGAAGTAGGTGCCGGTGGCGAGGTAGTTACCGACACCCTGGCCGTACTTGTCGAGCCCGACGTCGAGGCAGAACCGGATGAAAAACCCGCAGTCGCTGTCGTGCTGAGCCTCGTTCTCGTCAACCCAGGCCAGCACGTCCTCCCAGGTCTTGTTCGCCAGCCAGCGGTCCACGGAGCAGCCCAGCCACTGCTTCTCCAGCCAGTTGTCCTTCCAGTGCTCCAGGATCGCGATCGAGCGGGTCACGTCCGAGAGCGTCGGCGCGCACATGACACCGCCGGGCACCATGAAGCTCGAGTGCGGCCACTGACCGCCGAAGATCGCGTACACCTCGACGGGTTTGTTCGACAACAGGACGCCGGGCTGGTAGCTGGTGCCAACGTACGGGGCGAAGCGGCGCACCGATTCGGCGTAGAGCGCAGACTTGGCGTAGTTCTTGTTGGTCAGGTCGATGGCGAACAGCGCGTAGAAATACCGCGGGATCGACTGCAGCGTCTCGCAGGCCTGACAGATGTTGCGCACCATCGTCGCGTTGTGTGGCATGTGGGTGCGCCACGCGGTGTCCAGCGCGTAGGCGGACTTGTACAGGTGGCTGCCGCCGCAGATTCCGCAGATGCGCGGCGTGACCACGAGGCCGGCTTGCGGGTCCTTGCCCTGCAGGATGATCTCGAAGCCGCGGAACATGGCGGCCTCAGTCCAGGCGGAGGTCACCACTCCGTCTTCGATGGTGACGCGCACGTCGAGGTCACCCTCCACGCGCCCCAGGGGGCTGACAAACAGATCCAGTGTGGTCATGGTGAAACCTTTCGCAGAAGTATTCGGTGAGGGCGTTGCTGGTGGGGGTCAGACGACGAACATGTCCTCTTTGGACCACTGCGGCGCAGCGATGCGCGCGGCCGCCGCGTGCGCCATGTAGGTGAGGTGGTCGGTACCCTCGGGGACTTCCTTCGGGATGACGCCGCTGACCTTCTGCGTCTTGAACACCGTGCCGGGCGCCAGGTCGAAGTGCGGGAACTCCGGCTCCGTGCACCCCAGGCAGGGCATGCCGGCGCGGGTTTTCGACGACTGGCGGTTCCACAGAATCCTGTTGCACGGCGAGTGTGTCATGGGGCCGCGGCAGCCGAATTCGTAGAACAGGCAGCCGGTTCGGGTTCCCTCGCCGAACGACATGGTCGACTGCTTGTATTCGAAGAACTGCACCCGGGTGCACCCGGTCTGGGTGAACGTCTTGAAGAACGTCTCCGGCCGGTGCAATTCGTCGAGGGAGATGTCGCCGGCCCGGCCAGTGGCCAGGGCGACGATGATCTGGGTGATCCAGTCCGGGTGCGCCGGGCACCCGGGGATGTTGATCACCGGCAGGCCCATCTTGGACTTGAAGTCGGGGCCGAGGAACCCGCCCTTGCTCCGCTTGTGGAACTGCAGGCCGGTGGACGCCGACGGGTTAGGTTCGGTCGCCGGGATACCGCCCCAGCAGGCGCAGTCACCGATGGCAACCACGATCTGGGCGGCCGCGCACAGGTCCGTGACCCAGTCCTTCATGGGCCGGTCGGCGAACATGTCCATACGCCCGGAGCCATTGGGCGCCTCGATGACGCTGCCCTCGAAGACGAAGATGTCCAGGGGCCGTTCGCCATTGGCGCAGTCCCAGAACACCTTCTGGGCGTTCTTCCCGAGCTCGAGCCCCAGCGACGGGTGCCACAACAGGTCGAGGCCGAAGTCGACGATCAGGTCGACGACGTTGGGTTCCTCGGCGTTGAGGAACGACATCGTATTGCCGCTGCACGCGCCTCCTTGGAACCAGAGCACGGATGCCATGAAAACTCCTCTCGATCGTGCGGTCGTACGGTGGGTGTTCGGCTGTTCGGCTGTTCGGGTGGTGGGGGCTTACTGCTGCGTGGCGATGTTGCGGCCCAGTGCGCGGGCAACCTGGAGCAGGAACCCCAGACCCCGCGCCACGTCGGGATCCTTTGCCGCCTTGAGCAGCCCGAAGACGCCTTTGGGTCCCCGCGTGTCGGCGGCCGCGGCCCGGTTCCCCTCCACCAGCGCCTCCCCGACGCCTAGCAGCACGTCGGCGGTCTGTGGTTGGGCCAGGGGGGAGTTCAGGATCTTCTCGAGCACGGGCAACCCGGCGGCCAGGGCGCCCGACAGCCGCGTGACGGTATCGCCCATGGTGCCACCGTTGGCGCTCGCCACAGTGCGGATGTCGGCGACGCCCGAAGTCAGCGAATCGCCGATGACGTCCGCTCGCCGCAGCAGCCCGTCGAGGGCGGTGACCATGATTGCCAACAGGTCGGCGTTATCGAGAATCCGCGTCAGCGACGCCCTGACCTGAGGATCGTCGAGCCGTGCGGCGAGGTCGTCAGCGGGGTCGGCGACGGGTGCGAGCGAAACGTCTGCGGTCACGCATACCCTCCTCGGGCTCGCGGGAATCATGTGTCGGCGATCACAGACGCTAGCCGTCGATGACGCGAGCCACTATCGCTTTCGCGCAGCGACTGTCAAAATTACGCAGACTTATGCGCGCAGATGCGCTCAAAAGAGTCCGCAAACTTGACGCTGAGGAGACCCGATGTCGCGCCTGAGCAGGCTGGGCTTCATCGACACTCGGCGCACGGACAACCCGGTTCGCCGCAAGATCCGCTCGCGTGGCGTGCCACCCGCCCTGGCCGACCGCGAGATCTTCTACACGGAGGATGTCAGGGAGGCCTCGGCGATGATCGGCCGGGCACTGGCGCCGACCCGAATCACGGTGGGCGACGGCGACGCGGGATTCGCAGCCGTCATGCACGGCATCCGACTGCGCAACATCAGCCTGCTCTACCTCGACCTCCATGTGCGAGCTACCCTGGAAATCCCCTCTGTCAGAGGTTATTTCGGGGTGCATATGCTGATGAACGGGCGCGCCCAGAGCCATCACAATGGCCACGAGTTCGAGGCGAACACCATTCACGCGCTGGTGACCAGCCCCCGCGGCGGCGTGACGATGCACCTGGACGACGACTCGCCGCAGCTGCTCTTCCGCTTCGAGGACACGGCATTGCTGGAATACCTGGTCCGCTTACGGGGCCGGCGGTTGTCCGGTCCGCTGGTGTTTCACCCCGAGTTCGACCTCACCAGCGATGTCGCGGTGCGGTGGCACGCCGCCGTCCAGTTGTTGCATACCGAGGTCTACGAGGAAGGGTCGCTGGTGCACCGCGGTCACGGCATCAGCGGTATCGAAGAGCTGCTGATGAACACCCTGTTGCACATCCAGCCGTCCACGTACCACGACGAGTTCGTGCGGCCCGCCGAGCCTGCCACCAGGCGCGTGGTGCACGACGCCATGGACTACATCGATGCTCATCTCGGGGAGCCGATCACCATGGAGGCGATCGCCCGGAACGTCCACATGAGTGTCCGGTCGATCCAGCAGGGTTTCCGCGAGGAACTCGGCCTGTCGCCGATGACCTACGTCCGGGAACGGCGGCTCGAGCGGGTGCACCACGAACTGTCCGACGCGCTGCCCGGCGACGGGGTGACCGTGACGGCGGTGGCCAACAGGTGGGGTTTTCACCACCTCAGCAGTTTTGCCGTCGAGTACCGCAAGAGGTGGGGAATGACGCCGTCAGAAACGTTGCGGCAGTGATGCGCCGAACGTTGTAAGGTCATCGTCTGTCCTGAGGAGGCGCGCGTGCACGAACTGTCGATCTGCAGTTCGATCATGGGCATCGTGCGACAGCATGCTGAGGGCAGGCAGGTGCAGACGGTTCACCTTCGGGTCGGCGCGATGCGCCAGATCGTGCCCGACACCCTCGTCTACTGCTGGTCTCTGGTGACCGAGGCCTCGGAACTGGCCGGTGCGGAACTCGCCGTGGAACGAATCCCGGCCAAGATCCGCTGCACCGGCTGCGGCCGCGCGCAGGTACTCGAGGAGCCCATGCTGGTGTGCCCCTCCTGTCCCGGGCAGATTGTCGATCTCATCGCAGGGGACGAATTCCTCATCACCTCACTCGATCTCGCGGAGGTCTGACGCCATGGGCAGGTTTCACCGGCACGACCATGACCACGCTCACAACCATGACCACGCTCATGACCACGACCACGACCATGACCACGACCACGACCATGACCATGACCATGACCATGGCGACCATTCGGGGTACTCGACCGGGGCCGAGCGTGTCGTGGTGCTCGAGCGGATCTTCGCCGAAAACGATCACACCGCGGCCGCCAACCGGCGCGACTTCGACGCCGCCGCACTGGTGGCGGTGAACATGATGTCGTCGCCGGGAGCGGGGAAGACGACGCTGCTGGCCGAGACATTGCGCCGGCTGCACGACCGGGTCCGCATCGGCATCATCGAAGGCGACATCGAGACGTCCATCGACGCCGACCGCCTGTCCGGATTCGGCGCGGCCATCGCGCTGATCAACACCTCGAACGGATTCGGTGGCGAGTGCCACCTCGACGCGCCCATGGTGCGTTCGGCTCTGGGCCGACTACCGCTCGCCGAGCTCGACTTGGTGATCATCGAGAACGTCGGAAACCTGGTGTGCCCAGCCGAATTCGACGTGGGGGCGCACGCGCGCACGATGGTCTACTCGGTCACCGAGGGCGAAGAGAAGCCACTGAAGTACCCGGTGATGTTCCGGGCCGTCGACCTCGTCGTCGTCAACAAAGTGGACCTGATCCCGCACCTGGACTACGACCTGGACGCCTTCTACGCCAACCTGCGCGCCGTCAACCCGGGCGTGCAAGCGATCGAACTGAGCGCGCGCACCGGCGCGGGAATCGATGCGTGGTGTGACTGGCTACTGGGGCTGCGGCCCGAGGTGAACCCCGCGGTCTGACCGTGCGGCCACCCTGCCAGGCAGCGGAGCGGCGCCCGCCACGGCAACCCAAATTCTGCAGAATCGTGACACGCGCTCCGACCTGGGTAACAATCGATAGCTGTTACTTGTCCCACCCGCGGTGATCGGAGCCCCCCATGTCGTCGTACGTTTTCGCAGCGCCCGAGGCCTTGGCCCAGGCGTCGGGGGATCTGGCCGGGATCGGTGAGGCGA
>CAZZHX010000092.1:9842-11387 GCA_964653535.1 uncultured Mycobacterium sp. | reverse complement strand
GTCAGGGCTCGCGCATGGGCGAGTGCGAGTCGCCCGGCAGCGCAATCAATCTCGGCGCAGAGCCGGGCCAGGGAATCGGCGGCGCGGATGTCCCCAAGACAGACGGCCTCATGCCAGGCGCGCAGCGCCACCGCGGACTGCCCGCCGCGTTCGGCCATGCGGGCGGCGTCACGAGCCGAGGCCACCGCGCCCGGCGCGTCCCGCACGGACGCCAGGCACCAGGCCCGCGCCAACCCGAGCTCGGGAGCGAACAGCGCCGACTTGGTTCCGTGCCGGGACTCGGCGCGCCGCAGGGCTTTCGCCGACCCGGGTATGTTCCCCTGCCGTGCCAGCGCGGTGGCCATCAGCATCAGCGACAAGGGACCCCACGAGTAGCCGGTTCTCTCCAGCGCGGCGGCCGCCGGATCGAGCAGTGCTGCGGCCCGGTCGAATTCGCCGCCCGCGATCAGGACGTGCGCCAGCAGCACCTCGCCGATCGCGCGGCCCGGTTGCTGCAATTCCGCGAAATCGGTGTATTGCTCGGCGATGTCGCGCGCCTCGTCGAGCCTGCCCGTCATCAGCAGTGCACTGGTCCTGGCCAGCCCGGCGGTGAAGCGCAACAGCCCGGGATGCTTGGCGGCCGAGGCGCGCTGCGCCAGGGGTTCGACCTCGTCGATCCGGCCCTGCCGCGCCGCGCACAACGCGGCCGCGCTGGCCGCCCAGGCCACCGCCTGATCGTCCGCCGACGGCGACGCCAGCACCCCGCCGGCGACTTTGACGGCGTGCCCGACATTGCCGGCGTTCATCGCGAAGGTCGCGCTGAGCGCATCCAGGGTGGTCTGCGCGGCGGCGCCGGTGACCCGGCTGCGGACGGTGCGCAGGAACGCGGTGGCCCGCTCCGGCTCGCTGAGCATCCAGAACTGGTTCGCCGCGCGCAGCATCGCCCAGTCCATCAGCGCCGGTTCGGCCAGCGCCGCGGAGTCGACGGCGGTCAGCACCGCGTCGGCCTCGCGGCCACGGCCCTGCCACCCCAGGGAGGTCGCCAGCGCGAGCCGCGAAGCGAGTCCGCCCGAGCGCTCCAGGGCAGCGCGGGCCAGCCGTTCCCCGAGCGCCAGGTCGCCCAGGTACAAGGCCTGCTGCGCGCCGGCGACGACCTCCGCGATCGGTTGCGGGGCATCGCTGTCCAGCGCCAGGGAGGCCAGCCGCAGCCGGTCGCTCAGGTGGTCCAAGGGCTGCTGCGCCAGCAGGTCGACTACGTCGGTGCGCAGTCGCCGCTCCTCGTCGGGGCCCAGGGCAGCGCGCGCGCGTTCGGCGAACAGCGGGTGCGCGGTGTAGACGACGGGGTCGCTCCCTCGGCCGCCGCGCAGCCGGGTCTCGGCGGCGCCCCAGGTCACCGCCTCCTGCACCGCGCCGTCACCGGCGAGGGTGGTCAGATCGGCCAGCGACAGCGGCTCCGCGACCGCTAGGTAATGCAGCACAGAGCGCGCCGGCGCCGGCAATCCGGCGATGAACGCATCGACCTTCACGGGTTCCGAGCGCCCAGAGGTCCCTGAGGCCCCGGAGGCC
>CAZZHX010000092.1:0-9742 GCA_964653535.1 uncultured Mycobacterium sp. | reverse complement strand
CCTCAGCGGCCCCTATGGGCTCAGGGCTCCCGTCGGGCTGCTCGACGTCGACGCGATCGAGCAGCCCGTCGGTCCACAGGGCCGCGATCGCCTCGGGCGCCGCCTCGGCGCGGGCGGTCACGATCATCCGCGCCGCACCGGCCAGCGCCAACTGGTAGACCAGGGTGGCCGACAGGATGTCCAGATCGTGGGCGTCGTCGACGATCAGCAGCAGATCGTCCGGCCGATCGGCGCCCAGCGACGCCCGGGCCGCCCGCAGCAACGCGGCCGGCTTGCCGACGTCGGCGATCTCCACCAGATGGCTGAAGGCCCCGAACGGGACCGCTCGTTCGGTGGGTGTGCCGGTGACCCAGCGGGTCACCGTGGCTGGGTGCCGTCGCGAGAGGTTTTCCGCGGCCAGCCGGGCCAGGGTGGATTTGCCGACGCCGTCGGGTCCGAGCACGGCGCACCCGCGGCCGGTGGTCACGGCGACGTTCAGCCGCTCCAGCGCCGCCGCATGGTCGGGCACGTCCCATCGACTCGGCACCCGCCGGATCTTATGCCTGAATTCCCGCACGGCGGTGCGCCTGGTCTACCTTTGGCGGGTATGACCCAGGGGAGCGGACGGACGGTGTGCGTGTACTGCGCGTCCGGGCCCCAGGAACCCGAGTTGCTGGCGCTGGCCACCGAACTCGGCGAGGCGATCGCCGCACGGGGGTGGACCCTGGTTTCGGGCGGCGGCCGCGTCTCGGCCATGGGTGCCGTGGCGAGCGCGGCACGCTCGCGCGGGGGCCGGACCGTCGGGGTGATCCCCCAGATCCTGATGCGTCGCGAGATCGCCGACGCGGAGGCCGACGAGCTGATCGTCAGCGCGACCTTGGGGGAGCGCAAGCGGGTGATGGAAGACCGCGCCGATGCGTTCATCGTGCTGCCCGGCGGCATCGGCACCCTGGACGAGTTGCTCGATGCCTGGACCGCCGGCTACCTCGGCCTGCACGATAAGCCGATCGTGGTGCTGGACCCGTTCGGCCATTTTGAGGGTCTCTGGGTCTGGTTGTACGGGTTGGCCGACCGCGGCTACGTCTCGCAGACGGCGATGGACCGGGTGGTGCTCGTCGACAAGGTGGGTGCCGCGCTGCAGGCATGCGCCCCGCGATGAGCCCATGAACGATCAAGCAGCACTGTTGATCTCGCGCCTTAAGCTGGCTCCGCTTCCGCACGAGGGGGTTATTTTCTGCGCACGTGGACGGGGGATCCCTCCACTCCGGGGGGAGACCCGCGGGGACTGCCATTCTTTTCCTCATCACGGACAACGACTTCTCTGTCCTGCACAAACTGAAGATCGACGAAATGTGGAATTTTCATGCGGGCGACCCGGCCGAGCTTGCGACGATCGATCCGTCGACGGGAGCCCTCCATGTCCATATCCTCGGATCAGATCTGCTGTCAGGGAATGCGCCCCAGGTCGTGGTCCGCGCCGGTCAGTGGCAGGGTGCGCGGCTACGTCCAGGAGCGAACAAGGGTCATGGCTGGGCTCTCTTCGGGTGCACCATGGTTCCGGGTTGGCAGGACGATGAGTGTGAGCTCGGTGACCGGGAGACGCTCACGAGGGATTTTCCTGCTCACTGCGACTGGATCAACGCGTTGACCCGCTGAAAAGCGCGGATCATTTCGACAGCCGACGGAGCCGCAGACCACCGCGGTGGTCCGCGATGGGCGATCCTCGGTCACGCCCGGCACGGTGACCAGGCACCATAGAGGCGTGCAGTCCACCCAGTTTTGCGGCCGCCCGGTCGCAAGCGATCGCGCGCTGATCATGGCGATCATCAACCGCACCCCGGACTCGTTCTACGACAAGGGCGCGACCTTCCATGACGAGGCCGCCCGCGCCGCCGTGGACCGGGCTGTCGCCGAGGGCGCCGATGTGATCGACGTGGGCGGGGTCAAAGCCGGCCCTGGCGAGGTCGTCGACGCCGAGATGGAGACCGCCCGGCTGGTGCCGTTCATCGAGTGGCTCCGCGGCGCCTATCCCGACCAGCTGATCAGCGCCGACACCTGGCGCGCGGAGGTTGCGCGGGTGGCCTGCGCGGCAGGGGCGGACATCATCAACGACACCTGGGCCGGCATCGACCCGGACCTCGCCGGGGTCGCCGCATCGTGCGGCGCGGGCCTGGTGTGCTCGCACACCGGCGGCGCGCTGCCGCGCACGCGCCCGTTCCGGGTGCACTACGGAACCACCACACGCGGCGTGGTCGACGACGTCATCCGCCAGGTCACGGCCGCGGCCGAACGCGCGGTTGCCGCCGGCGTGGCCCGCGACCGGGTGCTCATCGACCCGACCCACGACTTCGGGAAGAACACGTTCCACGGATTGGTGATCCTGCGCCATGTGCGCGATCTGGTGGACACCGGGTGGCCTGTGCTCATGGCGTTGAGCAACAAGGACTTCGTCGGGGAGACTTTGGGCGTGGAATTGACCGAACGACTCGAGGGGACCCTGGCGGCCACCGCGCTCGCGGCGGCGGCCGGCGCCCGGATGTTCCGCGTGCACCAGGTCGCCGCCACCCGCAGGGTGCTAGAAATGGTGGCCTCGATCCAGGGCACGCGCCCCCCGACGCGCACGGTGCGGGGACTCGTATGACGGCATCGGAGCTGTTCGCCGACGATGTCGCTCCCGCCGGCGTCCACGCTGCCCGCCCCGGTGACACCTGGCTGCCCGACGGCACCTGGAAACGCCCGGGCTGGACCCTCGACGAGCTACAGGCTGCCAAGGCCGGGCGGACGATCTCGGTGGTGCTGCCGGCGCTCGACGAGCAGGACACCATCGCATCGGTGGTCGACAGCATCTCGCCGCTGGTTGACGGCTTGGTCGACGAGCTCATCGTGCTGGACTCCGGCTCCACCGACGACACCGGGATCCGCGCCGACGCCGCCGGTGCCCGCGTCGTCAGCCGCGAACAGGCGCTGCCCCAGGTCCCGATCCGGCCCGGCAAGGGCGAGGCGCTGTGGCGCTCGCTCGCGGTCACCAGCGGCGACATCGTCGTGTTCATCGACTCGGACCTGATCGGCCCCGACCCGATGTTCGTGCCCTGGCTGGTGGCTCCGCTGCTGACCGGCGACGGGCTTGCGCTGGTCAAAAGTTTCTACCGACGGCCCCTCACCGTCGGCGATGCGAGTGGCGGCGCTGGGGCCACGGGCGGGGGCCGGGTCACCGAACTGGTGGCGCGGCCGTTGCTGGCGGCGCTGCGGCCCGAACTGGGCTGCATACTGCAGCCGTTGGGCGGGGAGTACGCGGCCACCCGCGAGTTGCTGACGTCGCTGCCGTTCGCACCGGGCTACGGCGTGGAGATCGGCCTGCTGGTGGATACCCTCGACCAGCTGGGCCCGGACGCGATCGCCCAGGTCAACCTCGGCGTGCGCGCACACCGCAACCGGCCGCTCGCCGAGTTGGGCGCGATGAGCCGGCAGGTGATGGCCACGCTGTTGTCCCGGTGCGGCATCCACGATTCCGGGATCGGGTTGACCCAGTTCTTTGCTGACGGTCCCCACACCTCCCCGGTGTCCCTGGTGGACCGGCCGCCGATGCAGGGACTGCACAACCTCTGACCGCCCGCTGACCGGCGGGGCGCCGGCGGCGTCGTCCGATCCGTCGGCGTCGTCCGATCCGGCGGCATAGGGCACTATCGAACCCGTGGCGTTGGTGTTGGTGTATCTGGTGGTGCTGGTGCTGGTGGCGATCGTGTTGTTCGGCGCCGCCAGTCTGCTGTTCGGGCGCGGCGAGCAACTGCCGCCGCTGCCGCGGGGCACGACGGCGACGGTGCTGCCCGCCTACGGTGTGACGGGCGCCGACGTCGACGCCGTCAAGTTCACCCAGGCGCTGCGCGGGTACAAGACCAGCGAGGTGGACTGGGTCCTCGACCGACTCGCCCGGGAGCTCGAGGCGTTGCGCGGCCAGCTCGCCCAGTCACCGTCGATCGACCCCCACAACGACGTCGAGGGCCGGCCCGAATCGAGGGAACCTGACGACCGGAAGGACCGTCAGGACTTGTTGTGAACGAAGTAGGTGTCCAGGGGCCGGTCCGCTGCGGCTGGGCCACCGGCCAGCAGATATATCGCGAGTACCACGACCAGGAGTGGGGGCGCCCGGTGCGCGATCCGGTGGCCCTGTTCGAGCGGTTGAGCCTCGAGGCGTTCCAGAGCGGCCTGTCGTGGCTGATCATCCTGGGCAAACGGGAGAATTTCCGGCGCGCCTTCGCCGGCTTCGACATCGAGACGGTGGCCGGCTTCACCGACGCCGACGTGCAGCGGCTGATGGCCGACCAGGGCGTCGTCCGCAATCGCGCCAAGATCGAGGCGACCATCGCCAACGCGCGGGCGGCCATCGCCCTCGGGTCTCCGGCGGCGCTGTCCGACCTGCTGTGGTCGTTCGCCCCGCCGCCTCGGCCCCGGCCGGCTGAGTCTTCCGAAATCCCCTCGGCTACCGAGGAATCGAAGGCGATGGCACGCGAGTTGAGGCGGCGCGGGTTTCGCTTCGTTGGCCCGACGACCGCCTACGCGCTGATGCAGGCCACTGGCATGGTGGACGACCACATCCGTGACTGCTGGGTGCCGGCCGGCGCGGCGTGACGGGCCCCTGCAGGCCCGAGAAGTGGGTCTTTGTTCCGGTCGTTACCTCGATAGGGAACAATGGGGGGTGATCAGGCATCTCGGTGCCGGGTGTGGCCGGAAATTCGCGCGGCCTGCTCAGCGCCTGCCGGGTCCGCGGTAGCGGACCGGTTCGAAGCTGGAGGGAGCGCTCGATGGCGGCGATGAAGCCCCGGACCGGAGACGGTCCTCTGGAAGCGACCAAGGAGGGGCGCGGCATCGTGATGCGGGTACCGCTGGAGGGAGGCGGTCGACTAGTCGTCGAACTGACCCCCGACGAAGCGGCGGCCCTGGGCGACGAACTCAAGGCCGTCACCAGCTAGGGTCACGCCCCGGCCGCCCGGTAAATCTCCAGAGTCTGCTCGGCGACGCCGGCCCACGAGAAGCGCTCGATGCAGCGCTGGCGCCCGGCCACGCCGTATCGTGTCGCCGTGTCCCGGTCGGCGATCAACTCATTGACCGCGTCGGCCAGGCCGGCCTGGTACCCGGCCGGATCGTCGGCGTCGTAATGCACCAGCGTCCCGTTCGACCCGTCGACGACCACCTCCGGAATTCCGCCGACGTCGGAGGCGACCACCGCCGTCGCGCAGGCCATGGCTTCCAGGTTCACGATACCCAGCGGCTCATAGACCGACGGGCACACGAAAACAGTTGCCGCCGTGAGGAGCTCGCGTAGATCTCCGATCGGAAGCATGTCGCGGATCCAGAACACTCCGGTGCGGTGGCGGGCCAGCTCGGCTACCGCGCCCCAGATCTCGTCGGAGAGTTCGGGGGTGTCGGGGGCCCCGGCGCACAGCACCAACTGCGCGTCGGGGCTGAACCGATGCGCGGCCGCCACCAGGTGGGCGACCCCCTTCTGTCGGGTGATCCGTCCGACGAACGCCACGATTGGCCGGCCCAAATCGACTCCCAGCTCGGCCAGCAGGGAGCCGGATCGCGCCGGCTCGGCCGGGCACCACACGTCGGTGTCGATCCCGCTGCGGATGACGTGTACTCGGCCCGGATCCAGTGCGGGGTAGACCCGCAGGATGTCTTCGCGCATCGCGGAACTGACCGCGATGACGGCGCGAGCGGCCAGCACCGCGGTGCGCTCCACCCACGTCGAGACCCGGTAGCCGCCGCCGAGTTGTTCGGCCTTCCACGGGCGCAGCGGCTCGAGCGAATGCGCGGTCACGACGTGGGGAATGTCGTAGAGCAGCGCGGCCAGATGGCCAGCCAGACCGGTGTACCAGGTGTGTGAGTGCACCACGGTGGCCGCCGCCGCGGCGTTGGCCATCATCAGATCCACCGACACCGTGGACAGTGCTGCGTTGGCGTCCTGCAACCGCGGATCGGGCTGGTGGGCTGTAACCCCCGGTCGTGGCGCGCCCATGCAGTGCACGTCGACCGCGCACAGCCGGCTGAGCTGGGCGACCAATTCGGTGACGTGGACTCCGGCGCCCCCGTAGACCTCGGGCGGATACTCCCGAGTCATCATCGCCACCCGCATACCCCGAACGCTAGTTCGGCTTCCCGGCGCGCGGCGAGTCGGGCGCACTCAATGCGGTGAACCTGGCAGCGACTCCCGGTGGCCTATAGGTTAAGGCCATGAGGGAAGCGCCACACGTGCTGGGCATCGTCCTGGCCGGCGGTGAGGGCAAGCGGTTGTATCCGCTGACGGCGGACCGGGCCAAGCCCGCGGTTCCCTTCGGCGGCGCCTATCGGCTGATAGATTTCGTGTTGTCCAACCTCGTCAACGCCCGCTATCTGCGGATCTGCGTTCTCACGCAATACAAGTCGCATTCACTCGACCGCCACATTTCGCAGAACTGGCGGCTGTCCGGGCTGGCCGGCGAGTACATCACCTCGGTGCCCGCGCAGCAGCGGCTCGGCCCGCGCTGGTTCACCGGTTCCGCCGATGCGATTTACCAGTCGCTGAACCTGATCTACGACGAAGACCCCGAGTACATTGTGGTTTTCGGTGCCGACCACGTGTACCGGATGGACCCGGAGCAGATGCTCCAGTTTCACATCGACACCGGCGCCGGCGCGACCGTGGCCGGTATCCGGATCCCGCGCAGCGAGGCCACCGCCTTCGGGTGCATCGAGGCCGACGATTCCGGATGCGTCCGCACGTTCGCGGAGAAGCCGCTGGATCCCCCCGGAATCCACGACGACCCCGAGTCGACGTTCGCATCGATGGGCAACTACATCTTCACCACCAAGGTCCTCATCGACGCGATCCGCGCCGACGCCGATGACGATCGCTCAGACCACGACATGGGTGGCGACATCATGCCGCGCCTGGTGGACGACGGTTTGGCCGCGGTGTACGACTTCCACGACAACGAGGTGCCCGGCGCTACCGAGCGAGACCGGGGCTACTGGCGTGACGTCGGCACGCTGGACGCGTTCTATGACGCGCACATGGACCTGGTGTCGGTGCATCCGGTGTTCAACCTCTACAACAAGCGCTGGCCGATCCGCGGGGAGTCGGAGAACCTGGCGCCGGCCAAGTTCGTCAACGGCGGCTCCGCGCAGGAGTCAATGGTGGGGGCCGGCAGCATCATCTCGGCGGCTTCGGTGCGTAACTCCGTGTTGTCGTCCAGCGTCGTGATCGACGACGGCGCGATCGTGGAGGGCAGTGTGATCATGCCGGGGGCCCGCGTGGGCCGGGGTGCCGTGGTGCGCCACGCGATCCTGGACAAGAACGTCGTCGTGGGGCCCGGCGAGATGGTCGGGGTGGACCTGGAGAAGGACCGTGAACGGTTCATGATCAGCCCGGGCGGCGTCGTCGCGGTGGGCAAGGGCGTCTGGATTTAGGCGGGGCGTTCAGTCACGGACGGCGGCGAGCAGGCCGTCCCCGAGTGGCACCAGCGCCGGGGTGAGTCGCGCGTCCTCCGCGATGAGCCGCGCCGCCTCACGCACGGCGACCACCTCGGGGGCGCGCGCCGCCGGATCATTGGCCCGCCCGCCCAGCGCCGCCCGGTGTAGCACGATGACCCCGCCCGGACGCAGCAGCCGCACGCCCTCGACCACGTAAGCAGGCTGATCGATGGGATCGGCGTCGATGAACACCAGGTCATACGACCCGTCGGCGAGCCGGGTGAGGACATCCTGGGCCCGGCCCCCGATCAGGCGGGTCCGCGCGGGCTCGAGACCGGCCTCGGCGAACGCCTCCTTGGCCAGGCGCTGGTATTCGGGCTCGATGTCGATCGTCGTCAACACGCCGTCGTCGCTCATGCCCGACAACAACCACAGCCCGCTCACTCCTGCGCCGGTGCCCACTTCGGCGACGGCCTTGCCGCCGCTGAGCCGGGTCAGCAGGCTCAGCAGCGCGCCGACGCCCGGGGTCACCGGCGTCGCGCCGATCTCCACGGCCCGCTCGCGCGCGGCCGCCAGGATCGCGTCCTCGGAAATCGATGCCTCGGCGTGCGCCGCGAGGGCCTCTGCCTGGCTGGGAGCCCGACTCGGGGCTGCGGCGGCGGGGGGTTCTGGGTCGGTGCCGTCCATGTCCCGCAGCGTATTCCAATTTGCCGCGGAGTAGGTCAGGCGCGCCTGGGTTACGATGCCGGTGAAGCTCCACGGCCCGTGAAACCCGTTACGACTCATGATGAGGAGCGCGCGGCATGAGCCAGCCGACCGTTGCCGAGTACACCCTGCGTCGGCTGTCCCAGCTGGGTATCGACAAAGTCTTCGGGGTGCCTGGCGACTACGCCTTCTCTGTGGACGACGCCGTCGAGCAGGTCGCCGGGCTGGACTGGGTGGGGTGCGCCAACGAGCTCAATGCCGCCTACGCCGCCGACGGGTACGCCCGCATCCGCGGCGCGGCGATCCTGTCTACCACCTACGGCGTGGGGGAGCTTTCGGCGCTGAACGGCGTGATGGGCAGCAGGGCGCACCGGCTGCCGGTTTTCCATATCGTGGGCATGCCCAGCGAACGCATCCAGCGGTTGGGGCTCATCACCCACCACAATCTGGGTGACACCCGCTACGACCGCTTCCAGTCGATCTCCGCGACGGCGTGCTGCGTGTCGGCGGTGCTGACCCCGGAGAACTGCATCGACGAACTGGAGCGGGTCATCCGCGAGGCGCTCCGCCAGGCGATGCCGGCCTACATCGTGATCTCCGAGGAGCGCGGGATCACACCGGTGATCGGCACCCCGGTCACGGGCCGGCCGCTGGGCCAGCTCAAGCGCCAGCACAGCGACGACACGGAGCTGCGGGCGGCCGTGGCGGCGATCCAGGTGAAGCTGGCGGCCGCGCAGCGCCCGGTCGCACTGGTGACCACCATGACCGCCCGCTACGGCGTGGCCGATCGGGCCGCCGCACTGATCGCCAAGACCGGGCTGCCGGTGGCGATCACCTCTTACGACAAGGGTGTGATCGATGAGTCGATGCCCCAGTTCCTGGGGCTCTACGCGGCCGGCAGCTCCCAGCCTGCGGCGGTGCGCGACGCCGTGGAGGGAGCCGACCTCATCCTCGACATCGGCGGGGTGATGCTGACCGAGCTGAACACCGGGATGTGGGGCGCCGAGCTTCAGACCAGTCGCGCGGTGTGCATCCACGACAACTGGGTGCGCATCGGCACGAAGGTGTTTGTGAACGTGGCGATCGACGACGTGCTGGAGGCGCTGGTCGCCGAGGTGGGCCCGTGCCGGTCGGCGGCGGTCCCGGCCGGCGAGTTGCTGCCGCTGACTGGCTCGGCCGACGACCCGACGTCCTCAGCCAGCTTCTACCCGCGCCTGCAGCGGCGGCTCAAGGCCGGCGACACGGTGTTGATCGAAACCGGCACCTGCATGTTCCACCTCAACGGGATGCGCCTGCCGGCCGGTGTCGGCGCCGAGGAGCAGGGGTTGTGGGGGTCGATCGGCTGGGCGACCCCGGCCGCGCTCGGTGTGGCGCTGGCGAAAACCTCCGGCCACACCTGGCTGGTCACCGGCGACGGGTCTCACCAGTTGACTCTCAACGAACTCGGGGTGATGGGCCGCTACGGTGCCACGCCGCGGATCTTCGTGCTCAACAACGGCCTCTACGGTATCGAGGACGTGATCAGCGAACGCGGCCACGCCTACGACGATCTGGCGCACGTGCGATACCACCTGCTGCCGGCGGCGTTCGGCTGCACCGACTGGCTGAC
>CAZZHX010000091.1:0-11568 GCA_964653535.1 uncultured Mycobacterium sp. | reverse complement strand
GTCCTACCTGGACTTCGCCAAGATCCTCGACGCGGCGGCGAAGTCCGGCGCCGACGCGATCCACCCCGGCTACGGATTCCTCTCGGAGAACGCCGATTTCGCCCAGGCCGTGATCGACGCGGGCCTGATCTGGATCGGACCCAGCCCGCAGTCGATTCGCGACCTCGGCGACAAGGTCACCGCGCGCCACATCGCCGCCCGCGCGCAGGCCCCCCTGGTGCCCGGCACCCCCGACCCCGTCAAGAACGCCGACGAGGTGGTCGCGTTCGCTCGGGAGTACGGCCTGCCGATCGCCATCAAGGCGGCGTTCGGCGGCGGGGGCCGCGGCATGAAGGTGGCCCGCAACCTCGAGGAGATTCCCGAGCTGTTCGAGTCGGCCGTCCGCGAGGCGACGTCGGCGTTCGGGCGCGGCGAATGCTTCGTGGAGCGCTATCTGGACAAGCCGCGCCACGTCGAGGCGCAGGTGATCGCCGACCAGCACGGCAACGTCGTCGTCGCAGGCACACGGGACTGCTCGCTGCAGCGCCGCTACCAGAAGCTCGTGGAGGAGGCGCCGGCGCCGTTCCTTACCGATTTCCAGCGCAAGGAGATTCACGACTCGGCCAAGCGGATCTGCAAGGAGGCCCGCTACTACGGCGCCGGCACGGTCGAGTACCTGGTCGGTCAGGATGGCCTGATCTCGTTCCTGGAAGTCAACACGCGCCTTCAGGTCGAGCACCCGGTCACCGAGGAAACCGCCGGGATCGACCTGGTGCTGCAGCAGTTCAAGGTCGCCGACGGCGAGAAGCTCAGCATCACCGAGGATCCGACGCCGCGCGGGCACGCCATCGAATTCCGGATCAACGGCGAGGACGCCGGCCGCGGCTTCCTGCCCGCCCCGGGCCCGGTGACCAAGTTCCACCCGCCGAGCGGGCCGGGCGTGCGCCTGGACTCGGGCGTGGAGACCGGCTCGGTGATCGGCGGCCAGTTCGACTCGATGCTGGCCAAGCTGATCGTGTACGGGGCCGACCGCAACGAGGCGCTGGCGCGGGCGCGACGCGCGCTCGACGAGTTCGAGGTGGAGGGACTGGCCACGGTCATCCCCTTCCACCGAGCCGTGGTGTCCGATCCGGCGTTCATCGGCGACGAGAACGGTTTCACCGTGCACACCCGCTGGATCGAGACCGAGTGGAACAACACCGTCGAGCCGTTCACCGGTTCCGAGTCCCTGGATGACGACGCCGACGCCCGGCCGCGGCAGAAGGTGGTCGTCGAGGTGGATGGCCGCCGGCTCGAGGTGTCGCTGCCCGGCAACCTGGCCCTGGGCAACGGATCCGCCGGGGGCGAGGCCGGTGTGATCCGCAAGAAGCCCAAGGCGCGTACGCGCGGGGCGCACGCGGGCGCCGCGGCCTCCGGTGACGCGGTGACCGCACCCATGCAGGGCACCGTGGTGAAGGTCGCGGTCGAAGAGGGGCAGGTCGTCTCCACCGGCGACCTGGTGGTGGTACTCGAGGCCATGAAGATGGAAAACCCCGTCACCGCCCACAAGGACGGCACCATCACCGGTCTCGCCGTCGAGGCCGGCGCCGCCATCACCCAGGGGACCGTGCTCGCCGAAATCAAGTGACTCACCCGTGGCGACCGATTACGACCCGATTGCCGAGCAGTATCAGCGGGCCAAGCAGCAGCCGTGGCGGACCTCCATCGAGTGCTTCACGTTGATGGGTCTGGTCGGCGACCCGACTGGGCTGGCCGTCTTGGATCTGGCGTGCGGGGAGGGGTTCTACTCCCGGCTGATCGCCCACCGCGGGGCCGCGCGAGTGGCCGGGCTGGATCTGTCGGCGGGCATGATCACCCTGGCGCAAGCACAGGAGGCGCGCCAGCCGCTGGGTATCAGCTACGCGGTGGCCGATGCGCGCGCCCTGCCCGCCGTCGACCCAGTCGACCTGACGGTGGCCGCCTACCTGCTCAACTACGCCCGCACCCGCGCAGAGTTGCAGGCGATGTGCGACGGGATCGCCCGGTGCCTCACACCGGGGGGGCGCTTCGTCACCGTCAACACCAACCCGGCCCTGGACTTCACCGACGCCCCGTCGTATCGCCAATACGGATTCGAGACCACCGTGGACGGCGACTGGCGGGAGGGCGCACCGATCCGGCTGACGTTCCATCTCGACGACGGGCCGTTCACCATCGAGAACTACCACCTCGGCGTCGCCGCGCACGAGGAGGCGTTCGCCCGGGCGGGGTTCACCGACGTCCGCTGGCACCGGCCGAGGCTGTCTCCCGACGCGCCGGCCGAGCATGATCCGCAGTTCTGGTCGACGTTCATGGACTTCCCGCCGGTGACGTTCATCGAGTGCATCCGGTAGGCGGTCAGGGAACGTCAACACGTTGACACACGTGGGGTGCAGGTGTGTACTGAAGGTCTGAGAATCAAGATCGAAATTAGGTGAAAACACCATGATTCTGCTCGGAATCATTCTTCTCGTATGTGGATTCGTGTTCAAGATTCCCATCCTGTGGAGCATCGGGGTCGCCCTGCTTGTCATCGGTGCGGTCCTGTGGTTGATGGGGTCGCTGGGCCACGCCGTCGGCGGTCGCCGCCACTACTACTGATGTGCCACCCGGTGACCCTGTCGCGCTACTGACGGGTGGCGGCTCGGGCTGCGGGGTTCTCGACTATCCAAGGAGTCAGACATGACACGTATCGTCGGACTGCTCGTGATGGTCTGGCTCGTCATCGGCGCCGTCGCGGCCGGTCAACGCGGTTATTTCACCCACACCGCCGAAACCTGCTCCGGCGCAGGAACAATCGCGGTCACCGTGCTCGCCGGACCGCTGAATTACTTCGGCGTCAACCCCACAGTGACACAGTGCAACGTCCCCAAACCCAGCTGAGCACCGAACCTTCCTCCGGAAACGCTGTGTAATCCACAGTCCCCCCATATCGTCTAGACCGAGTCCCGCAATATCGTCTAGACCGATGATGCTTAGACCGCTGGGGAGCTGATCGACGTGTGCGGGATGACCGGCTGGGTGGACTACTCACGGGATCTCACCCGGGAACGGGCCGTGATCGAGGCGATGACAGAGACCATGGCGTGCCGCGGTCCCGACGCGGCGGGGGTGTGGTTGCGGCCCGAGGTCGCGTTGGGGCACCGCCGGTTATCGGTGATCGACCTTGCCGGCGGCGTGCAGCCGATGGTGGTCTCGACATCGGCCGGCGATGTAGCCATGGTGTACACCGGTGAGGCCTACAACTTCACCGAGCTGCGCCGCGAGTTGGTCGCTAAGGGACACAGGTTCAAGACGTCCAGCGACACCGAGGTGGTGCTGCGCGGCTACCTGCAGTGGGGCGAGGCGCTCGCCGACCGGCTCAACGGGATGTATGCGTTCGCGATCTGGGACTCCCGGGAGCGCAAGCTGGTGATGATCCGCGACCGGATGGGAGTCAAGCCGTTCTACTTCTACCGGATCGGGGACGGCGTGCT
The DNA here is from genome assembly GCA_964653535.1 of uncultured Mycobacterium sp. GTDB lineage: Bacteria > Actinomycetota > Actinomycetes > Mycobacteriales > Mycobacteriaceae > Mycobacterium. Next base: position 8,095 of record CAZZHX010000091.1, on the reverse strand, counting down.
GTTCGGCTCGGAGCCCAAGGCGATTTTCGCCAATCAACTGGCATCCCGGGAGGTCGACCTCGAGGGGTTGCGCGAGCTCATCGTGCCGGTGAAGACCCCGGGGACCGCGGTCTGGAAGGGCATGCGGGAGGTCGAGCCCGGAACGATCGTCACCGTTGACGAGCACGGCATCCGGGAGCGCACCTACTGGCGGTTGGAGTCGCGACTGCACACCGACGATCGCGACGTCACGGTCTCCCGGGTGCGCGAGCTGCTCGATGACATCGTTCGCCGGCAGTTGGTCGCCGACGTCCCCGAATGCGTGTTGCTCTCCGGCGGATTGGATTCCAGCGCGATCACCGCGCTGTCCGCCCGTGCGCTGAGCACGCCGGTGCGGACGTTCGCCGTCGATTTCGCCAACCAGGACGAGCACTTCACGCCCAGCGACATGCATCCCACCCGCGACGCCCCGTATGCACACGAGGTCGCCGCCTACGTCGGATCCGAGCACACCGACATCGTGCTCGACCACCGCCGGCTGTCCGATCCCGGCCTGCGGCGCACGGTGATCGACTCCCTCGAACTGCCGGTGGGCGGCCTCGAACAGGCCACCTCGATGTATTTGCTGTTCAAGGCGATCCGACAGCAGTCGACGGTGGCGCTGTCCGGGGAGGCCTCCGACGAGATCTTCGGCGGGTACCGGCAGTTCCACGACCCGCAGATCCAGCGGACGGACGCCTTCCCGTGGATCGAGATCGAGGCGGAATTCACCGACGCCAGCGGGTACATCCTCACCCCCGCCCTGCGCGCGGCGCTCGACCTGCCCACCTACCTGCAGGATCGCTACACCGACGCTGTCGCCGAGGTGGACCGCCTCGCCGCCGAGGACGATGTCACCCACCGGATGAGGGTGATGAGTTACCTGCACCTGACCCGACACATGGGAATTCTGCTCGACCGCAAGGACCGGCTGAGCATGGCGGCGGGGCTGGAGGTGCGGGTGCCGTTCTGCGATCACCGCCTGGTCGAGTACGTCTACAACACCCCGTGGTCGACGAAATCCTATGACGGCAGGGAGAAGAGCCTGCTGCGGGCCGCGGTCCGCGACATCCTGCCCGAATCGGTGGTGCAGCGGGTCAAGAGCCCCTACCCCAGCACCTCAGATCCGCTGTACAGCAACGATATCCGCGCTCAAGCCCGCGAGTTGCTCACCAGTGGCAGCGACACGTTGTTCAGCGTGGTCGACCGGAACGCACTCGAGTCCCTGATCCGACTCGATCCCGACTCGCTGCTACCGGTCGACCGGTCCCGACTGGAGCGGATCCTGGGCCTGTCGGCCTGGCTCGACCTGTACCAGCCGCGGCTCGCCATCTGAGCCCCCCGTGCACCGCGCCGGAGGTCAGGCGGGCTCGTAGCGCAGCAGCGTGATCTCGTCATCGGGGAAGTCGACGAAGACCGGCCGAATCCGCATGCCCACCGTCAACTGCGCGGGCTCGGCGTTGACGATCTCGGTGGCGAACCGGGGACCCTCATCCCACTGCACGACGGCGATGATGTGCGGAACGTCGTCGGCGAAGTGCGGCGCGACCGGCCGGTAGGCGACGGTGAAGGTGAGCAGTACACCCATCCCCGAGATCTCCCGCCACTCCAGGTCATCGGCGAGGGTGCCGGGCGCCAGGATCCTGGGATAGAACACGTAGCGCTGCGCCGACGGTGAGTATTGGATGCGAATCGTGTGCTCGGCCAGGGCATCCCAGAACGGTTGGCTGGTCGGCGTCGGGACCGGCATCGGCCTGCTGAACTGACGCATCGCTAGTCGCCTTCTAACACCAGGGAGATCTGTTCGGACAAGACACCGCCGTTGCCGGAGACGAACGCCCGGTGGCAGTCGGCGACCTGAGTCACCCCGGCGCGGCCCATGATCTGACGGGCCGCGTCGCAGACGTGGTGCATGCCCCCGGCGAAGCCGGCCTGCCCGTAGCCCAATTGGCCGCCGGCGGTGTTCATCGGAAAGTCCCCGCGGAAGCTCAGGTCGTGACCGGCCACGAATTTCAGACCCGTGCCCTTCGCGCAGAACCCGGCGCCCTCCAGGCTCAGTAGGGCGGTGATGGTGTAGCAGTCATAGATCGACACCATGTCCATGTCGGCGGGTGTCAGCCCGGCCATCGAGAAGGCCGACTCGGCGGCCATGATCATCGGGGTCTCCAACAGGTTCTCGGAGTACATGGGCATCTTGTGGGGCACCCGCTCCCCGAACCCCTTGACCCACACCGGCCGATTCCGCGATCGGCGAGCCAGCTTGGCGCCTGTCACCAGCACGCCGGCGCCGCCCATCACCGGCATCACGATCTCCAGCATGTGCAGTGGGGAGACGATGACGGGGCTGTTGACCACGTCGTCGATGGTGATCGGGACGTCGTGGAAGATCGCCCCGGGGTGGTGGTTGGCGTTGATGCGCTGGTCGACGACCATTTTGGCCATCGCCCGCTCGTCGTAGCCGTAGACGGTGCCGTAGAGGGTGGCGACCCGGCCGTAGGGGCCGTTCTGGCCGAGGGTGCCATACGGGATCTCGAATTCCGCCTGCGGTGAGCCGTAGGAGTTGCTCGACCCGCCGAAATGCAGCGAGTCGCTGACTTCGGGTGGCTTCTTGGCGCTGACCGGGGTCAGGGGCGTCCCCGGCAGTACACACAGCACGGCCTCGCAGACGCCGAGTTCGATCGCCGCGGCGGCCCGCCACACCATCGATGCCGCGGTGGCACCGCCCAGGTCGACCATCTCGGCGAAATTCACTTTCACCCCCAGGTACTCGACGATCGTCGCGGGGGCGAACAGCTTCACTTCCTGCAGATGCCCGGTGCAGATTCCGTCGACCTCGCTCGCCGGCAGACCCGCATCGGCCAGGGTTGCCGCGGCCAGGCGCGCCCACTGCTCCAAGGTGGACTCCAGCGGTCCCGTCGGACGCTTGGTCGCGGGGAGCTCGGTGTAGCCGACGATCGCCGCCTCGCCACGAAGACCCATACGATCCACCTTCTCATCGGCGGCGGCAGTTCCCTCGGACCGCCCCGCGCCACGCAGCTACTAGGGCCCCAGAATCGGACCGATGATCGGCGGAACATCCCCGACGAGGGTCACGACCATGAGCGTCAGCAGCAGCCAGCCAGCCCCGTGCCACCCCCACCAGACGCCGTCGTCGGTGTACACGCGATAGGTGCGCGCAAACGCCCACAGCCCGGCGCCCAGCAGAATCAGCGGACACCCGACGGCCAGCAGGGTGCGTTCCGGCGCCCCGCAGGCCACGGTGTCGACGGTGGTCCCCGGGCAGGTGCTCACCCACAGCAGGGCCAGGATCAGGAACCCGATCCCGGCGGCCGTCGCCGCCATGGCGAACCGGATAGCGGCGCGCACCTCGGTGTCGTCGTGCCCGAGGCGGTCGCCGGGCACGCGCTCCCGTGTCCTGTCCACGGCTGATTCATCGCCGCGCCCGCCGAAAAAGTTACGGGCGCGTGGTGCGCGGTCGGTACTATCGGCCCCATGCCGACGGCGAGAAGGCGGCTGTCCCCCGAGGATCGGCGTGCGGAGCTGCTCGCGCTGGGGTCGGAAATCTTCGGAACCAAACCCTACGACGAGGTCCGTATCGACGAGGTCGCCGAACGGGCCGGGGTGTCGCGGGCGCTGATGTACCACTACTTTCCCGACAAGCGGACGTTTTTCGCCGCCGTGGTCAAAGAGGAAGCCGACCGGTTGTATGCGGCCACCAACAGTTCCCCGCCCGCCGGTATCACGATGTTCGAGGAGATCCGGAGCGGGGTGCTCGCCTACATGGCGTATCACCAGCAGAACCCGGAGGCCGCGTGGGCCGCGTACGTCGGGCTCGGCCGCTCCGACCCCGTCCTGCTCGGCATCGACGACGAGGCCAAGAACCGCCAGACCGACCACATCATGTCCCGGATCGCGGAGGTCGTGCGGGGCATGGCCGACAACCGGGCCCTGCAACCCGACGTCGAGCGCGACCTGCGGGTGATCCTGCACGGCTGGTTGGCGTTGACCTTCGAGGTGTGCCGGCAGCGCATCATGGACCCCACGACCGACGCCGAGCGGCTCGCCGACGCCTGCGCGCACGCCCTGCTGGACGCGATCGCCCGGGTGCCGGAGATCCCCGACGAGCTCGCCGGTGCGATGGCCACCGCGCGGCTGTAATGGATGCCCGCCGCCGCCCAATTCGTGCGGGGGGCGAAGGCTGCGCTGACGGACTGAGCTCAGCGCACAACGAGCGAGGCAATCCTCGCGTTGACGTGGATGTTCCGCGACTTGAGTCCAGGCTTCTGCCCGTGCAGGTCAAACTCCAGTTCCACTCCCGGCCGGAAGATCAGGCAATGGGTTGACCCGCCAAAATGGAACATGCCGATCTGCTCGCCCTTGCCTACGTGCTGGCCCGCGTGCGCCGTGATCTGGCAGGTGGATACTTCGCACATGCCTACCGCCAGCACGCACATCAGGCCGATGGCGGGGTTGTCCGCCTGGATGAACACGAGCGCTCGCGTCGCCACCGCCGTGATGTAGGCCAGCGAATCGTTTGGGCCGGCAGGGTCGAAACCCATCGCGGGCGCCTCTGAATAGTAGGTCCCGTCCTTCACGCAGACCTTGATCACCGTTCCGGCTACCGGGCTGTGCCAGCGGTGATAGCTGAGCGGGCTCAGATACGCCTGGTAGACCGTCCCGCCCAGGAACTGCGGCGCCAGCGGGTCGTTCGCGAGCATGTGTGCGATCGAATAAGGCTGGGACTTGATCCAGAAGCGGTCATGCAGCCTGACGTGGCGCGAAATGCGGTACGGAGCGGATTCGCAGGCATTGACGATGACTGCATCGTCTTCCGGCATCGCGACCGGGCGGGCCCCGGGCCGGAATTCCCGGGTGAAGAAATCATCCCAGGACCTGAAGCCGTGGTGGGGCTGGCGCGGTTCGCACAGGAACTCGGTGTCGAAGTCAGGCATCGCCTTGCGGGCGTCGGCTCCAAACCAGCCGCGATGCGGATCCTCACTGAGCACATGTGTGGAGGCGCTGGAGGAGAGAAAGCGCGCCCATTCCTCCAGGATCTTCTTCAGCTGGGCGTTGACCGCCGGGTTCAGGAATGCGGCGAAGCCCGCGGCAGTGCCCATTGGCCAGTCGAAAATCGTGTTGATCGGGAACCCGACCAAGCCCGACTTGTTGTATTCCGGCGCGTGCGTCAGGATCGTGTTCAGCAGCTCTAGCATGTGCACGTAGTCGCGCACCTGCGGCGTGCCGGAAGGGTCCCTGTTGAAGGGCGCTTTCTTCGGGATCTCCTCGAACATCTGGTGGAACAGCATGTAGATCTCCGGATCGCACTCGATGAGGTCGCGAAAATCGGCGATCACGGGATGCAGGGGCTGGTCGCCTGCGTGGGTCTTGTCGATGATCCCTTGCAGCCAACGCTCGAGGAATGCCTGGTCCGACGGCAGCCATTCGCCCACCCGGAAGGGTGCGACGGTTCCGCCGGCGTAAGTGTCAAGCATGGGCGTTATTATCCATCCGCGATATGCGTGTGAAGAGCGCAGCGCCGCTGTTCGCCACCGTCGACCTCACCGGGCAGGTGGTGGACGAGGGGCTCAGCCGCGGCGAGCACCTGTTCATCCGGGTCGGGCCGGCCAGCATCCACTGTCACCTGATGGTGGACGGCGCTTAGCGGGTCGGTCACCGGCCGGTGGATCATCGGGCGCGCATCGTCCTGGAGTCTCCCGACGAGCTCGCCGGTGCCATGGCCACAGCGCGGCTGTAGACGAGCGCGCGAACACCCGTCGGGGAGAGGGCCCGGAACCTTATATTATTTGCGCAGGTTCCCAGCGGGACCGCGAGCTCACCGGGATAGGAGCGCCGAAGCGATGGAGTCGGTATACGTTGACGAATCGGCCACCGCCGCGATCGGGGGGCAGGTCGCTCAACTGGCCGCACGGGCCCTCAGTTCGGAGTCCGCGGTGGCGGCGCCCCTGACGGCGCTGCCTCCGGCCGGGGCCGACCCGGTCTCGTTGCAGGCGGCGGCGGCGTTCGCCGCGCAGGGCGCGCAGATGCTGGCCTTCGACGCCCAGGCGCAGGATTTCCTGGCGCAGGCGGGCGCGGCGCTGACCGAGATCGCCGCCACGTACGCCGCCGCCGACGGTGCCTCCGCGGGCACCCTGGAGGCCGCGGGCACCCGGGTCGCCGACACCCCCACCGTCGCGCTGGGCACCCCGATCAACCCCAACGGGCCGCCACCGATTACGGGCGGCGGCACGCTGCTGACCCCGATCGCGCCGCCGACACCGATCGACTCCGGATACACCCCGACCAACCCCAGCGGACCGGTCAACCCGCTCACCCCGATCGCGCCGCCGACACCGATTGATCCCAACGGGCCGGTGACGCCGGATACGACCGGAAACACCAACACCGCGGCGGCCGCGGATGCAGGCACCGCGGCGGCCGCGGATGCAGGCACCGCGGCGGCCGCGGATGCAGGCACCGCACCGGTCATTCCGACGACCGGAACGATCCCCGGCGGCGGCGGAACGTCGGTGACGCCGTCGGTGAACCCGTCGCCGTCACCGACACGGCGGGGCGAGGACGCCCGACTCGCATCGGCGAAGGCGTCACGCACCAGCGGCTCAGCGAGCGACACCACAGTGTCCACACCGGCTGAAATGCCCACCGCCGCCGCTGATTCGGCTGCCGCGGCGAAAACCCCAGCGGCGGCAACCGACGCCGGCGCCGAGTCCGCGGCCGCCCCGGTGGTACTGGCGGATGCGGTGCCGGCAGACTCCATGGCAGGGGTGCGCCCGGCGGCAACCGCGACGACGCTGCCAGGAATGGCGCGCCCGGCGGCGGCGGGCACGGTGTCACCGGCGGCGGCCCGCGGCGGCGGCGTCGTCGACGAGGTGGCTGCGGGTGCGTTGGCGACAGGATCGACCGAGGCCGCGCCGGCGGGGGCGGCCCCGGCTGCCGGAGGTGCCGGCGCCGCGCCGATGATGCCCGCGGCGCCCGCCGCCTCGGGTTCCGCCGGAGCGGGTCCGGGCTCCCAGGGTCGGCCCGCCGGGTCCAGCACCCCGCCGCCGAACAGCCATTCGTCTCCAGTGGCGGCGAGGGCCGGCGAGCGCGACGACTGGACCGACAGCGCCGCAGTCCCGGTGACGGGGTCGCTTGCCGCTCGCGACGCTATCGCGTCTGCTGATGCGTCGCGACGCCAAGGGGTCGACGTCCTGCGGTTGGCGCGGCGCGTGGCGGCGGCGCTGCACGCCCCGGACAGTCTGGAGGGCGAGGACTCGGCGTTCTTCTGGGTGACGGCGGTGACCGCCGACGACAGGATCGTGGTGGCGAACAACTTCGGGTTGGCCTACATTCCCGCCGGGGTGGCGTTGCCCGAGACGGTGCAGATGGCGACCGCCGACCCCGAGATTCCCGTCGCGGAACGGGCGGGCTGGGTTCCCGACCCGGTGAAGGCAGTGCGGGGCTGGGCGGCACATCACGGTACGACGCTGACGGCGCTGATCGCCACCGAGGAGGGGGCGTCCGGCTGCGCGGAGGAGTCGATCACCGTGGTGATCAAGCCCGACGAGATCCCGGACAGCGGCGCGATGGAGGGCCGCACTCGGCTGCACGTGGTGGATCCCGACGCGGCGCAGCGGGTGATTGCGGCGACCCACGAAGAGTTACCGGGACTGCTGCCCGCTGAGCAGACGACGGCGGCGAGTGACGCGCCGGCGGCTCGCCATGCCGCAGGCTCCGATAACGCCTCGACGGAGCCCACGACACCGTCGGCGGAGCGGCCGCAACCCGATAACGCCCGTGATATCACGCATTTCCGGCTCCGGGTGGGCACCGCGCACCGCATCGCGCTGCGGCGAGCGCGCGCGGCGGCAGATGTAGCCGCCCAGCGGGACGGGATCACCGAGTGGCTGTACTGGAGGCATTTGGTCGAACTCGCAGAGGACGCCACTGCGGCGGCGCATAGCGGCTGACTCGGTGGGCGTCACGGGCCACCGGGTCGCGTGAAGCCCAGAGATAAAGGCGTTACTGCTTATTGGCCGGGCGCGGCGCGACCCCGATGACACCGTGGGTCCATTCGCGG
>CAZZHX010000090.1:0-11697 GCA_964653535.1 uncultured Mycobacterium sp. | reverse complement strand
CACCACGTCACGGTTGAATCCCATCAGGAAGCGCACCTCCTCGGCCGAACGCTTCCAGTTCTCGGTGGAAAAAGCGTAGAGACTAAGCCACTTGATTCCGAGTTCAACAGCACCGCAGGCGATGTCGATCACCACCGCCTCGCCCATCTTGTGGCCTTCGGTGCGGCGCAGGCCGCGTTCGGTGGCCCAGCGGCCATTGCCGTCCATCACGATGGCGACATGATTGGGCAGCCGGTCGGCCGGAATGCGGGGCGCGGCCGCTTTGGAGACGTGTTGCGGCGGCCGGCGCGGACCGCCATCAGGCGACGGCGGGAGCTCGGGAAATACCACGGGCCACGTCGAGGTGTCCGGGAAGGTCGGGTAGCCGTCGGGCGCGGGGGGTAGCTGCGGGAAGCCGGAGGACGCGTACGTGCGGTCGGCCTTTCTAACCACAGCCCACATCCTGCTCAGTCGGCGCCGTGCGCATGTCGGCGAGGTGGGATGGACGCTCCACCAGCGGCAACGTTTTGAGCTTCCGTTCCAGGTGCCATTGCAGGTGCGCGGCCACCAACCCGCTGGCGTGGCTGCGGTGCGATTGCGGGGTCTGTTCGGCGAACTCCCAGTCGCCGTCGTGCAGCGCGGACATCAGATCCAGCACGCCCGGTGGCGGCGTGGTCGAGCCGGCGGGACGGCAGTGTGGGCACACGCTGCCCCCTGCGGCGATGTGGAACGCACGATGCGGGCCGGGTGCGGCGCAGCGGGCGCATTCGGTCAGCGCCGGCGCCCATCCGGCAACGCCCATGGCGCGCAGCAGGTAGGCGTCCAGCAGCAGATCACGGGACCGGCGGCCGTCCGCCACGGCCCGCAACGCGCTGACCGTCAGTCGGTGCAACTCCGGGGCGGGCGCCCGTTCCTCGCCAGCGAGGCGTTCGGCGGTTTCCAGCATGGCGCACCCGCACGTGTAGCGGCCGTAGTCGCTGACGATGTCGGTGGCGAACGCGTCGATCGAGACGACCTGGGTGACGATGTCGAGGTTGCGGCCGGGGTGCAGTTGCGCGTCGATGTGCGCGAACGGCTCCAGGCGCGCGCCGAATTTACTGCGGGTGCGGCGAACGCCCTTGGCCACCGCACGAACCAGCCCGTGGTCGCGGGTCAGCAGGGTGACGATCCGGTCGGCTTCGCCGAGCTTGTGCTGGCGCAGCACCACCGCCCGATCCCGATACAGCCGCATCCGAACAGTTTGGCACCGTTGGGGTCGACGGGGACGATCCCGCGCCGGTCAGGCGCGCCAGCGACGGCGGTTGAGCAGCCAGATGTGGGTGGACAGCACGGTGGCGAACGAACACCACAGCGGGTACAGCGCCAGCGGCGCGGCGCCCACGCCGCGCACCGCGACCGCCCGGCGGGTCAGGTCGGCGCTGCTCACCGCCAGCGCGCCCGCGACCGCCGCCGACGTGGCCAGATAGTGACGGTTGAAGAACAACCACGACCAACTGCCGTTGAGGACGAGGTTCACGGCGAGCGCCGCCTGATATGTGCGGGCCTGCCGCTCGTCGTGCTGGTCCTTGAGCTGATCGATGGTGGACGACGAGACGACCGCGATGTCGGTGTACAGCGCCGGCCATACCACCGGAAAGACCTGTCGCGGCGGCTGATAGGACGGCTTGCGCAACCGCTGATACCACTCCGATTGCACCGAAGGCCCAGCGGCCAGGCCGCCGACAGCCGAGGTCGCGATCACGGACGCGGCAGTGGCGAGCACGGTGGAGGTGCGCATATCGGCTCAGGGGGCGGCTTTGACGGGAACTTTGACTGGGACAACAACCTCGTTGCGGCGCAACATCGGGATGGTCCACGGGGGGTCGTAGAACCACGCCGCCGGCTCGCCGTCGGTGTGCAAGCCCGCCTGCTCCAGCGCGCGCATCAGAGCGGCGGTCTGCGAGGCGACCGCATCGATGCTCCGACTGCCGGTGAATCGCCGCACCGCCACGGTCTGCGCCGGGACGGCCACCAGCCGAACATCCGGGTTGTCGGGTTGCGGCAGCGAGTCCATCGTCTTGTCGGCGGGCATGAAGAACCGGATCACCCACTGATCGTCGCCCCCGGCGTGCTGGGCCACCGGGGCCGTCATCGCGATCTTCTCGCCCCGGGCGCCGGCGGACTGCTGCGCCACCGGTGCTGTCATCGCGATCTTGGTATCGCTGTGGTTGCCGCCGAAGATGTAGCCCGCGAGGCGGCGAAATCCCTTGCTGCGGGCGGCCTCCTCACCGGCGTTGACGGTGGTTTCGGCGGCGATCCGCGGCTCGTAGCGGCGGATCTCCGCACCGTTGATGCGCTGCTCGACGGTGTGCGGAGGCTCCTCGGTGCGACTGCGCACGCCGACAATCGACTCGCCCGCTTCGGTCAGTTGCTTGGCCACTCCCGCGATTGCTGTCAGCATCTTCATCTCGTTCCCTATCGTGTTGTCCAACGGCAGCATACCGCGGCCACGGGCACGATTGTTCATCCAATGAATAATTAAATAAACGAATTTTCTATGCCGCGGCCCCGATGTCGACGTATCCCAGGTCGGCTCGTATGCACCCGCAATTCAGCGCGTCATCGCCGATCGGAGGCACCGCCGGCGTTAGGGCCGGTAGGCTTTTCTTGACACCGAGGACGTTTATGACGCAGTCAATCGTCAGCGCGAGGGGCCTCGACTTCACCGTGCGGCGGGTAGGACGCTCCGGTGAGCCGGTGATGCTGCTGCACGGCTTTCCGGAGACCTCCGCCATGTGGTCCGGCGTCATGTCGGCTCTGGCCCAGGCGGGCTACCGTTGCGCCTCCCCCGACCAGCGGGGCTACAGCCCGGGGGCGCGGCCAGCCGAGGTCGAGGCCTACCGGCACGAGGAGTTGGTCGAGGACATCCTGGCGCTCGCAGACGCAGTGGACTTCAGCCGGTTTCACCTGGTGGCTCACGACTGGGGGGCGGCCATCGCCTGGCTCGTCGCGATCGCCGCCCCGGCACGGCTGGCGTCGCTGACCGTCTTATCGATTCCCCACTACCACGCCTTCGCGGAGGGAACCTGGACGGACCCGGACGTCGAGGACTACCGCAGCTTTCTCGCACTCGTGCTGGCCCCCGACGGAGCGGCTGAACGCGTCCTCGGGCAGGATCGCCTCGCCGTGTTCCGCGCGCTGATGACCCAGCACAGCGCCGCCGAGCACGAGGAGATGGTCGCGGTGCTCGACGTGCCGGGCGCGCTGTCGGCCGCGCTCGCCTGGTACCGGGCCTCCGACGGTCACCGCCGGATGCTCTCGGCCACCCCGGAACCGGTGACGGTGCCCACCATGTTGATCATGGGCCGGGACGACCCCTACGCCGGGGCGACGGCCATCGCTCTTGGAGAAAAGATCCCGACCGCCGACTACCGTCGCGTCGACCTCGACGCCGGGCACTGGCTGGTCCAGGAACACCCTGCCGAGGTCACACGGTTGATCGTCGAGCAGTTGCGCCGCCATCCGATCGAGCACACCGGCAGTGGCTGACGCTCCCGGCTCCGGCGGCCGGCGCCTCCCCACGCTGACCGACCTGCTCTATCAACTGGCCAACCGGGCGGTGACGTCGGACACGCTGGTGCGCCGCTCGCTGCACGCCATCAACGCCAGCCAGTCGAGCGTGAACGCCTTCCGAGTGGTGCTGAACGAATCCGCCCTCACGGAGGCCGCCGCGGCCGACAGGCGCCGGGCCGCCGGCGATACGGCGCCACTGTTGGGCATCCCGATCGCGGTCAAGGACGACATCGACATCACCGGCGTGCCCACCTCCTTCGGCACCGCGGGGCGCGTGCGGCCCGCCACCGGGGATTCGGAGGTCGTGCGCCGCCTAAGGGCGGCCGGCGCGGTGATCGTCGGCAAGACCAACACGTCCGAACTGGGTCAGTGGCCGGTCACCAGCGGCCCGGGCTTCGGCCACACCCGCAATCCGTGGTCGCGTCGGCACACACCCGGCGGATCGTCGGGGGGCAGCGCGGCCGCAGTGGCTGCGGGGCTGGTCACCGCCGCCCTCGGCTCCGACGGTGCCGGAAGCATCCGCATCCCCGCCGCGTGGACGCACCTGGTGGGTCTCAAACCGCAGCGCGGCCGCATCTCCACGTGGCCGTCGCCCGAGGCGGGCAACGGCCTCGCCGTCTACGGCGTCCTCGCCCGCACGGTGGCCGACGCGGCGCTGGTGCTGGACGCGGTGTCGGGAAACGTCGAGGGCGACCGGCATCAGCCGCCGCCGCTGACGGCATCCGACTACGTGAGCATCGCACCCGGGCCGCTGACCATCGCCCTGTCCACCCGCTTTCCCTTCACCGGTTCCCGCGCCACGCTGCACCCGGAGATCGAGGCCGCCACGCGCGAGACGGCTCGGCAACTCACGCTGCTCGGCCATCACGTGGTGACCGGCAACCCCGACTACGGCGTGCAGCTGATGTGGAGCTTCCTCGCCCGGTCCACCGCCGGCCTGCGCGACTGGGAGCGGAAACTCGGCGGTGATGTCCAGTGGGACCGACGCACCGTCGCCCACCTGCGCCTCGGCCACGTGCTGGGGCAGGCCGTCCTGCGCAACGCACGCCGGCACGAGCCCGCCGAACAGCGGCGGGTGGGTTCGATATTCGACATCGTCGACGTGGTGCTGGCCCCGACCACCGCGCAACCGCCGCCGTTGGTGCACTCCTTCGACAACATGGGCGGCTACCGCACCGACCGGACCGGGGCCGCCGCGTGCCCGGTCACCTGGCCGTGGAACGTGCTGGGTTGGCCGTCGATCAACGTGCCCGCGGGATTCACCTCCGCAGGCCTGCCGATCGGCGTGCAGCTGATGGGTCCCGCCAATAGCGAGGGAATGCTGATCTCACTGGCCGCCGCGCTGGAGGCCGCCTGCGACTGGCCAGCGCAGCAACCCACCGTGTGGTGGAATCACAGCTAAAAGCCAAGCCTGCCAAGCTGTTTAGGGTCAGTCTGCCAATTCTTGGCGACCTTGACACGAAGGTCGAGGTAGACATTGGTGCCCAGTAACTTCTCGATCTGGCCGCGCGCCGCCGTGCCGACTTCCCGCAGCCGGGCGCCCCCCTTGCCGATGACGATCCCCTTCTGGCTGTCCCGCTCGACGTAGAGGATCGCGTGCACGTCGATCAGATCGTCACGGCCCTCATGCGGGTTCACCTCGTCGATGACCACCGCCAACGAATGCGGGAGCTCATCGTGGACCCCCTCCAGGGCGGCTTCGCGGATGAGCTCGGCCATCAGCACCTCTTCGGGTTCATCGGTCAGCTCACCGTCGGGGTAGTACGCAGGACCCGCCGGCAGTGCCGCGACCAGTACGTCGATAAGAACGTCGACCTGCTCACCGGTGACCGCCGATACCGGGACGATCTCGGCGGCGGTGCCCACCAGTTCGTGGACCGCAACCAACTGCGCCGCGACGCGGTCCCTGGGCACCTTGTCGATCTTGGTGACGATGGCCACCAGCGCTGTTTTCGGTGCGATGGAACGGATCTGGTCGACGATCCAGCGGTCCCCGGGACCGATCGTCTCGTCCACCGGGATGCAGAGTCCGATCACGTCGACCTCACTATAGGTGTCGCGGACCAGTTCGTTGAGCCGTTTGCCCAGCAGCGTGCGGGGACGGTGCAGGCCGGGAGTGTCGACCATAATGATCTGGAAGCCGTCGCGATGGACGATCCCGCGGATGGTGTGCCGGGTGGTCTGGGGCCGCTTCGAGGTGATCGCCACCTTGACGCCTACCAGGGTGTTCGTCAGCGTCGACTTACCGGTGTTGGGTCTTCCGACCAAACACACAAAGCCAGAGCGGAACTCGCTCATCGCGCCGACCGTGCACACAGTGCGACTTTTCGGCCGATTTTTCGCGGTGGTTGCACGCTCGGCGTCATTGCGGGCTCAGTAGGACCGTGCCGACCCGCACCCGGCCGCGGTGGTCGGCGCCGCCCTCGGCCTGCAGCCGCAGACCCCGCCAGCTCACCTCGGCCCCCGGTAGCGGAACCCGGCCCAACTCCAGGGCCAGCAGGCCGCCCACTGTGTCGACGTCGAGGTCCTCATCGCGCTCCATCTCGTAGAGTTCCTCGACGTCTTCGATCGGCAGTCGTGCCGAGACGCGGAAACGCTTGTCGCCCAGATCTTCTATCGGCGCTGTTTCCGCCTGGTCGTACTCGTCGGCGATCTCGCCGACGATCTCCTCCAGCACGTCTTCGATGCTGACCAGGCCGGCTATCGCACCGTACTCGTCGACCAGCAGCGCCATGTGCACGCGGTCGCGCTGCATCTCGCGCAGCAGCGCATCCAGGGGTTTGGAGTCCGGCACGAACACCGCCGGACGCATCACCTGCGCGACTGCGGTGGCGCGACCGCTGTCGCCGGCCTGAAACGTCACCTGGACAAGATCCTTGAGGTAGACGACCCCGACGATGTCATCGACGTTGTCGCCGATCACCGGCATACGGGAGTGTCCGCTGCGCACGGCCAAGGTGATCGCCTGGCTGGCGAGTTTGTCGCTTTCGATCCAGATCATCTCAGTGCGGGGCACCATGACTTCGCGCGCCGGGGTGTCGCCAAGCTCGAACACCGAGTGGATCATCCGGCGCTCGTCGGCGGCGACGACCCCGCGCTGCTGGGCCAGGTCGACCACTTCGCGCAGCTCGATCTCGGAGGCGAACGGACCATTACGAAAGCCACGGCCCGGGGTCAGCGCGTTACCCAGGAGCACCAGCAGCCGGCTCACCGGCATCAACAGCCACGAGATCGCCCGCAGCGGAAGGGCCGTCACCGACGCAATCGAGTAGGCGTGCTGGCGCCCGAGAGTGCGCGGACCCACCCCGATCGCGACGAAGTTGGTCACCGCCATGATCGCCGCGGCGCCGAAGACGGCCGGTTTCATACCCCCGTTGTCGTAGAAGAACACCACCAACAGCACGGTCGCGGTGACCTCGCATGCGATGCGCAGCAGCACCACCAGGTTGATGTAGCGCGGGCGATCGGCCATCACCGTCGCCAACGACACCGCCCCGGGCCGCTCATCGCGCACCAGTTCCTGGACCCTGGCGGGCGATACCGTGCTGATCGCCGCGTCCATCGCCGCGAAAACCCCGCCCAGGGCGACCAGCGCGACCGCGCCCAACAGCTCAGAGAGACCGGTCAACTGTCGAAATACCGCGACTTGTCGAGCAGCCGGCGGTCGCGCTCCTGCTGCCGCTGCTGTTGGTACACCCCGACCTGCAGGCCGACCCACTCCTGCAGCAACCGGTCCTGCAGGGCGAACATCTCCCGCTTCTCGGCCGGTTCACCGTGGTCGTAGCCGAGCAGGTGCAGCACGCCGTGGATGGTCAGCAGCGCCAGCTCGTGGGAGAGGCTGTGCCCGGCCGCCGCCGCCTGCCGAGCGGCGAACTCGGGGCACAGCACGATATCGCCCAGCATCGACGGCCCGGGTTCGGGGGCGTCAGGGCGGCCACCCGGCTCGAGCTCATCCATGGGAAAGCTCATCACGTCGGTCGGACCGGGCAGGTCCATCCAGCGCACATGCAGGTCGGCCATCGCCGCAGTGTCCACCAGCAACATCGACAGCTCGGCGGCCGGGTTGACGTCCATCCTGTCGATGACGAACCGGGCAACGCTGACGAGTTCGGCTTCGGACACGTCGATGCCCGATTCATTGGAGACTTCAACACTCATGAGACTTCAGCGCTCATTCGACAGCCACGCCCCCATCATCTGCGATCGCGGGAGCCCGACGCGCGCCGCGCCGCCCGGTTTATCGCCAGGCCCGGGTCGTCGAACTTCGCGTAGGCATCGACGATTTCGGTGACCAGGCGGTGCCGCACCACGTCCACACTGGTGAGCTCGGCGATGTGGATGTCGCCCACGCCGTCGAGGATTTCCATCGCCGATCGCAGGCCCGACCTGGCGCCACCGGGCAGGTCCACCTGGGTGATGTCCCCGGTGACCACGATCTTCGAGCCGAAGCCGAGCCGGGTGAGGAACATCTTCATCTGCTCAGGGGTGGTGTTCTGTGCTTCGTCGAGAACAATGAAGGATTCGTTCAACGTGCGACCACGCATATACGCCAACGGCGCCACCTCGATCACGCCGGCGGACATCAGCTTTGGAATCAGCTCGGGGTCCATCATGTCGTAGAGCGCGTCGTACAGTGGCCGCAGATAGGGGTCGATCTTCTCGCTCAGCGTGCCGGGCAGAAAGCCAAGTCGCTCACCGGCTTCCACCGCCGGACGCGTCAGGATGATGCGCGTCACCTGCTTGGACTGCAGCGCGCTGACCGCCTTGGCCATCGCTAAATACGTCTTGCCGGTGCCGGCCGGCCCCACGCCGAAGACGATGGTGTTGACATCGATCGCGTCGACGTAGCGCTTCTGGTTGAGCGTCTTGGGCCTGATGGTCCGACCCCGGCGCGACAAGATATCCAGCGTGAGTACCTCGGCCGGCGACTCATTGTCGGCGCCGACGAGCATGGCGACACTCCTGCGCACCGCCTCGGGCGTGACCGGCTCGCCGCGGGACACGATCGCCACCAGTTCGGAGATCGCCCGCTCGGCGAGCGCGACGTCGGCCGGTTCCCCGGTGATCGTCACGGAGTTGCCGCGGACGTGCAGATCGGCAGTCAGAGTGCGCTCCAGCACGCGCAAGTTCTCGTCGGCCGAGCCCAACAGCCCCGGGACCACATCGCGTGGAACGTCGATGCTGCTGCGAACCTGCGTCACGTGGTTTCCGATGCCTGCTTCCTCAGATCGTATGTGGTCGATGCGCTGTGTCAGCCGCCTCATTCTACGCCGGGGCTCCCCTCACAGGCTCGACGAACTCTCCCACCGGGCGGTCAGCACACCCAACGCGCCCAGGGCCACCGCGGCCGCGGTCGACGTCCGCAACACCTGCGGGCCGAGTCGGACGGTGCGGGCGCCGGCATCGGTCAACACGGCGACCTCGTCGGGCGCGATGCCGCCCTCCGGACCGACCACCAGCAGGATCGACGTCGCCCCCGCGACGGCCTGCATGACGTCGGCGAGCCGGTCGGTCGCCGACTCGTGCAACGCCAGCACCGCAGCACCGTCGGCGGCCTCACCGCGGATCCGCCGGGCCAGCGCCTCGGTGGACAGCACGCCGTCGACGGTCGGGATGTGCGGCCGACGGGATTGCCGGGCCGCCGAGCGCGCGACGGCGCGCCACCGGCGCAGACCCTTCTCCGCACGGCCGGAATCCCAGCTGGTCACGCAGCGGGCCGCCCGCCACGCCAGGAACGCGTCGGCGCCGGCCTCGGTGGCCAATTCGATGGCCAATTCCGAGCGATCCGATTTGGGCAGCGCCTGCGCCACCGTGACCGGCGGACGTGCGGGAGCGACACTCCAGCGTGTCAGCACCCGCGCGCGCAGACCGTCGCGTCCGGCGTGCTCGACCTCGCAGTGGGCCAGGCTGCCGGCGCCGTCGCCGAGCGCGAGTTGCTCCCCGACACGGATCCGGCGCACGGTCGCGGCGTGGAAACCCTCGTCACCGTCGAGGACAGCCAACTCGCCGGCCTCGGGCAGTGCGTCGACGTAGAACAGCGTCGCCACCATGCGCGGGCCGGCTACCGGCCGGTGAAGGTCTCACGCAGCCGGCTGAACAACCCGCCGCCGGCGCCGTGGTTCGACCGGACCTCGACGACGTCGCGGCTGCGGCGACTCTTCATTTCACGCAGCAGTTCGGTGTCGCGATGATCGAGCTTCGCGGGGACCACCACCTCGACATGAACGTGCAGCTCACCCCGCACCCCGGAACGCAGGTGCGGCATCCCGTGGCCACGCAGGGTGATCACCGCGCCCGGCTGCGTGCCGGGCGGAATGGCGATGTCGCTGGTGCCGTCCAGGATGGCGTCGACGGTGACGTTCGCACCCAGCGCCGCGTCCACCATCGGCACCGATACGGTGCAGTGCAGATCGTCGCCCTCCCGGACAAAAATATCGTGGGCCTGCTCGTGCACCTCGACGTACAGGTCACCCGCCGGCCCGCCGCCGGGCCCCACCTCGCCCTGCGCGGCGAGCCGGACCCGCATACCCTCGCCGACGCCGGCGGGGATCTTGACACTGATCTCCCGGCGCGCCCTTACTCGGCCGTCGCCCATGCACTGGAGGCACGGGTCGGGGATGACGACTCCGACGCCGCGGCAGGTCGGGCAGGGCCGGGAGGTGACCACCTGGCCCAGCAGCGAGCGTTGCACAGTCTGTACCTCGCCGCGACCCCCGCAGGTGTCGCACGGAATCGGCGCCGAATCGGCATTGGTGCCCTTGCCCTGGCAGCGATCACAGAGGATGGCGGTGTCGACGGCGACCTGCTTGGTCACCCCCGACGCGCACTCCTGAAGGTCGAGCCGCATTCGCAGCAGCGAGTCCGAACCCGGCCGGACCCGGCCTATCGGACCGCGGGAGCCCGATCCCTGGCTGAAGCCCCCGCCGAAGAACGCCTCGAACACGTCGCCCAGGTTGCCGAATCCGCCGAATCCACCGCCGGCTGCGGCGGCGTTTTCCAGGGGATCGCCGCCCAGGTCAACGACACGGCGTTTCTCGGGGTCGCTGAGCACCTCGTAGACGGCGCTGATCTCCTTGAACTTCGCCTGCGCGGCCTCATCGGGGTTGATGTCGGGATGCAGTTCGCGCGCCAGCCGGCGGTACGCGCGCTTGATCTCCGTGTCGCTGGCGTTCCTGCTCACGCCGAGCAGCCCGTAGTAGTCGCGTGCCACGCTTGACCTTCCCTAAAACTTTCGCTGAGCCCGGTGCCGGACCCTGTCCTGCTGCGCCGACGCGCCCGTGCTCACCGGCCACCCAGGACTTCGCCAATATAGAGCGCAACCGCCGCGACGCTGGCAATAGTTCCGGGATAGTCCATCCGAGTGGGACCAAGCACCCCCATGCCTCCGTACACAGTGTCCGCCGTGCCATAGGCGGTGGTCACCATCGCGGTGCCGGCCATCTCCTCGACGGCCGTCTCGTGACCGATGCGCACCGTCACCTTGCCGGCCTCCTGCTGGGCCGCAAGCAGCCGCAGCACCACGACCTGCTCCTCGAGGGCCTCGAGGATGGGCCGCATCGAACCGCCGAAGTCGGCAACGTTGCGGGTCAAGTTGGCGGTGCCGCCCATCAGCAGACGCTCCTCGGTGTGCTCGACAAGCGACTCCAGCAGCACCGTCGCCGAGCGGCCGACGGCGTCGCCCAACCCGTCCGGGCTGCGGAGCTGCCCGGCGAGCTCGGCCACGGCCACCGAGGCCGCCGGCAGCTTCTGGCCTACCAGCGCCTGGCCGAGCATATCGCGCAACTGCGACAGTTGGTGGTCGTCGATCACGTCGCCGAGTTCGACGATGCGCTGGTCCACCCGACCCGAATCGGTGATGACGACCATCAGCAGCCGCGCCGGTGTCAGGGCGATCACCTCCAGGTGGCGCACAGTGGACGTCGTCAGGGTCGGGTACTGCACCACGGCCACCTGACGTGTCAGCTGGGCCAGCAGCCGCACCGCGCGCCGCAGGACGTCGTCGAGGTCGACGCCCGACTCGAGGAAGCCCTGGATCGCGCGCCGCTCCGCCTGCGACAGCGGCTTGACGTCGTCGAGCCGGTCGACGAACTCGCGGTAGCCCTTCTCGGTGGGCACCCGCCCGGAGCTCGTGTGCGGTTGGGTGATGTAGCCCTCGGCCTCCAGCAC
>CAZZHX010000089.1:10242-11767 GCA_964653535.1 uncultured Mycobacterium sp. | reverse complement strand
GTCCTGGACTACTCCGAGCACGCGATGAGCGCTGGCGGGGACGCGCAAGCGGCGGCGTATGTGGAGGCTTCGGTGCTCGCACCCGGGCCGCAGCCGCGCGCCAGTCGCACCGTGTGGGGTGTGGGCATCGCGCCGTCGATCACCACGGCGTCGCTGCGTGCGGTCGTCTCCGCGGTGAACCGCGCCAGCCGCGGCTAGCACCCGTCCGGCGTCAGCCCGCGCCGACGCAGAGCACCTCGTCGAGGCTGGCGGTGCGCAGCCCGGCGGCGGCGCTGCCGTCGAACCCGCCCGCACTGTCCAGGCGCAGGGCGTCGAACATCGCCGGGCCGCGGGCCACCGCATCGGTCAGCACGTACCGGCCGGCGGCGGGTGAGCGGCGCACCGTCGCCTCGGCCGCGTTGGCGTTGGTCAGCGTGGCCGCGTCGCCGAAGTTGATTCCCGCCTGCACGGCTTGCGGTTCGGCGGCGAGGACCGCAGTGAGGCGGGTGATGAAGTTCTCGGGTGCGAAAATCCGCCAGCCCTGGCCGACGTGCAGCCAGTACCGCCCGTGGATCTGCGCGCGGAGGTGGGCGAGCACCGCACCCGGTTCGTCCGTGGGCCCGGGGTGGGTGAACTCGACAAACCCGTACCGCTGCGTCAGCGCCGCGCGATCGTCGGCCGGCAGGCCGGCGTCGACCAGCAGGACGCGCCCGACCCGCGACACATCAAGGCAGCACGTCAGGAACGAGTTCAGCGTTGCCTCGGTGCTCTCGCGGTCGGGTCCGGCGACCAGGGTCACCGTGACCTCGCTGTCGCGTGGACCGGTCAGCAGGGATCGCACCACCGCCTCGGGGTAGGTGGACGCGGCGGTGATCATCGCCGGTGCGCAGGCGTCGCGGTTGATCGCGATCCGCCGGCGGTCGTCATCGGGGATGTCGGGCCGGGCCAGCACGCGCCGCCACAGGGTGAACGCCTCGGCGAGCCTGCCGATCAGGGCCGCCGACGTCGCCTGTTCGTCGGCGGCACGCCACGCGTAGATGTCCTGGCCGAATGACAGGAAATCGTCTTCGGGAAAAGGGATTTCGGCGGCGAGCTTGGCGAACACGTAGGACAGCCAGAAGCGCTGCGCCTCGCGGTACCGGCGGGCGATCATGTACACCGCCTCTGCTCGGCTCGGCCGGAACTCCCAGGCCCGCAGGTAGGCGTCCTGGGTGTCGGACCACGACGCCCCGAGGCCCGCCAGCGACTCGGCGATCCGGTACATGCCGAAGTAGACCTCTTCGTCCCACCGGCACGTCGTGATCGCCCGCGCATAACACTGGTGTGCGTTGACAAGATCACCTGCCGTGAAGTAATTCTCAGCCAGGAAGAACGACAGCTGTCCGTCGTCGGGGTCGGCTTCGACCTTGGCCCGCAACACATCTCGCGCATGTTCCTGCTCGCTGGCGCGCGACGCAACGAAGCACAGCGGGTCGTCGGGTCGCAGGATCATGTCGGCGGCCCTGATCGGCAGGCTCGCCGAGGCGTTCACCCTGTGGCGGCGCGT
>CAZZHX010000089.1:0-10232 GCA_964653535.1 uncultured Mycobacterium sp. | reverse complement strand
TCGTTGCGTCGCGCGCCAGCGAGCAGGAACATGTCGGCGGCCGCATCCAGTTGCGCTTGGGTCACCGTCAGGCCCAGCTCACCGACGAGGCGGGCGATGGCGGCGACGGGTTCGGCGCGCAACTCCTCGAAGTCGACCCGGATCATCGGGGCGTCGCCGAGCGCGCGGTCGCGCGCGGCGAACGTGTGCTTGGTGACCTCGGTCCGCTCGTCCTCGTCCTTCCACCATCCACATCTGGTGAGCGACGCCACCACCTTGCCGACGGGCCGGTCCACCACGACCGGCACGATCGGGCCCCAGGCCGTGCGGAGGGAATCCACCACGATGCTCAGATGCGGATTCTTGACGCCGGGCCGGGCGCCCGCGGCGCGAGCGCTTGCGCGATGCTCATCGGCCCAGCGGCGAAGTTTGCGCTCGAAGACAACGGGATCCGTGCGCAGCTGCCCGCAGGGGTCGGTGAAGTCAAAAGCGTCGCGGCAGATGTGCGCCAGCCGTAAGTCCTCCCAGATGTCGTGCGGTTCGCGACCCGCCCAGTCGAATTCCGACGCCATGAACACGCCCAGGCGGTGCAGCACGCCCGCGACCGCCGACGTCCCCCCGCACCACATCCCCAACACGACGACGATCGGCTCGACGATCGGCTCGACGATCGGCTCGACAGGCGTCATCACCTGCTCGCCCCCGCCCGCGGTCACGCTGGGCACCGTAGTCGATTAACTAGGCGTGCGCTAGGGACCCGGGCGAGCTACGCGTTCAGAACAGCGCGAGCTGAGGATCGAGCGTCGTGGCGTCGGTGGGTCGCCCTGTACTGGTGCCATCGGCGACGGAGACGACGCCGATCAGGAACTGCGCGTCGGGCACCAGCGGCACACCCAGCCGCCGCGCCAGGTGGCCCTTCCCCTGCTCGGGTGCGGCGTCATTGCAGATCACCAGCGACGTCTCGCTGTCGACCACGTCGGTGTAGGCCAGTCCCGCGTGCACGATCCGCTCGACGAGTTCCTCGTGGGTGCGCCGCACCTCGGCCGCCAGACCCACCCGCATGCCCTGCACTAGAGGCCCGCCGGCGACGTAGCGGCCGGGGTTGAGGTAGGGGCAGGGCATCCGGGATGCCAGCGCCTTCAGCGGCCGCACCTCGTCGTGGGTCACCCGGCCGTTGGGCCACCGGCGCCGCGTCACCGGATGGACCGGCAGCCACACATCGAGTTCGCGCGCCCGCTCGAGCGCGGGCGCCAGGATCCCGCTCAGCACCCGGGCGTCGTCGAACGCGTCGTGCGCACGCTCCTGGCGCACACCCCAGTGCGCAGCAAGGGTTTCCAGCCGCAGATTGGCGACGCCGAGCTCCAACCGCCGCGCCAACTCGACCGTGCACATGACCGAGTCGACGGGAAGTTCGGCGTCGGCCAACTCGGCCTCGGCCGCCAGGAACGAATGGTCGAATGCCACGTTGTGCGCGACCAGCGTGCGGCCGCGCAGCACCTCGACCATGTCGCCGACGATGTCGGCGAACTGCGGCTGATCCTCCAGCATGTCGGCGGTCAGGCCGTGCACGTGCGTGGGGCCGGGGTCCACCCCGGGGTTGAGCAGGCTCACGAACGACTGCTCGACGCACCCGTCGCGGTCGAGGCCGAGCACGGCCACACTCAGGACGCGGGCCTGACCCGGCCGGAACCCCGAGGTTTCGACGTCGACGACAGCCCAGCCGCCCTCCGGCGGGCCGGACGGACGTCCCCACGACACCTGGCTCACAGCACCCAGGATGGCACGCCGCACCGACGCCAGCCGGTCGACGGGGCATCGTGTCGATGATCGCCCTTACACTGCGCGGGTGGTTAGCACCCGGGCACGACTGGCCCTCGCCGCCGGGGCGGGGGCGCGCTGGGCGTCGCGGGTGACCGGGCGCGGCGCCGGGTCGATGATCGGCGGCCTGGTCGCGATGAGCCTGGACCGAAGCGTGCTGCGCCAGCTCGCGACCGGGCGGCGCACCGTCGTCGTCACGGGCACCAACGGCAAGTCGACCACCACCCGGATGACCGCGGCCGCACTGGCAACCCTGGGACCGGTGGCCACCAACTCCGAGGGCGCCAACATGGACGCCGGCCTGGTGGCCGCGCTGGCCGCCAACCGCGACGCCGCGCTGGCGGTGCTGGAAGTCGACGAGATGCACGTCCCGCACGTGTCGGACGCGTGCCAGCCCGCCGTCGTCGTGCTGCTCAACCTGTCTCGCGACCAGCTGGACCGCGTCGGGGAGATCAACGTCATCGAACGCACGCTGCGGGCCGGCCTGGCCCGGCACCCCGAGGCGCTCGTCGTCGCCAATTGCGACGACGTGCTGATGACCTCGGCGGCCTACGACAGCCCCCACGTGGTGTGGGTTGGCGCGGGCGGCACGTGGGCCAACGACTCGGTCAGCTGCCCGCGCAGCGGCGAGGTGATCGTCCGTGAGAACGGCCACTGGCGTTCTACCGGCGCCGAGTTCGAGCGGCCCAGCCCGCAGTGGTGGGTCGACGACGACACTCTCCACGGTCCCGACGGGCTGGCCCTACCGATGCGGCTGGCGCTGCCGGGCGCGGTGAACCGCGGCAACGCCGCCCAGGCCGTCGCCGCCGCGGTCTCCCTCGGTGTCGACCCGGCGTCGGCCGTCGCGGCGGTCTCCGCTGTCGACGAGGTCGCCGGGCGCTACCGGACCGTGCCCGTCGGTGCGCACCAGGCGCGAATCCTGTTGGCCAAGAACCCCGCCGGCTGGCAGGAGGCGCTGTCGATGGTGGATACGACCGCGGCCGGGGTGGTCATCGCGGTCAACGGCCAGGTGCCCGACGGGGAGGACCTGTCATGGCTGTGGGACGTGCGGTTCGAGCACTTCGAGAACACCGCCGTGGTCGCCGCCGGTGAACGCGGCACCGACCTGGCGGTCCGCCTGGGGTACGCGGGCGTGCCGCACACCCTGGTGCACGACACCATGGCCGCCATCGCGTCGTGCCCGCCCGGGCGCGTGGAGGTGGTCGCCAACTACACCGCGTTCCTGCAGCTGCAGCGGGCGCTGGCGCGCCATGGCTGAGGCCGTGTCGACGGTGCAGATCGGGCTGGTGCTGCCCGACGTGATGGGCACCTACGGCGACGGCGGCAACGCGGTGGTGCTGCGCCAACGGCTGCGCCTGCGCGGCATCCCCGCCGAGATCGTCGAGATCACCCTCGCTGACCCGGTGCCCGAATCGTTGGACCTCTACACCCTCGGCGGGGCGGAGGACTATGCGCAGCGGCTGGCCACCCGCCACCTGCTTCGGTATCCCGGGCTGCAGCGCGCGGCGGCGCGGGGCGCGCCGGTGCTGGCGATCTGCGCGGCCGTGCAGGTACTTGGGCACTGGTACGAGACGTCGGCCGGCGAGCGCGTCGACGGCGTGGCGCTGCTCGACGCGACCACGTCGCCGCAACCTGTGCGCACCATCGGCGAGGTGGTCAGCCGGCCGCTGGTGGCCGGGTTGACGCAGCCGCTGACCGGATTCGAAAACCACCGCGGCGGCACCGTACTGGGCCCCGCGGCCGCACCCCTGGGCACGGTGGTCAAGGGGGTCGGCAACCGGGCCGATCCCCCCGGCAACGGCGTCGACGGCGCGGTGCAGGGCTCCGTCGTCGCGACCTACATGCACGGGCCGTGCCTGGCCCGCAACCCCGAACTGGCCGACCTGCTGCTGAGCACCGTGGTCGGCGAGCTGGCGCCGCTCGAGCTGCCCGAGGTGGGATTGTTACGCCGCGAGCGGCTGGCGCGGACGATATAATTTCGCCCGAGATGTCCGAGACCGTGAGTACCCGAGCCCGCACGGCGCCCCGCTTCGCCGGGTTGGCCGCCGCGTCCTGCGTGGTGATCGCGTCGGCGATCGGACTCGCTGGTGCGGCCGCCGCCACCCAGGGCGGGATTCACGGCGACCCGGCCGCCGCCGCGCCCTTTTGGCGCTACCAGGAACAGAGCCAGGACTGCGCCGAGATGGCGGTCGCGGATGTGGTCGGCCAGATCACCGGCGACGAGCCCACCGAGTCCGAGGTCGACGCCACGGCCGGAGCGATCCTGAGCGTCAGCCACCCCGGACCGATCTACCGCCCGGACACCCCGACCGACAACGTCGACCTGCCGGTGCTCTTGAGGCACTACGACATCCGGGCCTCCAGCACCCACACCAATCTCGACGCCCTGACGCAGGCTCTCGACGAGGGGCGCAAGGTGATCGCCGGAGTCAACGACAAAGCCCTTCGCAGTCAACCCGGCAACAACTCGAAGGAGAACCACTTCGTGGTGGTCACCGGCATCGACACCACGGCCGGGGTCGTGCACGTCAACGACAGCAGCAGCCACGCCGGCCGCGACGCACAGGTTTCCCTCGCCACCTTCGAGAATGCGTGGGGCACCAGCAGGAACTTCACCGTCCTGGCCGGCTGACTCGGCGAGTCAGGCGTGTCAGGCCATCGCGCGCCGGCCGGTGAGCGCCCGGCCCAGAGTCAGCTCGTCGGCGAACTCCAAGTCACCGCCCATCGGCAGGCCCGACGCGATCCGCGTCACGCTCAGGCCCGGGATGTCGCGCAGCATCCGGACCAGGTAGGTGGCGGTCGCCTCGCCTTCGGTGTTGGGGTCGGTGGCGATGATCACCTCGGTGATGTCAACGTCGTCGACGCGGTCCCCGATGCGGGTCAGCAACTCGCGGATCCGCAGTTGATCGGGCCCCACCCCGGACAGAGGATCCAGCGCGCCGCCGAGCACGTGGTAGCGGCCCCGGAATTCCCGGGTGCGCTCGACGGCCTGGATGTCCTTCGGTTCCTCCACCACGCACACCACGGAACCGTCGCGGCGGGGATCCCCGCAGATGCGGCACCGCTCGTCGTCGGAGACGTTGCCGCACACCGCGCAGAACCGCACGCCGTCGCGGACCTTGGCGAGCACCGCGCTCAACCGGTCGATCTCCGCCGGCTCCACCGAGAGCAGATGAAAGGCGATGCGCTGGGCACTCTTTGGTCCGATTCCCGGTAGTTTGCCAAGCTCGTCGATCAGATCCTGGACAGGTCCCTCAAACATGCCGGTGGGTCTACAGACCCAGCATCTGGGTCGGTGGCGCCGGCGGTGGGGCCTCCGGTGGGACCTCCGGTGGGGCCGTCTGGCCGCCGAGGCCGCCGGCCAGCGCGCCTAGCCGCTCCTGCGCCATCTTGGTCACCTGCTTCGACGCATCGGACATGGCGCCGACGATCAGGTCCTGCAACGTCTCGATGTCCCCGGGATCGTCCACCTTGGGATCGATCTTCACCGCGGTCAATTCGCCGCTGCCCTTGACGACGACTTCGACCAGACCCCCGCCGGCCCGACCGTGCACCTCGGCGTTCGCGAGATGTTGCTGGGCCTCCAGTAACCGTTGCTGCATCTGCTGCGCCTGGGCGAGCAGAGCCGACATATCGCCTCCGGGTTGCATGACAGTCCCCTCGCATCTCGGTCTCGACTTGGTTTCGCCTGTGCATAGCGGGCGATTCCGAACCCCCAGCCTAGCCGCGCGCGGTTACCGTGGCGGCGTGGACCTTGAAGTGAGCAGGCGTGTCGGGATCACAGCGGTGGCCGTCGCGCTGGTGGCCGCGTCGAGTGCGATCTCGTCGCCCACGACCCCGACAGCGGCGGCGGCCCCCGCCAGCATCGCCGGCATGGTCGTCTTCATCGATCCCGGCCACAACGGCGCCAACGACGCCTCCATCACCCGCCAGGTACCCACCGGCCGCGGCGGCACCAAGGACTGCCAGACCAGCGGAACATCAACCGACAGCGGCTACCCCGAGCACACCTTCACCTGGGACACCGCGCTGCGGGTCCGGGCCGAGTTGAACGCGCTGGGCGTGCGGACGGCGCTGTCCCGCGCCAACGACACCGGGCTGGGGCCCTGCGTCGACGAACGCATCAACGCGGCCAACGCGCTGCACCCGAACGCGATCCTGAGCATCCACGCCGACGGCGGCCCGCCGTCGGGCCGCGGGTTCCACGTCAACTACTCGGCCCCGCCACTGAACCAGGCGCAGGCCGGGCCGGCACTGCAGTACGCCACCATCATGCGCGACCAGATGCAGGCCTCGGGGATCCCGCCGGCCACCTACATCGGCCAGAACGGCCTGAACGGTCGCGCGGATCTGACCGGGCTGAACCTGGCGCAGTACCCGGCGGTTCTGGTCGAGTGCGGCAACATGAAGAACCCGGTCGACGCGGCGCTGATGGAGTCTGCGGACGGCCGCCAGAAGTACGCCGACGCCCTGGTCCGCGGAGTCACGGGTTTCCTGTCCGCCCAGACCCAGGCGCGCTAGCCGCGCTCCAGCGAGGCTTCGTCGAGATTGACGTGAGTGCGAAGAATCGCGGGTGCGGGGCGCACTAGCGTGGATCTCGCTGACCGAACCCGGCTAGCCGCGTTCCAGTTCGTTCTTCAGGTTGGCCAGGACTTCGCCCTGGATCCTTTTCAATCCCAGTGGAGCAAAGGTCTTTTCGAAGAATCCCTTGACACCGCCGGCGCCGTTCCAGGCGGTCTTCACGGTGACGCTGGACCCGGACCCGGCGGGCGCCACCGTCCAGTTGGTGACCATGGACGAGTTGGTGTCCTTCTCGATGACGGTGTGGCCGGCGACGTCGACGTCGACGTGGACATCGCGCGCGCGTGACTTGGTGGCCTGCAGCCGCCAGGTCGCGACCGTCCCCGCCCCCTGCCCGCCCTGCACCACCTGGTAGTCGCTGTACTGCGCGGACAGGATCTTCGGGCGAACGTTCCGGTAGTCGCAGACCGCGGCAAGGGTGGCCGCGGGCTCGGCGTTGATCAGAATCGTGCTGACTGCGCTCACCTGTCCCACGACTCCAAGACTACGGTCTAGCCGCTGTCGATGCGACGCGCCCCCAACTCGGTCTGCAGCAATTCCAGCGCCGCCTCCTCGGGGTCCCGCCGCGGCTCCGACGGGTCGCTGCGCCCCGCCTCGGCGAGCATGTGCTCCTCGTCGTCGCGCTGTTCGCTGTGGTCGTCGCTGTGTTCGTTGCGGTGTCCGCGTTCGTCGCGCGCGGCGGCTACGTCGGGCGGGGGCTCGTCGACGTCACGAACCGGTGGGGACGCATCGGCCGGCGGTGGTCCGCCCGCTTCGCAGCGCACCCGCCAGTTGACGCCGAGCGCGTCCTTGAGGGCTTCGGCGATCACGTCGGCGTTGCGCTGTTCGGACAGCCGCTTGGCCAGCGGCGCCGACGCATGCGTCAGCACCAGCGTGTCGCCCTCGACCGCGCGGACCGTGGCGCCGGCCAGCATCACCTCGGTGGTGCGGCTGCGCTGGCGCACCTTGTCCCGCACCGTCGGCCACATGGTGCGCACCGCGGCAGCGTTGAGCTCGCCCGGCGCGTGGGCCGGTTCAGCAGCCTGCGGAGGCGGCGGCGCGGGCTCGGGCTCGGGCGTCGGCTCGGGGACAAGCGCGGGTTCGGGCTCGGGCGCGGCCCGGGGCTCAGGCCGGGGCGCGGCAGGTTCGGCGGCCCGAGCCCGACGCGGCGGTGCCGCCTGGGGCGCCGCGGGCGTGGCGTGAGCGTCCTGCGGGATGGACATGTCCAGGCGGGTCTCGATCCGCTCAACGCGTTGCACCAGTGCCGATTCGGCGTCGCTGGCCGAGGGCAGCAGCAGGCGCGCGCAGACGACCTCCAGCAGCAGCCGCGGCGCCGTCGCCCCGCGCATCTCCCCCAGCCCGGCCTGCACCACCTCGGCGTAGCGGGTCAGGGTCGCCGGCCCGATCCGCACCGCCTGCTCGCGCATCCGGTCCAGCACGTCCTCCGGGGCATCCACCAGACCGCGGCTCGCGGCGTCGGGAACCGCTTGCATCAGGATGAGGTCGCGGAACCGCTCCAGGAGATCGATGGCGAAACGCCGCGGGTCGTGGCCGGCGTCGATCACCGATTCGACCGCGCCGAACACCGCGGCGGCATCGGCGGCGGCCAGCGCATCGACGGCGTCGTCGATCAGGGCGACGTCGGTGGCGCCCAACAGTCCCATGGCCCGCTGGTAGGTCACGTGCTGGTCCTCGGCCCCGGCCACCAACTGGTCGAGCACCGAGAGCGTGTCGCGGGGCGAGCCGCCGCCGGCGCGGATCACCAGCGGGTACACCGCGTCGTCGACGACGACGTTCTCCTGCTCGCAGATGCGCCCGATCAGCGTGCGCATGGTCTTCGGCGGCAGCAGCCGGAAGGGGTAGTGGTGGGTGCGGGAGCGGATCGTCGGCAGCACCTTCTCCGGTTCGGTGGTGGCGAAGATGAAGATGAGGTGTTCGGGCGGTTCCTCGACGATCTTGAGCAGCGCGTTGAAGCCCGCCGTGGTCACCATGTGCGCCTCGTCGATGATGAACACCCGATAGCGGGACTGCGCCGGCGCGTAGAACGCGCGGTCGCGCAGCTCACGGGTGTCGTCGACGCCGCCGTGGCTGGCGGCGTCGAGCTCGACGACGTCGATGCCGCCGGACGCATTCGGCGCCAGCGCCGCGCAGGAGTCGCACACCCCGCACGGAGTGGCCGTCGGGCCCTGGACGCAATTCAGCGACCGGGCGAGGATGCGCGCCGACGAGGTCTTTCCGCAGCCGCGCGGCCCCGAGAACAGGTACGCGTGGTTGATGCGGCCGGCCTCCAGCGCGACCGACAGGGGTTCGGTGACGTGCTCCTGCCCCACCACCTCGGCGAAGGTTGCCGGTCGGTACTTGCGGTAGAGGGCCACGGTCAGCAGGCTACCGGCGCCGCTGCTCCGACGCCGCCAGCAGCGCACACGTCGCCAGGCCGTCGACCGCGTCGCGCAGATCCGGCAGCGACGGGAAGGTGGGCGCGATCCGGATGTTGGTGTCGTCGGGATCTTTGCCGTACGGGAACGCCGCGCCCGCCTGGGTCACCGCGATGCCGGCGTCCTTGGCCAGGGCGATGGTGCGCCGCGCCGTGCCGGGCACCACGTCGAGGCTGATGAAGTAGCCGCCCTCGGGTCGCGTCCAGGAGGCGATCTTGGAATCGCCGAGCCGGCTCTCCAGGATTTCCAGGGTCAGCGCGAACTTGGGCGCCAGGATCTGCTGGTGGCGCAGCATGTGCAGGCGCACCCCGTCGGCGTCGCCGAAGAACCGCAGATGCCGCAGCTGGTTGATCTTGTCGGGCCCGATCGACTTCTTCCCCGCGTGCTGCAGATACCACGCGATGTTGCCCAGCGACCCGCCAAGGAAGCTGACTCCGGCGCCCGCGAAGGTGATCTTCGAGGTGGACGCGAACACGTGGGGCCGGTTCGGGTTGCCGGCCGCAGCCGCCAGGCCCAGCACGTCGACCTGGGGGACGAACTCGTTCGTCAGGGTGTGCACCGCGTACGCGTTGTCCCAGAACAGCCGGAAATCGGTTGCCGCCGTGCGCATCTGGACGAGCCGGCGCACCGTTTCCCAGGAGTAGGTGACCCCGGTGGGGTTGCCGTACATCGGCACCGCCCACAGGCCTTTGATGGCCGGATCGGCGGCCACCAGCTCTTCGATCAGGTCGACGTCGGGCCCGTCCGGCAGTAGCGGGACGGGGATCATTTCGATGCCCGTCGCTTCGGTGATCGCGAAGTGGCGGTCGTAGCCGGGAACGGGACATAGGAACTTGACGGCCGGTTCGTCCTTCCAGGGACGCTGCGAGTCCACGCCGCCGTACAGCAGGGAGAAGACGATGTGGTCGTGCATCAACTCCAGGCTCGAGTTGTTGCCTGCGATCAGGTTGGGCACTCCGATGCCGAGCAGTTCGGCGAATATCTCCCGCAGTTCCGGCAGTCCGTTGAGGCCGCCGTAGTTACGGGTGTCGGTGCCCTCGCGGTCGCGGTAGTCGCTGCCCGGCAAGCCGAGCAGCTGATTGGACAGGTCCAGCTGCTCGGGCGACGGTTTGCCGCGGGTGAGGTCCAACGCAAGATTCTTGGCCCGCAGGTCGGCGTAGTCCTGCTGGTGGCGCTCGTAGGCGGCCACCAGTCCGTCGGGGCTGAGGGAATCCAGTGACACCATGAGCCCTCCCTACACACGTGGGGACCCCGCGTACCCGACAGAGCCCATTGACCCTTGCTGCCTTCCGGCCCTGGGGGAGTTCACAGGATAGACGCCACGCGGGGTCCACCGAGAGTGTAATACCCGAACCGCGGTCAGCGAGCACTCGGCTACGATGACCACGGAGGATTCGCCTAGTGGCCTATGGCGCTCGCCTGGAACGCGGGTTGGGTTAA
>CAZZHX010000088.1:0-11802 GCA_964653535.1 uncultured Mycobacterium sp. | reverse complement strand
ATCCGGGCATCGTGGGCTACCTGTGCCAGCGGGCGAGCATGAGCGTCGACGAGGTCGAGGCGATGCTCAATAAGCGGTCGGGAATGCAGGGACTGGCCGGTGAGCGGGACTTCCGGCGGCTGCGGGCGATGATCGACGCGGGAGACGCCGCAGCGAACCTGGCCTACGGCGTATTCGTGCACCGATTGCGCAAATACATCGGCGCCTACCTGGCGGTGCTGGGTCGCGTCGACGCCATCAGCTTCACCGCCGGGATCGGAGAGAACGATCCGGCGGTTCGCCGCGATGCGCTAGCCGGCCTGGAGCGGTACGGGATCCTCGTGGACGAGCAGCGCAACGTCGCCGAGGCAGGCCGGCCTCGGCTCATCTCGGCGGATGACTCGCCGATTGCGGTGCTGGTGGTCCCGACGAACGAGGAACTGGCCATCGCCCGCGACTGCGTCAGCCTGCTGGCCGGGTTGTAGCCGGCGGGGCCCGCGTGCCCTGTGCACGGAGGGCGACGCGGTTGGTGGGCCGCGTGCGACTCTGCGCGGCATGATGCGGGACCTCGCTGCCGAACCATTCATCGGCAGCGAGGCGTTGGCGTCCGGAACTCTGACTCGGCAGCAACTGCGGGCCCGGTACCGGGCGGTCTTGCCGAATGTCTATCTGCCGAACGACGCAGGGCCGTCCCTCGAGTCGCGAATCGTCGCCGCCTGGCTCTGGTCGGGCCGTGTCGGCGTGATCAGCGGGGCTGCTGCGGCGGCGCTGCTCGGTGCCCGGTGGATCCCCGATGACGTGCCGATTGAATTGATCTGTGGCAACAACCATCCGCCGCTGGGCATCGCCGTGCGCCGGTATGCGCTACTCGAGGGGGAGACACTGCTGGTGGACGGAATGACCGTGACGACCCCCGCGCGCACGGCGTTCGACATCGGCCGGCGCGAGGCCGCCCGTCCGGCCGTGGTCCGCCTGGACGCGCTGGCGCGCGCAACCGGCATCAAGGCCGAAGTGGTGTTGCGCGTCGCTCGGAGCCATCCCCGATCGCCGGGGCTCCGCAAGCTTGAAGCCGCGCTCGCCCGGGTCGACCCCGGCGCGGAGTCGCCGAGGGAAAGCCAGCTGCGGCTCCTGCTCGTCGACGCCGGGCTCCCGCGGCCGCGGACCCAGATACCGGTGGCGGGCCCAGACGGCATCGCGGTCGCCTACCTGGACATGGGCTGGGAGGAATACCTGGTGGCGGTGGAGTACGACGGCGACCAGCACCGAGCGGATCGGCGGCAATACGTGAAAGACATCCGGCGTTCGGAAATGCTCGAGCGGATGGGGTGGCGCGTCGTCCGGGTGGTCGCGGAGGATCGCCCAGCCGCCATCATCCGCCGGGTGCAGGCCGCGATCGCGGCGTCGACTGGGAACTCACGGCTTTGAGTGGGAAGACACGGCGGCGCGCGTCGGCGTGTCGCATCCCAGGATTCCCACTCAACTTCGGGGCAGGGAAGGGCGGCATGGAGTCAGCGCTAGAAGGTGCTGGTGGGCCGAACGTTATTCGCCATGTCGACCAGCGCGTAGCGGTGGCGTTGCGTGGGGGCGACGCGCGCCAGATCGCGCAGCGACGCCTCGACGCCCAGCCGCAGTCCGTGTTCGGTGAACGGGAATCCGAGGATGTGGTTGGTGCTGGCCTCGTTGTCCGTCAGCCAGTCCATCGCGGCGCCCAGCACCAACGCGCGGATCTGCAGCACGCGAGGTTCGGTGGCCGGCAGCGCCTCGACCCGGTGGGCCGCGTCGCGGATCTGTTCCTCGGTGATCGCACTCGCCGACCGTCCGGACAACAGAGTCACCGCACTGGTCAGGCGTGCGGTCGTGAAATGCCTGGACGCCGCGGGCACCTGGTCCAAAGTTCGGACCGCCCCGGCGCGATCGCCCTCGGCGGACAGGAATCTGGCCAGCCCGAACGCCGCCGAGATCACACCGCGGTCGGTCCGCCACACCGACTGGTAGAACTTGCGCTCGTCGGCGGTGCCGGCCAGTTCGGCGGTCGCGGCGAGGGCCATCTTTGGTGCCAGCTCGCCGGGGAACCTGTCCAGGACCTCGGTGAAATGCTCTCTGGCGGAACCATAGTCACCGGTGAGCAATTCGGAGACGGCCCGATACCAGACCAACCGCCACCGCGAGCCGACCCGCTCGGTGAGGTCGTCGAGTTTGCGGGTGGCCTTGGCGACGTCGCCCAGGTCCAGCAGCGCGCGGACCTCCATCAACGGCAGTTCGACGGACCTGGACAACTCAACGCCGTCGGCGTCCAGGGTGCCGTGCCGGGCTGCGCGCAGCGAGTCCAACGTCTCGACCGGCTGGGACAGCACCGTCGCCAGTAGCACCGGGGCGGCGACGTCGGCCGGATCGACCAGCGGCACTTGCAGCGCCGTCACGATCTCCCGGGCCGTCAGCCTCTCCGAATGCACATGGCCGTCGATGTACACGTCGGTGTGCGCAACCAGCAGGTCCACCCCGAACGTCGAGCGGCTCGGGCTGAACACGGTGGACAGTCCCGGGCGTGGCGCCCCGGTGTCCTGAGCCACCACCTCGCGCAACACGCCTGCTAGCTGAGCGGCCGTCTCCTCGGTGGTGCCGAAGCGACGCCGGGGATCCGGATCGGTGGCTCGACGCAGCAACCGCTTGAACGAGTCGTGGGCCGTGAGGACCGGGTCGTCGTCGGGCAGGCCGTCCACGTAGCGGCCGTTGTCCGTCGGCAGATTCACCGTAAGCGCCGCCAGCGTGCGCCCGACGGTGTAGATATCGGTGGCGATCGTCGGTCCGGTCTGCACGATCTCCGGGGCCTGGAATCCCGGCGTGCCGTACAGGTAGCCGAATGAGTTGAACCGCGAGACCGCGCCGAGGTCGATCAGCTTCAGCTGCTCCTCGGTGAGCATGATGTTCTCCGGCTTCAGGTCGTTGTAGACCAAGCCGATGGAATGCAGATAACCCAGCGCGGGAAGGATTTCCAGCAGATAGGCGATCGCCTCGGCGACGGGGAGTTTCTCGGCCCTCCCTTCTTTGAGGCCCTGCTTGAGCGACTGCCCGCCGATGTACTCCATGACGATGTAACCGACTGGGTCTCCCTGCCGGTCGACGTGCTCAACGAAATTGAAGATCTGCACGATCTGCGGGTGAACCACTTCGGCGAGGAACTGACGCTCGGCCATCGCGATCGTCTGCGCTTCGGCGTCACCAGAGTGGACCAGGCCCTTGAGCACCACCGGGCGATCGTTGACGTTGTGATCGACCGCCAGGTAGACCCAGCCCAACCCGCCGTGGGCGATACACCCTCTGACCTCATACTGCCCGGCGACGGTATCCCCGGAATTCAGCTGCGGTACAAAGGAATACCGACTGCCACAGGACGGGCACCAGCCCTCCGAATAGCCTTGGAAGCCGTTCGGGTTTCCCTCGGAACGGCCCACCGGCTTCCCGCAGTTCCAGCAGTACCGCTTGGACTCCGGCACTACCGGATCGGTCATCAGGGCCTCGACCGGATCGATGTCCCGAACCCAGGGGATCTCGACAAGTCCGCCGCTGAGTTTGCGAACGGGCGGCAGCACCCGCGTCGCCACCGTCACCCGTTCCTGCGGTTCGGAATCGGTGGTGTCGAGGCCGATCAGCGAGAGGTCGTCGTCATCGTCGTCGAACTGGGGACGGAACAGCGCCTGGGTGGTCTGCGGGCGCCCTGGTGTCAGCGGTCCGGACTGCACGTCCGCCGCCTGGGTGCCGGGACCCGTGTGCTCGGAGTTCCCCATCAGTCCACATATCTCGGCGCAGGCGGGGTGGGCGCGGGACCGAGGACCGTCAACCACTTGCGGTACAACGTGTTCCACGTGCCGTCACGACGAATCCGTTCGAGGGTTCCGTTGACGTACCGGACCAGCCCGGTGTTGCGGAGGTTGATCCCGACGGCGTAGGGCTGGTTGGCCATGTTCGGACCCACGATGTGCAGATAGGGGTCTTCTTCGACCAGGCCGGCCAGGATCGAGTCGTCGGTGCTGACCGCGTCGATTTCCCGCTGCTGCATGGCCACCAGGCAGTCGGCCCAGTTCACCACGGAGATGATGGTGGGCGGCGGATCGATCTGGCGGATCCGGTGCAGCGAGGTGGTGCCTTTCGCCACGCAGACCCGCTTGCCGGAGAGGTCGGCCACCGTCGCGATCGGCGAATCCCGCGGAGCGAGGATGCGCTGGTTGGCGTCGAGGTAGACGGTCGAGAAGTTCACCAGCTTGCGCCGGTCGCAGGTGATGGTCATCGTCTTGACGACGACGTCGACGTCGGTGCGCTGCAGGGCCGTGATCCGTTCGTCGGACGACAGGATTCGGTACTCGACGTGCGAAGGGGCGCCGAAGATGTCGCGTGCGATCTCGCCGGCGATGTCGACGTCGAAGCCGGTGATCTGCCCGGTCACCGGGTCGCGGAAACTGAACAGATTGCTGCCGATGCCGAGCCCGACGATCAGCCGGCCGCGGTTGCGGATGTAGGCGACGGCCGCGTCCGCCTCCGTCTTGGTGGGGAACGGCCGCAGACTGGCGGTCAGGTCGCAGTTTTGACCCGCGTCGTCCAGGGGCAGCGGCGGCTCCGGCGCCAGTCGCTCCATGCCGACCGGTGTCGGTGGCGGCAGCGTCGGGACGCCTGGCACCGACAGCGATTCCCGGTGCCCACAACCGGCCAGCGCGGGGCCCACCACCAGGACCGCGGCCAGAACAGGGGCCAGGACGGCCGTCCGCACCCCGGCTGCCAGCAC
Source organism: uncultured Mycobacterium sp. (assembly GCA_964653535.1). Taxonomy (GTDB): domain Bacteria; phylum Actinomycetota; class Actinomycetes; order Mycobacteriales; family Mycobacteriaceae; genus Mycobacterium. The sequence goes on along the minus strand of CAZZHX010000088.1, from coordinate 7,046 downwards.
CCCGGCCGGACGCTTCGTCACCGATACTCCCGCAACCTCGGCCACAACCCGAGGCCGACGGCGATGGCGGCGCCGAGACTGAGCACCACACCGCCGACCTGGGCGCCGGACAGTCCGCTGCGCGCATTGAGGACGTCCTTGCGCAGGTGGGTCCGGCTTTGGTCAGTCGCCTTGCCCAACTTCTCCTCAAGGGTGTCGAACGCCGGGGTGGAGTCGCCGTCTCCGCTGCCCAGAGCGATCTGCGTCGCAGCCCCGTAGTTACCCACCAGGATGAGCGCGTTGATCCGGTCATTGGCCTGCCGCCAGCGCACCAGCAACTGCTCGGCGCCCTGCAGGTCGGATTTGTCGACGGTGTCGCGGCGGGACATGTACTGCTCGAGTTGCCGGTGCATCGAGTCGAGGCGCTGGTAGAACGCCTCCTTTCGTTCCTCCTCGTCCCCGCGGCGGATCAGCGACAGAACCTCGTCGGCGCGTGCCTGCTGGGCGGTGATCGCGACGCTGGTCACCGTCTTGAGCGACTCGGCCGCAGTGTCCTTGGCACTGCGACTGGCCGTCGTCGAGATGGCCAGCGCGGTTCCGACCCACACCACCATGATGAGAATCGCGAAGCCGCCCACGACCAGGCCTGGGTTGATCCGGCGTCTGGTCCGATCGGCCAGCCAGCGATGCGCGAACGCACCGAAGAGCGCGGTGGTGACGACGACGAGGATGACCGGCAGCGGAATCTCCGTCGACGCGGTGGTTTCAGAGTCCACCCGATTCGACGTCGCCTGGTACAGCCGCGAGGCGTCCGGCAGGATCGTCGACTGCATCAGCCCCGATGCCTCCGACAGGTACGACGAGCCGACCGGGTTGCCCTCCCGGTTATTGGTGCGCGCGATTTCGATCAGCCCCGTATAGACGGCCAGTTCGGCGTTGACCCGACCCAGCACATCCACCAGGGGTTCGTCGGTCAGCCCGCTGGACGCCCTGGTTGCCGCGACCGAGGCGTCGGTGATGGCCTGCTCGTAGCGCTGCCGGACGAGGCGGGGCTCGGCGCCGGCGATGAACGCGGTGGCCGCCGCAGCGTCGGCCATCGACAGCGTGGTGTAGAGACGTCCCGCGGCGTACGCCAGCGGTTCGGTGCGGTTGAGCACCCTGGTCAGCACCTGCTGCCGGTGGTTGATCGTCGTCGACGTGGCGAAGGCGCTGGCACCACCGAGGGCGGCGAGGATGATCCCGACGGTCAGGATGCGGCCCGGGGTGGTCGAAATGAACCACCAGCGGGGGTGGGCCGGCTCGGCGGGCCACCGCACACCGCGCGGTTCGGTCGACGGGTGTGCCAACTCAACCGTCACGTCTGATCAGCCTTCGGGCTACTGACTCGCCTGCATAAGCGAAGTCTAAGAGGATCTCGCCGCGGATGGGGGGAGGCCGACCGGATTGCCCCGGCATCGACGTGTGCGGGGCCCGCCCGGGACTGCCTATCCTTGATCTCGTGAACGGCGACGGAGACGGATGGGTGATATCCGACAGCGGCGCCCACCATTGGGGTCGATACGGCGCAGCCGGTTTGTTACTGCGCGCCCCGCTGGCCGACGGCACGCCCGCCGTGCTGCTCCAGCACCGGGCAGTGTGGAGCCACCAGGGCGGCACCTGGGGTCTGCCGGGCGGTGCGCGGGACAGCCACGAAACCCCCGAGCAGACCGCCTTCCGCGAGGCGCACGAGGAAGCCGGCCTGCCCGGGGACCGACTCGTCGTGCGCGCCTCGGTGGTCACCTCCGAGGTGTCCAGCAGCGGCGGCACCGGCTGGACCTATACCACCGTCGTCGCCGATGCGCCGGAGATGCTGCGCACCGTGCCCAACCGGGAAAGCGCCGAGATGCGCTGGGTCGCCGAGCACGAGGTCGTCGAGCTGCCGCTGCACCCGGGATTCGAGGCAAGCTGGCAACGGCTGCGCACAGCCCCGGCGCTGCTGCCGTTGGACCACGGTGACGCACGCCGGCGGCATCTGCCCCGCACCCTGCATCTCGAGGCGGGCCTATTCGTCTGGTGCATGCCCGGTGACGCCGATCATCCGCCGTCGCAGCTCAGTCACCGCTCGCTGCTGCACTTGCCGACCTGAGTGCCGATCTGAGCAGTTTGGCCGCCGCCCGGGGATCCGTAGCCGCGGTGATCGCCCGCACCACCACGATCCGTCGGGCGTCGGCGTCGAGCACCTGCGGAAGCCGCTGCGCGTCGATGCCGCCGATCGCGAACCACGGCCTGCCTCTGGCGCTTTCGGCCGCGACCCGCAGCAGCGGCAGGCCTGGCGCCGGGCGGCCCGGTTTCGTCGGCGTGGGCCAGCAGGGACCGACGCAGAAGTAGTCAGGCGCGCTCGTACCCTCGCCGACGGCAGCCGCGGCGACCTGCCCGGGGTCATGGGTGGACAGGCCGATCACCACATCGGGCCCGACGATCTCGCGTGCCACCTCCACCGGAAGGTCGCCCTGGCCCAAGTGCAGCACGTCCGCGCCTGCCGCCCGGGCGATGTCGGCCCTGTCGTTGACCGCGAACAGGGCGCCGTGCCGGCGCGCCGCGTCGGCCAGGACGTCGCAGACGGCCAGCTCCTCGCGCGCTTCGAGCGGGCCGAAGCGCCGCTCTCCGGCGGATCCTTTGTCGCGGAGCTGAATGATATCTACCCCGCCGGCCAGGGCGGCATCGGCGAACTCGGCCAGATCCCCGCGCTCGCGCCGCGCGTCGGTACACAGGTACAGCACGGCCGAGGCCAGGCGTCCGAGGTGTCTGCGCACACCGCGACGCTAGCGCGCTAGCGTAGAAGGCGGAGAACCTGGACCTTTCCCTACCGTCACACTCCGGGTCATGCCGGCGAAGGGAGGACCACCTGTGGGTTCGCTGGCCGTCATCGGTGGCGGTGTCATCGGGCTGTCGGTCGCGCGCCGCGCGGCTCAAGCCGGTTGGTCGGTGCACGTGCACCGCACCGCCGACACGGGTGCGTCCTGGGTCGCCGGCGGCATGCTGGCACCGCACAGCGAAGGCTGGCCCGGCGAGGAGCGTCTGCTCCGGCTGGGACTGGAATCGCTGCGGCTGTGGCATGAGGGCGGATTCACCGACGGGCTGCCACCGGAAGTGATCACCGCCCGCGAGTCGCTCGTGGTGGCCGTGGATCAGGCCGACGTGACGGACTTGCGCACCGTTGCCGACTGGCTGTCGGAGCAGGGACACCCGGTGATCTGGGAATCCGCTGCCCGCGACATCGAACCCCAACTTGCGCAGGGCATTCGGCACGGTTTCCGGGCACCTACCGAGATGGCCGTCGACAACCGCGTCCTGCTCGAGGCGCTGGGTGCCGACTGCGAGCGCCTCGGCGTTCGGTGGGACGCGCCGGCGGACGACCTGTCCCGGGTCGACGGGGACGCGGTCGTGATCGCCAACGGCATCGATGCCCCCGCGCTGTGGCCGGGACTTCCGGTGCGTCCGGTCAAGGGTGAGGTTCTTCGCCTGCGCTGGCGCAAGGGATGCATGCCGTTGCTGCAGAGGGTCATTCGCGCCCGCGTGCGCGGGCGGCAGGTGTATCTGGTCCCGCGCTCGGACGGGGTGGTCATCGGCGCCACCCAGTACGAACATGGACGCGACACCGCCCCGGTGGTGTCGGGAGTGCGCGACCTGCTCGACGATGCGTGCGCGGTGCTGCCCGCGCTCGGCGAGTACGAACTGGCCGAGTGCGCTGCCGGGCTGCGCCCGATGACCCCCGACAACCTGCCGATCGTGGCACGGCTCGATGCGCGGACGCTGGTCGCCACCGGACACGGACGGTCTGGTTTCCTGCTGGCACCGTGGACCGCCGAGCAGATCCTCGCCGAACTCGCTCCGGTCGGGGCGTCCCGATGATCATCACGGTCAACGAACGCAGCGTCGAGGTCGACGAAAACACCACCGTCGCGGCGTTGCTCGCATCGATGGGATACCCGGACCGGGGCGTCGCCGTGGCCGTCGACTCGTCGGTGCTGCCGCGATCGGGTTGGGGTGCAGAGCTTGTCGACGGTGCCCGACTTGAGGTCGTGACGGCGGTGCAGGGTGGCTGACGAGAAACTGACAATCGCCGACCGAAGCTTCACCTCGCGGCTGATCATGGGCACCGGGGGCGCGAGCAACCTGGTGGTGCTCCAGGACGCGCTCATCGCGTCGGGCACCGAACTGACCACCGTCGCGATACGGCGCGTCGACACCGAGGGGGGAACCGGGCTTCTCGACCTGCTCAACCGGCTAGGCATCACGCCGCTGCCCAACACTGCCGGCTGTCGCGGTGCCGCCGAGGCCGTGCTCACCGCGCAGTTGGCCCGCGAGGCGCTGGACACCAACTGGGTCAAACTCGAGGTGATCGCGGACGAACGCACGCTGCTGCCCGACGCCGTCGAATTAGTCAGGGCAGCTGAGCAATTAGTCGACGACGGCTTCGTGGTGCTGCCCTACACCAACGACGACCCCGTGCTGGCGCGGCGGCTGGAGGACGCCGGATGCGCGGCCGTCATGCCCCTGGGTTCGCCGATCGGCACCGGACTCGGCATCACCAACCCGCACAACATCGAGATGATCGTCGCGCGGGCCGGCGTCCCGGTGGTGCTCGACGCCGGCATCGGCACCGCCAGTGATGCCGCGATCGCGATGGAATTGGGTTGCGACGCGGTGCTGTTGGCCACCGCGGTGACCCGGGCCGCCGACCCGGTGGCAATGGCCACGGCGATGGCCGCCGCCGTTACCGCCGGGTATCTGGCGCGGCGGGCCGGCCGGATCCCGAAGCGCTTCTGGGCGCAGGCGTCGAGCCCGCAGCGCTGAGCGCGTCCCGGACGTGTCCCCGCGCCCGGTCGAGGTGAGCTGCGGCTTCGGCCGCGTCGACACCCGCGAGCAGCGCCACGACGGCGGTCTTGGCGTGGCCCCCGGCGGCTGCCAGCGCGGCGATCGCGGACTGCTCGTCGACTCCGGCCGCATCGCGCACGATGCGCACGGCGCGGCGACGCAGCTTGGCATTGGTCACGCGGACGTCCACCATCCGCGGTCCGTAGGCCTTGCCGAGCCGGATCATGACGCTGGTGGACAGCGCGTTGAGGACGACCTTCTGGGCCGTCCCCGCGGTGAGCCTGGTAGAGCCGGCGAGTACCTCGGGCCCGGTCAGCAGTTCGATCACGAGATCGGCGGACGCCTCGCTTCCCGGGTTGTTGACGATCGCGACGGTGAGGGCGCCCGCCGCACGGGCGTGCGCGAGCGCCCCGAGCACGTACGGCGTGCGACCCGACGCGGTGATCCCGACCAGCGTGTCCAGCGCGGTCAGGCCGGCGAGATCGGCCGGGTCGAAACTGTCCTCCGCGCCGTCGATCGCCTGGGTCAGCGCCGCGGGCCCGCCGGCGATCACGCCACGGACGAGGTCGGTGCCGAACGTCGGCCCGCACTCGGACGCGTCGAGCACGCCGAGCCTCCCGGGTGTCCCGGCGCCGGCGTAGATCAGGCGGCCGCCGCGCTCAAGCCGGGCGGCGATCGCCTCGGCAGCCGCCGTAATGTGCGGAAGCGCCGCCACCACTGCGCTGTGGGCCCGGCCCTCGGCGTCGACGAGCAGGGCGACGATCTCGCCGATGGGGCGGGTGTCCAGATCGTGCAGTTCCGGCCGGACGGCCTCGGTGGTCAGCGTGTCCAGCCGGTGGGATGCGTTGGGCTGCAGTCGGATCACGTGCGGTTCGTGGATCGGGCCGAGCCGCAGCGCACCCTCGAGCGCATCTCCCGCCGGGGGCACCAGCTCGACGGTGTTCAGCAGGGCGATCTGCTCGCGCAGCGCCGGTACCCCGGCCAGGCCGCCGACCATTGCCACCGGGCCGTCGCCGACCGCGCGGGCGGTCGCGGCCAGTGATTCGGCAGCGGCGCGCACGATCGCTCGTGCCACGGGGTCGTGCCCCGCGGCGAGGACGTCGGGCGCGAAGGACGCGAGCGCCGCAGCACCGTTGAGCTGCGCCGGCCAGGTCTTCGGCGGCCCGAACCGGGCGCTGGCCTCATCGAGGAGGCTGGTGGGTGATCCCCTGCCGTCGAGGGCGCGCAGCGCCGCGCGCAGCCCGGCGGCGCCGATCCACGCCCCGCCGCCCTCGTCACCCAGCCAGGGGCCCCAGCCGTCGGCGGTCCGCAGCGAGCCGTCCGCTCCGATAGCCAGCGCCACGACGCCCGTGCCCGCGATCAGGACGACGCCCGGTTTCCCGTCGAGCGCGCCGGCGTGGGCGATCACTGCGTCACCGGTCACCGCGACCCGATCTGCGCGCAACGAGGCCAGCAGCAGCTCGCCCAGTGCCCGCGCCGCCTCCGGCGCCGCCAGCGCCCCGGCCGCGCCCACGATCACCTCGTCTACTACCTCGTCGACCGGGCCGAGTCCACCCGCGACGGCCAGGATTGCGGCATGCGCGGCCCGCGCTCCGTCGGGCTCGGCAAGCCCCGGCGCGCCCGCGCCCTCAGACCGCCGGCCACCGGCCGCGACCCGGCAGGACGTCTTGCCGAGGTCGACGCGCAGGATCACCGGGCCGGCTTCCGTCAGCCCCGGGTCCGCCACCAGTTGTAGATGCCTTCCACGTCATCGTTGGGTAGCGTGATCTCGCTCAGCAGGTTCTTGTTGTAAGTGGACCAGATGACCGTGGCGATGCCCTGGGCTGTCCCGCACGCGACCTGCCCGGCCCTCTGGCCGGAATTGTTTCGCCACGTCGTCGGCAGTTCGGTGGCGGACCCGCACGTGGACATGGACAGTTTCTTGATGGCGGCGGTGAACGCCGAGTTCAAATTGTCGTTGTTGGCGTACAGGGAGTACGTAGCGGCGGACGGCCCGCCCGTGGTGGGGCTCTGCCCACACTGGAGTTCAGCCAGTTCACCGGTCCGCGTCACCGGCTGGGACGTGCAGTTGGTGTTGTCGTAGCCCTTCGACACCGTCGCGATGAGCGCGTTGACGTCGTCGGTGCTGCCGGGGCTCGCTGTGGGGCTGGGGCTCTGGAGATCCGCGGCGGCCGCAGGGCTCGAGGGATCCGCGGGCGCCGCGGTGGTCG
>CAZZHX010000087.1:0-11959 GCA_964653535.1 uncultured Mycobacterium sp. | reverse complement strand
CGATCCACTCTTCGGGCCGCACGGGGGTCATAGCCGGGCGATGACGTCGGCCAGCATGGTCCCCATCCGTGCCGCCGACGCGGCGCCGACGGCCAGCACCTCGTCATGGCTCAGCGGTTCGCCGGTGATGCCGGCGGCCAGGTTAGTCACCAGTGACACGCCCAGGACCTCAGCGCCGGCCGCCCGGGCCGCGATCGTTTCGTGCACCGTGGACATGCCCACCAGGTCGGCGCCCAGGGTCCGCAGCATCCGGATCTCCGCGGGCGTCTCGTAGTGCGGACCGGGCAGGCCCGCGTAGACGCCTTCGCTGAGCTGCGGGTCGCACCGGCGGGCGAGGGTGCGCAGCCTGGGGGAGTACGCGTCGGTGAGATCGACGAACTCGTTTCCGGCCAGCGGCGACCGGGCGGTGAGGTTGAGGTGGTCGCTGATCAGGACGGGCTGCCCGGCGGTCATGTCCGCGCGCAGACCGCCGGCCGCGTTGGTGAGCACGACGACACCGACACCGGCCGCGCACGCCGCCCGGACCGGATGCACGACGTCGCGCAGGTCGTGTCCCTCGTAGGCGTGCACGCGGCCCAGAAGGACCAGGACGTGGTGCCCGCCGATGCGCGTCGACAACACCTCGCCGGCGTGCCCGAGGGACCTCGGCGGTGCGAATCCGGGCAGTTCCGCCTGCGCCAGGGCCGCGGTCGGGGAGCCCAGCGCGGCGACCGCCGATGACCAACCCGACCCGAGGACGATGGCGACGTCGTGGCGATCGACACCGGTGCGTGCGGCGATGACGTCCGCGGCGCGCCGCGCGAGATCACCGGGGTCGGGCGCACGGTCGCTCACACTGGGCCAGCCTAACGGGACTCGAGGCGATGACATACTGCGAGAGTGCCTACAGCCCCGGTGGACAGCGTCGACAGCGCCGACGCTGTTGATGCCGCCGACGCCGTCGAAGCCCTTGTGCGGCGACGCGGGGCCGATCTGGTCGCGTTGTCCCACGCCATCCATGCCGAGCCGGAGCTGGCCTTCAACGAGCACCGCAGCTGCGCCAAAACGCGGGCGCTCGTCGCCGAACGCGGATTCGAGATCACCGCGAATGCCGGCGGCCTGGACACTGCGTTTCGGGCCGATTTCGGCGGTGGACCGCTCGTGGTCGGCGTGTGCGCCGAGTACGACGCGCTGCCCGAGATCGGTCACGCCTGCGGGCACAACATTATCGCGGCGTCGGCGGTGGGCGCCGCGCTGGCGCTGGCCGAGGTGGCCGACGACCTGGGTCTGCGGGTGGTGCTGCTCGGCACGCCCGCCGAGGAGGCCGGCGGCGGCAAGGAGCTGATGCTGCGGGCCGGGGTGTTCGACGACGTCGCGGCGACGGTGATGATCCATCCCGGGCCGGTGAACATCGCCGGTGCCCGCTCGCTGGCGCTGTCCGAGGCAATCGTGCTCTACCGCGGCAAGGAATCGCACGCCGCGGTCGCCCCCTACCTGGGGGTCAACGCCGCCGACGCGGTGACCGTCGCGCAGGTGGCCATCGGGGTGCTGCGGCAGCAGTTCGCGCCCGGCCAGATGGCGCACGGGATCGTCACCGAGGGCGGGCAGGCGGTCAACGTCATCCCGGGCCGCGCGAGCCTGCAGTATGCGATGCGGGCGATCGAGTCGGATTCGCTGCGGGAATTGGAGGGCCGGATGTTCGCCTGCTTCGCCGCGGGTGCGCTGGCCACCGGCTGCGAGTACGAGATCGACCAGACCAGCCCGCCGTATGCGGAGCTAAAGCCCGACCCGTGGCTGGCTGACGTCTTCCGCGCGGAGATGCGCCGACTCGGGCGCGATCCGGTGGCGGCCGCGGTCGAAGTCAGCCTTCCGTTGGGCAGCACGGACATGGGCAACGTGACGCAGGTGATGCCGGGGATCCATCCGTTGGTCGGGGTCGACGCCGGCGGCGCCACGGTTCATCAGCGCGCCTTCACCGCCGCCGCAGCGAGCCCCAGTGGCGATCGCGCCGTCGTCGAGGGCGCAATCATGCTGGCGCGCACCGTGGTCCGGCTGGCCCAGACGCCCGCCGAACGCGACCGGGTCGGGGCCGCACACGAGCGCAGGCGCGACGGGGGCCACGAGTGAGCCTGGCGCAGACCGCCGGGTTGTGGCTGGCCGAGCACGCCGACGACCTTGTCGACTGGCGGCGGCACATCCACCGCAATCCGGAGTTGGGCCGCCAGGAGTACGCCACCACCCGGTTCGTCGCCGAGCGGTTGGCCGATGCGGGCCTGAACCCTACCGTGCTGCCCGGCGGAACCGGCCTGGTCTGCGACCTGGGTCCCGAGGATGCGCCGCGGATCGCGCTGCGGGCCGACATCGACGCACTGCCGATGGCCGAACGGACCGGCGCCCCGTACGCCTCGCACATGCCTAACATCGCGCACTCCTGCGGGCACGATGCGCACATCGCGATCCTGCTGGGTGCCGCGCAGGTGCTGGCGTCCGTGCCGCGGCTGCCCGTCGGGGTGCGGCTGATCTTCCAGGCCGCCGAGGAACTGATGCCCGGCGGGGCGATCGACGCGATCGCCGCGGGGGCGATCGGTGGGGTGTCGCGGATTTTCGCCCTGCACTGCGACCCGCACCTCGCGGTCGGCCGGGTCGCGGTGCGGCCGGGCCCCATCACGTCGGCGGCCGACTCGATCGAGGTCACGTTGTCGTCACCCGGCGGGCACACCGCGCGTCCGCATCTGACCGCCGATCTGGTCTATGGGCTGGGCACGCTGATCACCGGGCTACCGGGGGTGCTGTCGCGCCGGATCGACCCCCGCAACGCCACAGTGCTGGTGTGGGGTGCGGTCAACGCCGGAGTAGCCGCCAACGCCATTCCGCAGCACGGCGTGCTGTCCGGTACCGTCCGGACCGCCAGCCGGCAGACCTGGGAGTCCCTCGAGGAGATCATCCGCGACGCCGTGTCCTGCCTGGTGGCGCCGCTAAGCATCGAGCACACGCTGCACTACCACCGTGGCGTCCCGCCGGTGGTCAATGAGGAGGTCTCGACGCGCATCCTCACCCACGCGATCGAAGCGGTCGGGCCGGCGGTGTTGGCGGACACCCGGCAATCCGGCGGCGGTGAGGACTTCTCCTGGTATCTGGAGGAGATTCCCGGGGCGATGGCGCGACTGGGCGTCTGGTCGGGTGAGGGTCCGCAACTAGACCTGCACCAGCCGACGTTCGACCTCGACGAGCGGGCCTTGCCGATCGGTGTGCGGTTGATGGTCAACATCATCGAGCAGGCCGCCCTCCTCTAGTTTTTTCGCGCGAGTGTGCGCGTTTGCACGCCGACACGCCGCGTAGAGCGGCATTCTGCGCACACTCGTCAGAGTGAATTGTCGGCATCACCTCACGTCGCGACGATGTCCGGCATGCATCCAGAGTTGGGCCGGCTACTCGACGCCCAGGGCGGAGTTGTCACCTCTGCTCAGGCGCTGACATTCGTCTCGCGTCGTCAACTTGAGGGTGACCTTGAACGCGTCTGGTACGGCATCTATGGCGTCGGCGAGGTGACGACCGCGTTGCGGCTGCGCGGGCTGGACCTGGCCACCGGCACCACCGTCGCGACGTGCATGGCCACCGCCGCGGACGCGCACGGCTTCGACACCGAACAATCCGCGGACCTGCATGTGCTGAATCCCGACAGCCAGCAACTTCGGTCGGCCGACGGCCTGGTCGTGCACCGGCGTGAGGGAGCGCCGCTGACCATGGTGGCGGGTCGGCCGGTCACGGCGCCCGCATGGACGGCGGTCGAGGTGGCCCGCAGCCTGCGTCGACCCCGGGCGCTGGCGACGCTGGACGCCGCCCTGCGTAGCGGCACCCTCACCCGCTCGCAGCTCCGAGCGGCCGCGGCCCGCCAGTCCGGCCGCCGCGGAATCGTAGCCGTTCGCAAGGCGATCGGGCTCGCCTCGCCGCTCGCGGAGTCGCCGATGGAAAGCGAGGCTCGGCTGGTCATGATCGACGGCGGCTTACCGCCGCCGGTCCTGCAGTACGAGGTCGTCGACCTGCAGGGGCGCACCTGGCGGCTGGATTTCGCCTGGCCCGAAGTCCGCGTCGCAGCCGAGTACGACGGCGTCGACTGGCACAGCGGGCCGGACGCTTTTCTCAGGGACCGCCTGCGAAGCGCGGCACTCCAAGACCTCGGCTGGGTGGTCGTGCCCATGGTCGCCGCAGACGTTCGGTACCGGCGGGTCGACCTGATCCGGCGGCTCGAGAGGCGATTCGCCGGAGCCCGCGCCGCCGCCTGACCCGCTCGTGAACGTGCGCAGAATGCCGCGCTACGCGGCGTGTCGGTGTGCAAACACGCACGCTCGCGAGAGGGGGTGAGGGTGGCGCACGCGCACGCGCACGCGCACGCGCATGCGCACACGCACGGCCTCGCGCACGGTCGCGGCGAACGGGGTTAGTGCGACGTCCCCGGGCCGATGTTGCTGGCCGGACGTGTCCGAAGGTCGTGCACGTAGTCGCTCGGCGCGCCCGCGATCTCGGCGGCGTCGGCCATGACGCCCAAGTAGCGCGCCGACGGGATACCACCCTCCCAAGCGTCGAGCACATACAGCCAGGCCAGCACCGGATCGGTGCTGGTGTCCGACGATATGCGCTCCACCCGGCACCGGATCTTCTGGTGGACCCCGAACTCCGACCCTTCCCAGTGGTCCAGGTTCAGCTCGTCGGCCGGTGTCATGTCATAGAGGACGACGAACACCCGGGCGAGGGGTTCCTCCACGACGGTGGCCAGCGCGCCTTCCCAGCTGATGTCCTCGCCGCCGAACGTCAACCGCCACCCGTGCAGCCAGCCTGTTCCGGCCATCGGTGAGTGGGGCGCCCGCTGCAGCATCTGCTCGGGATCCATGTTCGACCCGTAGGCGGCGTAGAGCGGCATCGGGCAAGCTTAAACGGCGCCTGCCCGCCCGGTGTTCCCGCCGAGCACTTCACGGGCCCCGTTGACTAGGTTGTGAGTCGTGGGGACCCGGATCGTGATTCTCGGCGGAGGCCCCGCAGGCTACGAGGCCGCTCTCGTCGCCGCCACCTCGCATCCCGATTCGGCGCACGTCACCGTGATCGACTCCGACGGCATCGGCGGGGCGGCGGTGCTGGACGACTGCGTGCCCTCCAAGGCGTTCATCGCCTCGACGGGGGTGCTCACCGAACTGCGGCGAGCGCCGCGGCTGGGTTTCGGAATCGACCTCGGGGACATCGGGGACTTCCAGCGCACGAAGATCTCGCTGCCGCGGATCAACGAACGGGTCAAGCGGCTCGCCGCCGAGCAGTCGGCCGACATCGCCGCACAGCTGCGCGACGCGGGTGTGCACCTCATCGCCGGCCGCGGCGCGCTGGTCGACTCCGTGCACGCCCGCCACCGCATCGCGGCGACCGCGGCCGACGGCTCCACCAGCGAGCACGACGCGGACGTGGTGCTGATCGCGACCGGCGCCAGCCCGCGCATCCTGCCGTCGGCGAAGCCCGACGGAGAGCGCATCCTGACCTGGCGCCAGCTCTACGACCTCGACGCGCTGCCGGAGCACCTGATCGTGGTGGGCTCGGGCGTCACCGGCGCTGAGTTCGCTCACGCCTACACCGAGCTGGGTGTGCCGGTCACCGTGGTCGCCAGCCAGGACCGGGTGCTGCCCTACGAAGACGCCGACGCCGCCCTGGTGCTGGAAGAGGAGTTCGCCGAACGGGGCGTCCAGCTGGTCAAGAGGGCCCGCGCGGCGTCGGTGACCCGGGTCACCCACCCCGGCGGTGACGGCGTCCTGGTGACGTTGACCGACGGGCGCACCGTCGAGGGCAGCCATGCGCTGATGACGATCGGCTCGGTACCCAACACCGACGGCCTCGGCCTGGACCGCGTCGGCATCGAGCCCGGCCCCGGGAACTACATCACTGTGGACCGGGTGTCGCGGACCCCGGTGCTGGGCATCTACGCCGCGGGTGACTGCACCGGCCTGATGCCCCTGGCGTCCGTCGCGGCCATGCAGGGCCGGATCGCGATGTACCACGCGCTCGGCGAGGGCGTCAGCCCGATCCGGCTGCGCACGGTTGCGGCGACCATCTTCACCCGGCCCGAGATCGCCGCCGTCGGGGTGCCCCAGTCAGCGATCGACGACGGGTCGGTGACGGCCCGGACCATCATGTTGCCGCTGAACACCAACGCGCGCGCAAAGATGTCGGGCCTGCGGAAGGGTTTCGTCAAGATCTTCTGCCGCCGGTCCACCGGCGTGGTGATCGGGGGTGTGGTGGTGGCGTCGATCGCCTCCGAGCTGATCCTGCCGATCGCCGTGGCCGTCACCAACCGCATCACGGTCAACGAGCTGGCGCAGACGCTGGCCGTTTACCCGTCGTTGTCCGGGTCGATCACCGAGGCCGCCCGCCGGCTGATGGCACACGACGATCTGGACTGAGGTGAACTAGCCTTGGCACCGTGAGTAATCCGATCCACGCGCCCCGCGAGCTCGGCTCGGCGGCCTCCATGCTGGGGCCGCAGCAACGCCGCGACGCCTGGGAGCGGCTGGGCGCCGAACAATTCGACGTCGTGGTCATCGGCGGCGGGGTGGTGGGCTCCGGATGCGCCCTGGACGCCGCTACCCGCGGGCTGCGGGTCGCGCTGGTCGAGGCTCGCGATTTCGCCTCGGGCACGTCGAGCCGCTCGTCGAAGATGTTCCACGGCGGACTGCGCTACCTCGAGCAACTGGAGTTCGGCCTGGTGCGCGAGGCGCTGCATGAGCGCGAGCTGTCGCTGACGACGCTGGCGCCGCACCTGGTCAAGCCCATGCCGTTTCTGTTCCCGCTGACCAAACGGCTGTGGGAGCGCCCCTACACCGCCGCCGGCATCTTCCTCTACGACCGCCTCGGCGGAGCGAAATCGGTTCCGGCGCAAAAGCACCTGACCCGCGCCGGCGCCCTGCGGCTGAGCCCCGGCCTGAAACGCAACGCGCTGATCGGCGGAATCCGCTACTACGACACCGTCGTCGACGACGCCCGCCACACCCTGACGGTCGCCCGCACCGCGGCGCACTACGGCGCGGTGGTGCGCTCGTCCACCCAGGTGGTGGCGTTGCTGCGGGAGGGCGACCGGGTGACGGGCGTGCAGGTTCGCGACTCGGAGAACGGCGCGATCACCGAGGTCCGCGGCCACGTCGTGGTCAACGCGACCGGCGTGTGGACCGACGAGATCCAGGCGTTGTCCCGGCAGCGCGGGCGCTTCCAGGTGCGGGCGTCCAAGGGCGTGCACGTGGTGGTGCCGCGGGACCGGATCGTCAGCGATGTCGCGATCATCCTGCGCACCGAGCAGTCGGTGATGTTCGTCATCCCGTGGGGCGGCCACTGGATCATCGGCACCACCGACACCGACTGGAACCTCGACCTGGCCCACCCGGCGGCCACCAAGGCCGACATCGACTACATCCTCGGCACGGTCAACACCGTGCTGGCCACCCCGCTGACGCACGCCGACATCGACGGGGTCTACGCCGGGTTGCGCCCGCTGCTGGCGGGGGAGAGCGAGGAGACGTCCAAGCTGTCGCGCGAGCATGCCGTCGCGGTGCCTGCGCCCGGGCTGGTGGCGATCGCCGGCGGCAAGTACACCACCTACCGGGTGATGGCCGCCGACGCGATCGACGTCGCGGCGGAGTCCATCCCGGCCCGGGTGGCGCCGTCGATCACCGACAAGGTGAGCCTGCTGGGCGCCGACGGGTATTTCGCTCTGGTCAACCAAGCCGACCACATGGCCGCCCAGCAGGGCCTGCACCCCTACCGGGTGCGTCACCTGTTGGACCGTTACGGATCGTTGATCGGCGACGTGCTGCACCTGGCGGACGGCGATCCGGAACTACTGCGCCCCATCGCCGAAGCCCCGGGCTACTTGAAAGTGGAAGCGCTCTACGCCGTCACCGCCGAGGGCGCCCTGCACCTCGAGGATGTCCTGGCGCGCCGGACGCGCATCTCCATCGAATACCCGCACCGCGGTGTCGCCTGCGCCCGTGAGGTGGCCGAGGTGATCGCACCCGTGCTGGGCTGGAGCGCCGGCGACGTCGAGCGCGAGGTCGCCAACTACACCGCGCGGGTCGAGGCCGAGGTTCTGTCGCAGGCCCAGCCCGACGACGCCTCGGCCGACGAATTGCGGGCCAGCGCCCCGGAGGCGCGCGCCGAGATCCTCGAACCGGTGCCGCTCGCGTGAGGACCGCCCCGCTGCCGGTGCGCGACGGACTGGGACCGGCCAGGGTGCGCCTGGAGGGCGGGCCGGTGCTGGCCGAGCTCACCGACCGCTTCGGCGCGGCGGCCCGCGGGAAGGTCTTGGCCGGCGAGGTCGTCGACGCCGACGGCACGGTGGTCGGTGCGGCGACGGTGCTGCCCGCCGGGTCGCACGTCTACCTGTATCGCGAACCGCCCGACGAGGTGCCGGTGCCCTACGACATGCCGGTGCTGCATCGCGACGCCGACATCGTGGTCGTCGACAAGCCGCCCTTCCTGGCCACCATGCCGCGCGGGCGGCACGTCACCCAGACCGCGCTGGTGCGGCTGCGCCGCGAGTTGGACTCCCCGGAGCTGAGCCCGGCGCACCGGCTGGACCGGCTGACCGCCGGGGTGCTGATGTTCACCACCCGCCGCGCCGTGCGCGGCGCGTATCAGACGTTGTTCGCCCGCGGCCTGGTGACCAAGACCTATCTCGCGCGGGCCGCCGTCGACCCGACCCTGGAGTTGCCGCGCGTGGTCCGCAGCCGCATCGTCAAACGCTCGCGTCACCTGCAGGCGGTCTGCGAGCCGGGTGTGCCCAACGCGGAGACCCTAGTGGAGAGGGTGTCCGACGGCCTCTACCGGCTGACGCCGCGCACCGGGCGCACCCATCAGCTGCGGGTGCACATGGCCTCGCTGGGGATACCGATCGAGGGCGACCCGTTGTACCCCGAGGTGGTCGACGTGCCGGCCGGCGACTTCAGCACGCCGCTGCGGCTGCTGGCGCAGCGCCTCGAGTTCGACGACCCGGCGACCGGAGTGCGCCGCGTGTTCGTCAGCGGCCGGCCGGGCCCGTAGGGGTTCGCGAGCCGGTCGCGGTGAATTCGTGGCCTGAACACCGTCGCAGGTATAGGGTTCGACGGACGGCGCCGATGCGTACTGTTTCGGGGCTTGTTGCCTGGTAGTCCCCGCAATTTTCCACGAATGTCACCCGCGCTAAGGGTAGGGTAATAACTATGGACCTGTTCGCGCCGCCTGAGATCATTTCGGCGCTGATCCACACCGGCCCCGGCGCGGGGTCGATGATCGAGGCCGCCGGCGCATGGCAGCAGGTCGCGGTCGAGTTGGAGAGCTCCGCGGCTGGCTACGCCGCGGCTGTGTCGGGTCTGATCGAGACCTGGAGCGGTCCGTCCGCGATGGCGATGGCGCAGTCCGTCCAGCCCTACCTGATCTGGCTGCGCGACACCGCGCAGCAGGCCCAGCAGCTCGCCGCCTCCACCGAGGCGGCGGCGGTTGCATTCAGCTTCGCCCGGGCCGCCGTGGTGACCCCCGCGCAGGTCGCCGCCAACCGGACGCTGCTGGCGCAGCTGCTGGCCACCAACCGATTCGGCAGCAACACGGCGGCGATCGCCCAGGTCCAAGCCGAGTACGAGGCGATGTGGCAGGCCGCCTCGGCGGCGATGGTCCGCTACCAGGCGGCCACGGCGCAGGCCACCTCGCTGCAGCAGTTCACCTCGCCCCTGACGATGGCCAACCCGGCCGCGGCGGTCGCACCCGCCACGGCTACCACCGCCAACGCCACCGCCAACGCCACCGCCAACGGCGCCGCCACGCTTCAGGATTTGTCGCTGGCCGCCTTCAACCCGAACGCCGGCTGGTTCGGCTATTTCAGTACCTGGGGCAACCAGTTTATTTCCTCGGGGTTTCCCATCAACGCCCTCGGGGTGCAGGCCCAGCTGGCGACCGCCCAGGGGGTGCAGTCGGTGGGCGGCGAAGTCGGCCAGGGCCTGGCCGAGGGTGA
This sequence comes from uncultured Mycobacterium sp., assembly GCA_964653535.1. GTDB lineage: Bacteria > Actinomycetota > Actinomycetes > Mycobacteriales > Mycobacteriaceae > Mycobacterium. The sequence goes on along the minus strand of CAZZHX010000087.1, from coordinate 1,971 downwards.
GTCCGCACTGGGCTCATCGGAGGCGGACGTCGCCTTCGGCGCGGCGCGGGCACAAGCCGCCGCCGCGATCAAGGCAGCCGGATCGCCCACGGCGGCGCTGGGTGCGGGTGTCACGATCGGCAAGCTGACCGCGCCGCCCGCGGTGGTGGGGTTGCTGCCGGCCGCGCAGTCGCCGGTCCAGCTGGCCTCGTCGGTGTCGCCGCTGGCCGCGGGGAACTCCGGGCTGGCCGGGATGCCGATAATGCCGATGATGGTGCCGCCCCCGGTTTCAGCGGGCAGCGGCTGGCGCAAGAGAAAGCAGCCAAATTCCGAGGAGCGCGAATACAGCGGCGAATACAGCGCCGAGCGAATGACCAAGGTGGTGCAAAGGCCCCCGAGCGGGGGATGAGGCCGACCATGGCGCCTCACAACTGCCGTCGGGGTGGGCCGTGATGGACTTCGGCGCGCTGCCGCCCGAGATCACCTCGGTGCTCATTCACACCGGGCCCGGGGCGGGCTCGCTGATCCAAGCCTCGGCTATGTGGCAACAACTGGGCATCGAGTTGGAGGCGTCCGTGGGCCGCTACACGTCGGTGCTGTCGCTGCTCGCCGCGGACTGGCGCGGCCCCTCCTCGATCGCGATGGCCAAAGCCGTCGACCCCTACCTCGCCTGGCTGGGTGCCACCGCGCAGCAATGCGAGCGGGTCGGCGCGTCGGTGCGGGCGGTAGCCGGGGCGTTCGAACTGACCCATTTCACGGTCGTGCCGCCCGCACTCGTCGCCGCCAACCGGACGCGGTTGGCGGCGTTGCTGGCGACCAACTTCTTCGGGATCAACCTGCCGGCGATCGCCGAGACCGAGGCCGAGTACACGGCCATGTGGGTGAACAACTCGGCGGCGATGTACCGGTACGCGGCGACGTCGGCGAGCGCCGCGGTGCCCCCGCAATTCTCGCCGCCGCCCGCGATTGCCGATCCGGCGGGGCTGGTGACTTCGGCCGCGTCCGCCGGCCCGGCCAACCCCGCCGGCGTGCTGTCCAACCTGCAGGCGCTGTCGCTGGCCACGTTCGACCCGAACGCCGGCTGGTTCGGCTACTTCAGTACCTGGGGTTGGCAGTTCCTGGCCTCCGGGTTTCCCATCAGCCTCCTCGCTGTCGACGCGCAATACGCCACAGCCAACGCCATCGGGGGGCTGGGCGGCGAAGTCGGACTAGGCCTGACGCAGGGCGGCACGAGTCTGGCGTACGCGGAGGCACAGTTGGCCGGCGCGCTGGGCGCCATCGGGTCGGGCGAAGCGCCCACCGCGGCGCTGGGTGTCGCGGTGACGATCGGCAGACTGTCCGCCCCCGCCAGCGTGGTGGGGCTGCTGCCTGCCGCGGAGTCCCCGGTGCGGCTCGCGGCGGCGGTGTCGGCGCTGCCCGCGGAAATGCCCCCGTGGCTCGGCGTGCCGATGACCCCGATGGTCGCGCCCGGGAGTGCGACCGGCAAGCGCGGTCGCGAGGGGCGTGATTACGATGACATCGAGTACGGCGCGGAGCTACTGGGAACGTTCATGCAACGGCCGCCCTCGGCGGGATAGCTTGTCTGGCACCAAGACTTAGGGAGGCGTCATTGAGGACCACCGGCTCTCACGATGATGTGACCACCGCATGAAGGGCCGCGCTAAGGCCCTCTCGGCCGCACTCACCGGCGGGGGCCTGACCGCGCTCGCAGGCTGGGATCTGGTGCAGCGCAACCATTCTATCCTGCGCAACTATCCCATCATCGGGCATCTGCGGTTCATCCTTGAGGCGGTGGGCCCGGAGTTGCGGCAGTACATCGTCACCGACAACGACTCCGAACGGCCCTTCAGTCGCGACCAGCGCCGCTGGGTGTACGCGTCGTCGAAGGAGGAGAACCGCTACTTCGGTTTCGGTAGCGACAACGACTTGGAGCGGGTGCCGAACTACATCATCATCAAGCACTCGGCGTTCCCGGTTCCGGCCCCCGCGGGC
>CAZZHX010000086.1:0-11971 GCA_964653535.1 uncultured Mycobacterium sp. | reverse complement strand
ACGTGATCGCGACCCTGGACTCCCACGGGCTGCTGCCGGTGATCACCTTCGTGTTTTCGCGCGCCGGTTGCGACGCCGCGGTCGCCCAGTGCCTGCGGTCGCCGCTACGGCTGACCAGCGAGGAGGAGCGCGCCCAGATCGCGGAAGTGATCGAGCACCGCTGCGCCGATCTCGCCGAGTCCGACCTGGCCGTGCTCGGCTACTACGAGTGGCGGGAGGGGCTGCTGCGCGGACTGGCGGCCCACCATGCCGGCATGCTGCCGGTGTTCCGGCATACGGTCGAGGAGCTGTTCACCGCCGGACTGGTGCGGGCGGTGTTCGCCACCGAAACCCTGGCGCTGGGCATCAACATGCCCGCGCGCACGGTGGTGCTCGAACGTCTGGTCAAGTTCAACGGCGAGCAGCATGTTCCCCTGACCCCGGGGGAGTACACGCAGCTGACCGGACGCGCCGGCCGGCGCGGCATCGATGTCGAGGGTCACGCGGTGGTGCTGTGGAACCCCACCGACGACACCACCGACCCGGGGGCGGTCGCCGGCTTGGCCTCCAACCGCACGTTCCCGCTGCGCAGTTCGTTCACCCCGTCGTACAACATGACGATCAACCTCGTCCACCAGCTGGGTCCCGAACAGGCGCATCGGCTCCTCGAGCAGTCGTTCGCCCAGTACCAGACCGACCGTTCCGTCGTCGGATTGACGCGCGGCATCGAGCGGGGCGCGGCGATGCTCGACGAGATCGCCGGCGAGCTGGGTGGGCCCGAGTCGCCGATACTCGACTACGCCCGGCTGCGCGCCCGGATCAGCGACATGGAGCGGGCACAGTCCCGGGCGTCCCGGCTGCAACGACGGCAGGCGGCCGGCGACGCGCTCACCGCCCTGCGCCGGGGCGACATCATCGCCCTCGCCCACGGTCGCCGCGGCGGGCTGGCGGTGGTGCTGGAATCGGCCCGCGACAGCACCGATCCGCGGCCGCTGGTGCTCACCGACGACCGCTGGGCGGGGCGAATTTCGTCGACGGACTACTCGGGCGCGACGGAACCGCTCGGGTCGATGCCCCTGCCCAAGCAGGTGGAACACCGCCAGCCGCGCGTCCGGCGCGACCTCGCCTCGGCCCTGCGCTCCGCCGTCGCCGGGCTGGACGTTGGGGCCCCGCGCCGCGGGAGCCGCGGCGCCGGCGACGCCAGCGACGGGTTTCACGATCCGGAGCTGACGTCGCTGCGTGCGGAGTTGCGTCGCCATCCCGCCCACAACAGTGCCGGCGTCGAGGAGAGGGTCCGGCACGCCGAGCGCTACCTGCGCATCGAACGCGACAACGCGAACCTCCAGCAGAAGGTCACCGCCGCCACCAATTCCCTGGCCCGCACGTTCGACCGCATCGTCGGACTGCTCACCGAGCGGGGCTTCATCGAAGGTCCGGCCGCCAATCCCCGGGTGACCGACGACGGCCGGTTGCTGGCGCGCATCTACAGCGAAAGCGACCTCCTGGTCGCCGAATGCCTGCGCACCGGGGCGTGGGAGGGGTTGAAACCGGCCGAACTGGCGGCAGTGGTCTCGGCGATGCTCTACGAGACCCGGGGCGCCGATTCCGGCGCGGCACCGGCCGTCGAGGCGCCCACCCAGCGGCTGCGCCAGGCCCTGCAGCAGACATCGCGGCTGTCCGCGCAGTTGCGCGCCGACGAGCAGACCCACCGCATCGGCCCCACCCGGGAACCCGACGACGGCTTCGTCCCCGTCATCTACCGCTGGGCCCGGTCCGGCGATCTGGCCGCGGCGCTGGCCGCCGCCGACTCCGGCGGCTCCGGCTCGCCGTTGCTGGCCGGCGATTTCGTGCGCTGGTGCCGTCAGGTGCTCGACCTGCTGGATCAGGTCCGCAACGCCGCCCCCGATCCCGAGCTGCGGGCCGCCGCCAAGAGCGCCGTCAATGACGTTCGGCGCGGCGTCGTTGCCGTTGACGCCGGGTAAGCTGAGCCGAAGCTAGGTTAAATCGGTAGTCACCACGCACGGCAGCGCCGAGGAGAAACGATGACCGGACCGCAGGGACCCGACCAGCAGTGGCAACCGCCTGGTCAAGGCGGCGATCCGGCCCAAGAGGCGACGTGGCAGATCCCGGCCTACCCGCCGGTGGCGGACTACCCGCAGTACCAACAGCCCGCCGATCAGGCCCACCAGCCGTACGCCCAGCAGCCGGGTGCCTACGGCGCTCCCGGCCAGTACGCCCAACCGGGCCAATACCCCCAACCGGGCCAGTACGGCCAGCCCGTCGGGTACCCGCAGTACGGCCAGCCCGGCCAGTATCCCCAGCCCGGTCAGTATCCCCAGCCCGGCCAGCCCGGCCAGTACGGACAGCCCGGCCAGTACGGTCAGCCGGGGCAGTACGGCCAGCCCGGCCAGCCGGGCCAGCCGGGCCAGTACGGCCAATACCCGGAGCAGTATCTGCCCGACGAGCAACCCGGCAAGAAACGCCCCCGGGCGCTGATGGGCGCGGCCGCCGCGGTCGCCGCGGCCGTCGTCGCCGCGGCGCTCGTGCTCGGTTTCCTGTGGCCCGGATGGTTCGTCACGACCAAGCTCGACGTCAACAAGGCACAGGCCGGTGTGCAGCAAGTCCTCACCGACGAGACCACCGGCTACGGCGCGAAGAACGTCAAGGACGTCAAGTGCAATCACGGCCAGGACCCCATCGTCAAGAAGGGCGGCTCGTTCGACTGCGACGTCAACATCGACGGGGCGTCCAAGCACGTGACAGTGACCTTCCAGGACGGCAAGGGCACCTACGAAGTCGGCCGCCCGCAGTAGGCCCTGGTTCAGAGTCCGTCGAGGGCCGTCTGCAGGCGGGCGATCGACGACCCGACCCCCAGTCGCGCCGCCAGGCCCGCCGTGCGGTCCGGATCGGCGGCCACCACCGGGAGCGCGTCGGTGGCCGTTGACAGCGTCACGGGTGCGTCGGTGACCACCCGCACCACGGTGTCGGCGGCGTAGATGTAGTCGGTGGCGGTCAACAGCTTCGCCCGCAGGCCCGCGGCCATCGTCGATGCTGGGTCGTGGGCCGCGGCCAGGATCTGTGTCAGCGACCCGTGCTGCGCCAGCAGAGCGGCCGCCGTCTTCTCCCCGACGCCCGGCACGCCGGGCAGGCCGTCCGACGGATCTCCGCGCAGCAGCGCCAGTTCCGCATACGCCGCTCCCGCCCGGCCCGGGGGGACTCCGTACCGCTGCGCCACCTCCGCGGGCCCGAACAGGCTGGCCTTGGCCATCCCGGCGCCCAGGTAGAGCACCCGCACCGGCACCGGATCGTCGGAGACCACCTGCATCAGGTCGCGGTCGCCGCTGACGACGATCACCGGGTCGAGGCGTTCCCGCGCCGCAAGGGTGCCGAGCACGTCGTCGGCCTCGAAACCCGCCGCGCCCGCCGTCGGGAGGCCGACAGCGTCGAGCAACTCCAGGATCGCGTCCACCTGCGGCGTCAGGTCGTCGGGCACCTCCTCGGCGTCGGGCTGGGTGTCGGGCTCAGCCTGGGGATTTTCGGGGGCGACGCGATGCGCCTTGTAGGAGGGGATGAGGTCCACCCGGAACTGCGGCCGCCAATCCAGGTCCAGGCACACCGCCAGCCGGGACGGGCGGTGACGGGTGATCACCACGGCGAGGGAGTCGATGAACCCGCGCACGGCGTTCACCGGGCGGCCGTCGGGCGCGGTGATCGACGAGGGCAGCCCGAAGTACGAACGAAACCACATGCTCGGGCCGTCGAGCAGCAGCAGCGGGGCAACCATGCGGGCTATCGTCCCATGGCGCCGAACGTCGATTTGTTGGGCATTATTGGGCGAATCCGCGCACCAAGTCGACGGTCGGCGCGGCTAGCCTGGCTGCCATGAGCTCTTCGGAATCGTTCGACGCGCACACCTACGCCCGCCGGTTGGCCGCGGCCGCCGCCGCGACCGCCGGCGCGGGCCTGACCGGGCTGGTGGTCACCCCGGGCGACGATCTTCGCTACCTCGTCGGCTCGCGCGCGCAGACGCTGGAGCGGCTCACCGCGCTGGTGCTGCCGGCGACCGGCGATCCGACGGTGGTGGTGCCGCGGCTGGAGCGGCCCTCGCTCGCGGGGTCGGCTATCGCCGAGCTTGGCCTGGCGGTGCGCGACTGGGTTGACGGCGACGATCCGTACCAGCTGGTGCGCGCCGCGCTGGGGGGTGCCCCGGCCGCGAGCGCCGTCACCGATTCGATGCCGGCACTGCACCTGTTGCCGCTCGCCGGCGCGCTGGGCCTGCTGCCGACCCTCGCCACCGATATCCTGCGCTCGCTGCGAATGGTCAAGGAGGAGTGCGAGATCGACGCGCTGCGCAAGGCCGGCGCGGCGATCGACCGCGTGCATGCCCGGGTCCCGGAGTTCCTGGTTGTGGGGAGGACCGAGGCCGACGTGGCCGGCGATATCGCCGACGCCATTGTTGCCGAAGGACATTCGGCGGTGGCGTTCATCATCGTCGGTTCGGGCCCGCATAGCGCCGACCCGCATCACGGGTACTCGGATCGCGAATTACGGTCCGGTGACGTCGTCGTCGTCGACATCGGGGGAGTGTACGAGCCGGGCTACAACTCCGACTCGACGCGCACCTACAGCATTGGCGAGCCTACACCGGATGTGGCGCAGAAGTATTCGGTGCTGCAACGCGCCCAGCGCGCCGCCTTCGAGGCGGTCCGCCCCGGCGTGACGGCCGAGCGGGTAGACGCCGCCGCCCGCGACGTGCTGGCGCGGGAAGGACTGGCGGAATTCTTCGTTCACCGTACCGGGCACGGGATAGGCCTGGCGGTCCACGAGGAGCCCTACATCGTCGCCGGCAATCACCTGCCGCTGGCTGCGGGCATGGCTTTCTCCATCGAGCCGGGCATTTACTTCCCGGGAAGCTGGGGCGCCCGCGTCGAGGACATCGTCATTGTCACCGAGGACGGCGCGTCCGCGGTCAACCACCGCCCGCACGAACTGGTCGTCGTTCCCGGGTGACTAGCGGCCGCGCGCGGGCCCGGCGACAATTCCGCGCGTGGCTCCCTTGGCGGTCGATCCCGAGGCGTTGTTCGCCGCGGGCAGCGCGGTGGTCGCCGCCGGAGACGGCTTGGGCGCGGGCCTGACCGTGCTCGCCGGCGGTTTCGCCGCCCACACCGGGCGGGATGCGGCCGGCATGGTGTTCGGGCTGGCCTATCAGGACGCGGCCGCATCGCTGGTGGCGGCAGCGGCTGCGGCGGTCAATGCATGCCGTCACACCGGGGCCCTGATCCAGCAGGGCGCGTCGAACTACTCGAAGGCCGAAGCGATGTCGACGCTGGGCGGCGGTGGCGGTGTCCTGCCGGGGCCGGCTGAACCGGCGCCGTTCGCGGCGCCCGGGCCCCCGGGCACGTTAGGAGCGGGGTCCGCCGACGGGCCGCCGTCGCTGTGGGCGCTGGTGGCGTCGTTCGTCGACGACGTGTGGCCCGACGGGGACGTGGCGGCGCTGCGCGCGGCCGCGGGGCGCTGGCGCAGCTTCGCCGAGGCGGTGGCCGGGACGCCGGGCACGCTCGCCGCGGCGACGTCGCTGCTGGATTCTCAGCACATCCCCGAAGGCGGGCAGATTGACGACGCACTTTCGCGGATCGGCGCGGTCGCCGGCGGCCTCGCGGGGCGGTGTAGCGAACTTGCCGGCACTCTCGAGGCGTTCGCCGGCGAGGTCGAGCAGGCCCGCACCGCGATCCGCGACCTACTGCAGCGGCTGCGGGCACTGACCGACATCGCCCACGATGTGGTGCTGATTCTCGACGGCGACGTGATCGACGAGATCATCAGGATCGCCGAGGACGTCCGCACCGTGCTGCACAACCTGGGGCGCCAGGCACGAGCGATCGAACGGGGACTCAGGCGGGGCATGCAGGCCGTCGACGGCCTGGTGGTCAGGCTGGAAAAGTACACCCGCGGCCAGCTCACCCACTTTCTCGGCGACGTGGTCGGTAACCAGGTGGCAACCACGCTCGACGTCGTTGCCAACGCCAACGAGGGGGCGCTGAAGGGTGCCGTCGGGATGGCCTTGGCCACAGCGGATCTTGATCCCGGATGGTTCCTGCTCGATCCCCAGGGCGCGGGCGCGACCTGGAAGGCCATAACCACAGCCATGACGACGGCCATGACGACGGCCATGACTACGGCCATGACTACGGCAAGCCCGGCCGGAATCCTGCTGCATCCCGCCGAGGGCGTGCAGGCCGAGCTGCAGGTGATGAAATCGCAGCTGCATCTGGAGGATTGGCGCGCGGATCGGCCCGGGCTGGGGCTCGGCGAAAACTTGCTCGACGGCGCCGCGCTCATCCTTCCCGGGGTCGGGGAGGCCGGTGCCGTGGCGGAAGGCGCCGGGGGAGTGGCGCGTAGCGCCGAGGCGGCGGCCGAGGCCGCGGGGTCGGCGGAGCGCGCCGCCGCCGGTGGGCTGACGACCGGACTCGACGAGCTCGGTGGGGCGGCGCCCAGAATCCCGGCGGGCGGCTCGCCCGCGGCGTTGCCGGCCCAGAGCGGCCACCCGGCCCCGGCGCCCCTGGAGCGGGCGGACGCGCCCAGCGCTGCGCAGCCCGTTCAGCCGGGGGAACAATCCGCTCCGGACGTCGTGGGCAGGGCGCGGCACACGATCAGCGGGCACGGCGCCTATTCCCCGTCGCACGGCCACGCCACCGTTCCGCCGGGCACCTCCATCACGGTGTACGCCGAGCACGGGTCGATCATCACCGACGATCTCGGCAATTTGATCGAGACCGGGGGCGACACGTCCGGCGTCTATTCGAAGACTTTTCAGGCGGGCGAGGCATTGCCGGACTACACGATTTATCCGCCAGATGACCTGAATATCATGGGTACACCGCAAACTGTCTCGCGCCCAACGCTGCTGAGCGAACTGGTGCACGACGGCATGGGGCCCGTTGACCTCGCCGTCTGCACGTACGACGCGAGCTGTCCGACGGGCAAGGTTTACGATGTGGACGGCATCTTTGATGACTGGACGGGAACCTTCCAGCCGTATGGGAGGTACGGATCGTGAGTCGCGGCGACGGTGAATTCGACACTGAATACGCCGGTCAATTCGAGCGCCTCGTGCGTATCGCCGCGGAGCAGGAAACCCCCGCCGCCCGGCACCGGTTTTTCAAGGTTATTCGCCACGCCGAAGTGTTCTTTCCCCTCAGGACAGAACAGCAGCGGGCCACGCCGCTGCTGCGGCTGCCCGACGGCACCCACGCCATGATGCTGTACACGACCAGGTCGCATCCCGACCTGGTGGACAACGTGGAGCACGGTTGCGGTGGCGGCTCCTTCACCGACGCGCTGTCGGCGGCGTCGACCATGGCGGGTCTCGACTGGGTGATCCTGTCGAACCGCACCGCGCAGTGGGTGGCGATTCGCAAGCAGGAGATTCCCGGGATTCTCGCCGATCTGGAGTCGCCTCCCGACACACCCGAGACGCCCGAGAGCCTCATCACTCGCGCCGCCCGGTGCGGGCCCGGCGACGCGTCACCGCCGATAGCGCCCGCGCTCGCCGGCCGGGAGTTGTTCGTGGAATTGACGTCCGGGCCGCACGCGGGGGACCACCCCATCATGAAGGTTTTCGAGGTCGACGGCCTCCCCGCTGTGATTCGCGCCTTTCTCACGCGCAACCGGCCGGGTATCACCTACGGCGGAATGCGGTGGGAGGCCGTCGCGGAGATGATCGGAAACGCACCGGGCATCGACGGCGTGCAGGTGGTCAATGACGCCGACGACTGGGTGGTGTTCGATCGCGAGTCGCTGGGAGTCAGCCGGCTTGGCTGCGGTCCAGCAGGCTCGACGACCCCAGCACCCGCTCCACCTGCACCTCGATGACCACGCGCTTCGGGTTGACGCGGGGGATGCGGTAGCGCTGGGCGTAGCGCAGTTCGGCATCGCGGACGGCGTCGGCGTCGGTGTTGACCTTCGAGCGGCCCTCCAGCGAGAGCCACCGGGCCCCGTCGACCTGGCTGAGCACGGCCACGTTGGCTCGGTCGGCGTTGACCGCCTTCTGCGAGCCGCCGGTGGTGATGACACGCGCGACGTGCGTCACGGGGTCGAAGGTGAAACCCACCGCGACGACATGGGGCGACCCGTCAACCCGCAGCGTCGTCAGCATCGCCAGGTGACGTTCGGACAGAAACGCCAGCGCGTCGTCGGTGAGCCGGGTCGTGGTAGTAGCCATCAACGCTCACGCTAGTGCAGGCGACGATCGCAGCCGTGGGCGGATGAGCCGCTTGGCCGGGTTCCCCGGCGCCACCCTGGGGCCGCCGCAGGCGATAATCGCACCAATGGACGACACGGGCGCGGGTCCGGTGGTGATTCTGGGCGGCCGCAGCGAGATCGGCATCGAACTGGCGCGCCGGCTGGCGCCGGGGGCGACGGTGGTGCTGGCCGCCCGCCACGCCGACCAGCTCGACGGGCCATGCGCCACGCTGCGGGACGCCGGCGCGGCTGCCGTGCACACGAGGGAGTTCGACGCCGACGATCTGGGGTCGCACGGTCCGCTGGTGGCCTCGATCGTGGCCGATCACGGCCCTATCGGCACCGCCGTGCTGGCCTTCGGCATCCTTGGCGAGCAGGTCCGCGCCGAGACCGACGCCGGCCACGCGGTGCACATCGTGCACACCGACTACGTCGCCCAGGTCAGCATGCTCACCCACCTGGCGGCCGCCATGCGCACAGCCGGCCGCGGCCGCATGGTGGTGTTCTCGTCGGTGGCCGGCGTCCGGGTGCGCCGAGCCAATTACGTCTACGGCTCGGCCAAGGCCGGCCTGGACGGCTTCGCCAGCGGCCTGGCCGATGCGCTGCATGGCACCGGTGTGCGGCTGCTGATCGTTCGCCCGGGGTTCGTCATCGGACGCATGACGCGGGGTATGACGCCCGCGCCGCTGTCGCGTACCCCCGAACAGGTCGCCGCGGCGACGGCGCGTGCGCTGGCCGCAGGCCGCCGGACAGTGTGGATTCCGTGGGCGCTGCGGCCGGTGTTCGTCGTCATGCGGCTGCTGCCGCAGGCCGTGTGGCGCAGGATGCCACGGTGATCGTCGTCGTCGCGGAGCGGCGCCCATGATCGTCGTCGTCGCGGAGCGGCGCCCATGATCGTCGTCGTCGGTATCGGTGCCGACGGCATGGCGGGGCTGTCTGAGTTGTCGCGAGCCGAACTACATAGCGCAGCAGTTATTTACGGCTCCAGGCGCCAGCTCGACCTGCTCGACGGGACGGTGTCTGCACCGCGGCACGAGTGGCCGTCACCGATGCTGCCCGCGCTGCAGACGCTGCATGAACGCCACGCGGGCGACATCCATGTGGTGGCGAGCGGAGACCCGCTGCTGCACGGAATCGGCGGCACGCTGATCCGGGTTCACGGCCCCGAGCATGTCCGCGTGCTGCCGGCTGTGTCGTCGGTGACGCTGGCGTGCGCGCGGATGGGCTGGAACGTCCACGACACCGAGGTCATCAGCCTTCTCACCGCGCAACCGCACACCGCGGTGCGCCGGGGCGGGCGGGCCATCGTTCTCGCGCGGGACTGCGGCACACCCGCGGCGCTGGCGGAGTTGCTCGCCGCCCATGGCCGTGGCGACTCCGCAATGACCGTGCTCGAGCAGCTCGGCGGCCCGGCCGAGCGCCGTCGCGACGCCACGGCCCACCGGTGGGCGCAGGAACCACCCGCGGATATCGACGACCTCAACGTCATCGCGGTCCACTACCTGCCCGACGAGCGCGTCGCACCGGTGCCCGACGACGCGTTCGCCCACGACGGACAGATCACCAAGCTGGGGATCCGCGCGGCTACCCTGGCCGCGCTGGCCCCGCGCCCGGGGGAGTTGCTGTGGGACGTCGGCGCCGGCTCGGGCAGCATCAGCGTCCAGTGGTGCCTGAGCTGGCCCGGCTGCGCCGCGGTGGCGTTCGAACGCGACGAGCGGCGCCGCAGGAACATCCGCGCCAACGCCGCCGCGTTCGGCGTCAGCGTCGACGTGCGCGGCGCGGCGCCGGACGCGTTCGACCGGCTGGATGTGCCCTCGGCGATCTTCATCGGCGGCGGCCTCACCCAGCCGGGCCTGCTGCAGGAGTGCCTCGACCGTCTGCCGGCCGGCGGGCGCCTGGTCGCCAACGTGGTCACTGCTGAATCGGAAGCCGCGCTAGTGCAAGCGTATTCCCGCTTCGGCGGGCGGCTGCACCGCTTCCAGCACTATCGGGGTGAGCCGCTGGGGGAGTTCACCGGCTGGCACCCGCAGTATCCCATCACCCAGTGGGTGGTGACGCGGTGACGGTGTATTTCATCGGGGCGGGCCCCGGCGCAGCGGACCTGATCACCGTCCGCGGCGATCGGATTCTGCGACGGTGCGCCACCTGCCTCTACGCGGGCTCCATCATGCCTGAGGATCTGCTCGCGCTGTGCCCGCCCGACGCGACCGTGGTGGACACTGGGCCTCTGTCGCTGGAGGAGATCGTCGCCGCGATCGCGGCCGCCGATGCCGCCGGCCACGACGTGGCCCGGCTGCACTCTGGGGACCCGTCGCTGTACAGCGCGCTGGCCGAGCAGTGCCGTCGCCTGGACGCGCTCGGCATCGGCTACGAAATCGTGCCCGGCGTGCCGGCTTTCGCCGCGGCCGCGGCCGCCGTGAAACGAGAACTGACCGTCCCTGGAGTGGCGCAGACGGTGACCCTGACGCGAGTGGCCACCCTGTCGACGCCGATGCCGCCGGGGGAGGACTTGATCACCCTCGCCCGATCCGGCGCCACCCTGGTGCTGCACCTGGCCGCCGCGCAGATCGACACGGTTGTCCCGCAACTGCTGGCGGGCGGGTACCGCGACGACACCCCGGTTGCCGTCGTGGCTTTCGCCAGCTGGCCGCAGGAGACCGTCGTGCGCGGTTGCCTCGCCGACATCGCCGCGCAGCTGCACGACGCCGGGATCACCAAGACCGCGGTCATCATCGTCGGCGACGCGCTGGCCGCCGAGGGGTTCACCGACAGCTACCTGTATTCCGCCGGGCGAACGCGGGGGAATGGGCACTGATGCGGGTTCTACTGCTCGGCGGCACCGGCGAGGCCCGCGCCCTCGCGGCAATCCTGCATCCCGGTGTGGAGGTCATCAGCTCGCTGGCCGGGCGGGTGACGGACCCGGCCCTGCCGGTCGGTCCGGTGCGCGTCGGGGGATTCGGCGGCGTCGATGGGCTGCGGCGCTGGCTGCGGGGGGAAGCCGTGGACGCCGTCGTCGACGCCACACATCCCTTTGCATCTACCATGACGGCCCACGCGGCACAGGCGTGCGGCGAACTGCGGATACCGCACCTGGTGCTGACTCGCCCGCCCTGGGATCCCGGCGCGGCCATTGTCGTCGGCTCTGATACGCATGCGGCGGAAATGGTTGTGCAGCAGAGGTTTTCGCGGGTGTTTCTGACTACCGGCCGTTCGGGTGTCGGGGCCTTCGCCGCCAGCGCGGCCTGGTTCCTGATCCGAGTGGTCACCCCACCCGACGGTGCCCTGCTGCCGGCTCGCCATCAGCTGATGCTGTCCCGCGGCCCGTACCGCTACGACGAGGAGCGTGCGCTGCTGCGTGAGCACCGGATCGACGCGCTGGTCACCAAGAACAGCGGCGGGGAGATGACCCGCGCGAAGCTGGACGCGGCCGCCGCGTTGGGCCTGCCGGTGGTGATGGTAGCGCGGCCGCCGCTGCCTTCGGGGGTGCGGACCGTGGCGACGATCGACGAGGCAGCCGACTGGGTTGCGGGCCTGAGGTCTGAGGCCTAGACCTGCGTCGACGTTCAGTCCGTGGCGACGCAGAGGACTTCGTCGAGGGTGGCGGTGTGGGCGTTGTGGGGTCGGGTGGTGTCGATCATGGTGGGGCTGTTGGGCAGGGTGTTGGTCACGGTTTCGGTGAGGGTGTAGCGGCCGGCGCCCGGAGCGCGTCGGATCGCGGTGTCGGGTGCGCTGAGGCCGGTGAGGGCGGTGG
>CAZZHX010000085.1:0-11986 GCA_964653535.1 uncultured Mycobacterium sp. | reverse complement strand
GACCGATCGTCCGATCCTCGATCCGCATGTTGGGAAGCGCGTCCTCGGGGACCTGCAGCAGCTTCATCTGCGAGCGTGCGTGCTCGACGCCGTCGGCCACACGGAAGGTCAGCGGGACCGCGTCCAGTAGCGACTTGAAGGTCGGATCGATACCCGGTCTGGCGCCTGCCTGCTCCGTCATGGGCTTCACGGTACCGCTGCCCTGCGCGGTGGCCTCACGGGTGCAGCGCAGCCCGCAGGGCGCCCAGCCCGCGGTCGGTGGCGGCGGTGGCCGTGGGCACCACGCCGGCGTAGCCGAGGTAGCCGTGCACCAGCGTCTCGGCGTTGTGCACCTCGACGGGTACGCCGGCCGCGGCCAGCAGTTCGCCGTAGCGGATACCGTCGTCGCGTAGGGGGTCGTAACCGGCGACGCCGATGTAGGCCGGGGCCAGGTCGCGCAGGTTTTCGGCCCGGCCTGGCGCCATGGCGGGCGGCGGGTTGGACATGTCGACATTGCCCGCGTACCAACGGGAAAAGGCGGCGACGGCCTTCGCATCCAGGATCGGCGCGGCAGCGTTCTCAGTGAACGACGGCAACGTCGCGTCCCACAGGGTGGAGGGGTACCACAGCAGCTGGAATGCGATCGGCGGGCCGGCCGCATCGCGGGCCTGCTGCGCCATCACCGCGGCGATCGTTGCGCCGGCGGAATCCCCGGCGACGGCCATCCTGGTGGTGTCGGCGTCGATCTCGCGGCCGTGCTCGGCGACCCAGGTGGTTGCGGCCCACGCGTCGTCGACCGCGGCGGGATAGGGGTGCTCGGGCGCCAACCGGTAGTCGACCGACACCACGATCGCGTCGGCTCCGACGGCATGCTGGCGGGCCGAGCCGTCGTGGGTGTCGAGGTCGCCCAGGACGAAGCCGCCGCCGTGGAAGAACAGCACGACAGGGGCCTCAGGGGGGATATTCGCTGAGCCCTGGGCGCCGTGCCCCGGCGGCCAGTAGATCCTGACACCAATCGGCCCCGCGGGGCCGGGGATGGTCCGGTCCTGGACGCGCAACTCAGGGTGCAGCAGCCGGCGGGGCAGGTCGCGGAACCGTCGGCGGGCCGCGTCGATACCGTCGTCGGTGGTTAGCCGGAACGGAACCGCATCCAGTACCTTCTGCAGAATGGCGTCGATCGCGGGTTTCCCGTCGGCTGTGTTGTCCAAGCTGGGCATGGAGGTACCGTACGCACCCCGCAGGGTGTCCTCCGCCTGGGTCCTGGCCGTGTGGGCTGGCCTGGGCTACGGCGGCTTCCTCACCGTCCTCGCGCTGCGCACCCCACCGGGCGTGGGGCTCACCGGGCATTCGATCCTGCAGCCGCCGTTCAAGGTGTCGATGGCGGTGTTGCTCGCCGTCGCGGCGACCCGTCACCCGATCCTGCGCGAACGGCGGTGGCTGGTGCCCGCGCTGCTGATGTCGGCCGTCGGCGACTGGCTGTTGGAAATCCCCTGGTGGACAGAGTCGTTCGGCCTGGGGCTGGCGGCGTTCCTGTTGGCCCACCTGTGTTATCTGGCCGTGCTGCTGCCGCTCATTCCCCGGGCGCGCCCGTCTAACCCGCGACTGGCCTCGTTGGTCCTGATCTGCCTGACCGTCATCTGTCTACTGGTGTGGTTATGGCCATCGCTGGACCGCGACAAGCTGACGATTCCTGTGGCGGCCTACATTTCCGTGTTGATCGCCATGGTCTGCGCCGCCCAGGTGGCGAGGCTGCCGACGATCCTGACCGCGGTGGGGGCGCTGAGTTTCGCGGCGTCCGACGCGATGATCGCGATCGGCCGGTTCATTCTGGAAAACGACGACCTGCAGCTGCCGATCTGGTGGCTTTACGCCATCGGGCAGATTCTGATCACGGCCGGTTTCTTCTTCGGCCGGGAGACGCCGGGAGACGCGGCCTTCGCGGGCGACGGCGAGGTTGTTGACTGGCCGGCCGAAGGTTCTGACTAGCAACCGGCGTTGACGGCAGCTGAAAGCAGTTGAGGATGCAGTGATGCAGTCCGGGCGCACACGAATCGATGTGGAGCCGATCGCCCGGGTGCTGCCGATGCTGTCGGTCCCGCACCTGGACCGGGAATTCGACTACCTGGTGTCGGCCGAGCAATCCGACGACGCTCAGCCGGGGGTGCGGGTGCGGGTGCGGTTCCACGGCCGGCTGGTCGACGGGTTCGTGCTGGAGCGCCGCAACGACACTGATCACGACGGCAAGCTCGGCTGGCTCGACCGCGTGGTGTCTCCGGAGCGGGTGCTGACGCCCGAGATCCGCCGATTGGCCGACGCGGTCGCAGCCCGCTACGCCGGAACCCGGCCGGATGTCCTGCGCCTGGCGATACCGGCCCGGCACGCCCGGGTGGAACGGGAACCCCCGGCCGCGATGGCTCTGCCGGTGATGCCGGAGCCCGTCGACCCGTCGGGCTGGGACTGCTACGCCAGCGGCGGGCAGTTCCTGGCCGCACTGGCCGAGTCGCGCGCCGCTCGCGGCGTCTGGCAGCCGCTGCCGGGCGAGTCGTGGGAGGACCGGTTCGCCGAGGCCGCCGCGCACACCATCAGGTCGGGGCGTGCGGTGCTGGCGGTGGTGCCCGACCAGCGAGACCTGGACGCGCTGTGGCGGGCCGCCACGACCCTGATCGACGAGAGCAGTGTGGTGGCGCTGTCGGCGGGCCTGGGGCCGGCCGCGCGGTATCGGCGCTGGCTCGCGGCGTTGCGGGGCACCGCGCGGTTGGTGATCGGCACCCGCAGCGCCGTGTTCGCGCCGCTGAGCGACCTGGGCCTGGTGATGGTCTGGGCCGACGGCGACGACAACCTATCCGAGCCGCGGGCGCCGTACCCTCATGCCCGCGAGGTGGCGATGCTGCGCGCGCACCAGGCGCGGTGCGCGGCGCTGATCGGCGGATACGCCCGCACCGCCGAAGCCCAGGCTCTGGTGCGTAGCGGATGGGCACACAACATCGTCGCGGCGCGTCCCGCGGTGCGCGCCCGCACCGCCCGGGTGATCGCCCTCGACGACACCGGCTACGACGACGAGCGCGACCCCGCGGCGCGCACCGCGCGCGTTCCATCCGTGGCGTTGCGTGCGGCCCGCACGGCCCTGGCGGCCGGGGCGCCGGTGCTGGTGCAGGTACCGCGGCGGGGATATGTCCCGTCGCTGGCGTGCGGTCGCTGCCGCACGGTCGCGCGGTGCCGGCACTGCACGGGCCCCTTGTCGGTGCAGGAGCGCGAGTGTGGGGCCGTCTGTCGCTGGTGCGGCCGCGCCGAGCCGGCGCTGCGGTGCGCGCGGTGCGGGTCCGACGCGGTACGCGCGGTGGTCGTTGGGGCGCGACGCACCGCCGAGGAACTCGGCCGGGCTTTCGCGGGCATCCCCGTCATCACCTCGGCGGGCGACGCGATCGTGCTCGACGTGGAGGACCGGCCGGCACTGGTGGTCGCCACCCCGGGGGCTGAACCCCGCGCGGCGGCCGGGTACGGGGCGGCGCTGCTGTTGGACACCTGGGCGCTGTTGGGCCGGCAGGATCTGCGCGCAGCGGAGGACGCCCTGTGGCGCTGGATGGCCGCCGCCGCCCTGGTGCGCGCCCGTTCCGACGGCGGCGTGGTGGTGGTGGTGGCCGATTCGTCGATTCCGACGGTGCAGTCGTTGATCCGCTGGGATCCGGTCGGGCACGCGGAGGCCGAGTTGACGGCCCGGGCCGAGGTCGGCCTGCCGCCCGCGGTGCACATCGCGGCCATCGACGGAACGCCGAGTGCCGTCGCGGCACTGCTCGAGCAGGCCCGCCTGTCCGATCGGGAAGATTTCCCCGCCGACTTCCGCGCCGAGGTGCTGGGGCCGGTGGACCTGCCGGCGGGGGTGCGCCGCCCCGCCGGCACTCCCGCGGGCGCGCCGGTGACCCGGATGCTGGTTCGCGTGCCCCGCCACCAGGGCCTGGCCCTGGCGGCCGGCCTGCGCCGCGCTGTCGCGGTGCTCAGCGCCCGGCAGACTCATGAGCCGGTGCGGGTCCACATCGACCCGCTTCACATCGGATAGCCACTGCCGGATCCGCCTCTTCCTAGACTGTCCGGGTGCGTCTTGTTTTCGCCGGCACCCCAGAACCGGCGCTACCCGCGTTGCGTCGCCTCGTCGACTCGCCCCGCCATCAGGTGATCGCCGTGCTGACCCGGCCCGACGCCGCCGCCGGCCGGCGCGGCCGGCCGGAGCCGTCGCCGGTGGCCCGCGAGGCGCTCGAACGTGGCATCCCGGTGCTGCGGCCCCCGCGGCCGAACTCTCCGGAGTTCGTCGCCGAGCTGTCGGAACTGGCGCCGGACTGCTGCCCGGTGGTGGCCTACGGCGCGCTGCTGCGCGACGAACTACTCGCGGTGCCCCCACGCGGCTGGATCAACCTGCACTTCTCGCTGCTGCCCGCGTGGCGGGGTGCCGCGCCGGTGCAGGCGGCGATCGCCGCGGGCGACGCCATCACCGGCGCGACGACGTTCCGGATCGAACCGACCCTGGACAGCGGGCCGGTGTACGGGGTCGTCACCGAGACGATCCGGCCGACGGACACTGCGGGGGACCTGTTGGGGAGGCTGGCGGTCTCGGGTGCGGAACTGCTGTCGGCCACGTTGGACGGCGTCGCCGACGACACGGTGACCCCGCTTCCGCAGCCCGCCGAGGGGATCAGCGTCGCCCCGAAGATCGCCGTCGAGCAGGCCCGGGTGTGCTGGGATTTGCCGGCGCAGGTGGTCGAACGTCGTATCCGCGCCGTCACGCCCAGCCCCGGCGCCTGGACACTCATCGGCGACCTGCGCATCAAACTCGGGCCCGTTGGGGTCGACCCGTCCCCAGTACCGTTGGCGCCCGGCGCCATTCACGCCGACCGAGCAGGCGTGTGGATCGGCACCGGTTCGGAGTCGGTGCGGCTCGGCGAGATTCAGCCGCCGGGCAAGAAAGTCATGAACGCCGCCGACTGGGCGCGGGGAGCGCGGCTCCACGCCGGCGCGCAGGCGTCATGACCGGCGTCGACAAGCCCCGTAAGGCCGGTAAGCCCCGCCAGGCCGGTAAGCCCCGCCAGGCCGGTAAGCCCGGCCAGGCCGGCAAGCCCCGCCAGGCCGGCAGGCCCCGCCTGCCGCTGGATCCCGCCCGCGCCGCCGCATTCGAGGTGCTGCGGGCCGTCAGCGAGCGCGGTGCGTACGCGAACCTCGCACTGCCAGCGCTGCTGCGCCAACGTGGCCTCAGCGGCAGGGACGCCGCGTTCGCCACGGAGCTCACCTACGGCACCTGCCGGACCCGGGGCCTGCTGGACGCGATCATCGCCGCCGCCGCCGGGCGCGCGCCCGACGCCATCGACCCGGTACTGCTCGACCTGCTGCGGCTGGGCTCCTACCAGTTGCTGCGTACCCGGGTTGGTGAGCACGCCGCGGTGTCCACCACGGTCGAACAGGCCGCAGTCGAATTCGATTCGGCCCGAGCGGGTTTCGTCAACGGCGTGCTGCGCACCATCGCGCTGCGGGACGAGGCTTCCTGGGCCGACGAGCTGGCCCCCGACCGGGCGCGGGATCCCGTCGGGCATGCCGCATTCGTGCACGCCCACCCACGCTGGATCGCGCAGGCCTTCGCTGACGCGCTCGGCGCCGACGCGGGCGAACTTGATGCGGTGCTGGCCAGCGACGACGAGCGCCCCTTGGTGCACCTGGCGGCCCGCCCGGGCGTGGTGACGGCCGCAGAACTGGCCGACGCGGTGGGCGGCACCGTCGGCCGCTACTCGCCGTTCACGGTGTACCTGCCCGGCGGAGATCCGGGACGGCTGCCGGCGCTGCGCGACGGCTCGGCGCTGGTGCAGGACGAGGGCAGCCAACTGGTGGCCCGCGCGCTGACGCTGGCGCCGGTCGACGGCGATGCCGGGCGCTGGCTGGACCTGTGCGCGGGGCCGGGCGGTAAGACCGCGTTGTTGGCCGCTCTCGGCGCCGCGTCAGGTGCCGTTGTCACGGCGGTGGAGCCGTTGGCGCACCGCGCGGACATGGTGTCGGACAACACCCGCGGGCTGGGAGTCGAGGTGCTGCGCGTCGACGGGCGGCAGAGCGGCCTCGAGCCGGGTTTCGACCGGGTGCTCGTCGACGTGCCCTGTACCGGGCTGGGTGCGCTGCGGCGGCGGCCGGAGTCCCGGTGGCGGAGGCAGCCGGCCGACGTGCCGGTGCTGGCCAAGCTGCAGCGCGAGCTGTTGGGTGCGGCCATCGCGCTGACCCGTCCCGGCGGCATAGTGCTGTACGCGACGTGTTCGCCGCACCTCGCCGAAACTGTCGGGGTCCTCGCCGACGTGCTGCGCCGTCACCCGGTGTCCGTGGTGGACACCCGGCCCCTGTTCGATCCCGTCGAGGGCCTCGGAGACGGGCCTTACGTGCAGCTCTGGCCGCACCGGCACGGCACCGATGCGATGTTCGCCGCCGCGCTGCGTGTCGAGGCCCGCGGATCGGTAGTCTGACCCACATGCCGCGCATTGCCGGGGGTCCTCTGATCGCGCCGTCCATCCTGTCCGCCGACTTCGCGCGGCTGGCGGACGAAACGGCCGCCGTCACCGGCGCCGACTGGCTGCACGTGGACGTGATGGACAACCACTTCGTGCCCAATCTGACGATCGGCCTGCCGGTGGTGAAGAGCCTGCTGGCCGCGACCGCCATCCCGATGGATTGCCATCTGATGATCGACAACCCGGACCGCTGGGCACCGCCCTACGCCGAAGCGGGCGCCTACAACGTCACCTTCCATGCCGAGGCCACCGACAATCCCATCGCGGTGGCCCGCGATATTCGCGCGGCCGGCGCCAAAGCCGGTATCAGCGTGAAACCGAAAACGGCGCTGGATCCCTATCTCGAGATCCTGCCGCACTTCGACACCCTGCTGATCATGTCGGTAGAGCCTGGGTTCGGTGGCCAGAGCTTCATCCCGGAGGTGCTGGGCAAAGTTCGCACTGTCCGCAAGATGGTCGACGCGGGAGAGCTGACGATCCTCGTCGAAATCGACGGCGGCATCAACGAGGACACCATCGAGCAGGCCGCGGACGCCGGGGTCGACTGCTTCGTCGCCGGTTCCGCCGTGTACAGCGCCGACGACCCAGCGGCCGCGATCCAGGCGTTGCGGCGCCAGGCCGCCGCCGCGTCTCCGCACCTGAGGGCATGAACCAGCCCCCCGGCCAGGCCCCGGGCCAGCCACAGACGGTCGCCAGCCTGGACGAGGCGATGCGTCTGGCGATGGAACTTTCCTACAAGGTCAAGGGCGCGACATACCCGAACCCGCCCGTCGGGGCGGTCATCCTGGACCCGGAGGGCAAGGTTGTCGGCGCCGGCGCCACCGAGCCGGCCGGTGGCGAGCACGCCGAGGTGCTGGCGGTGCGCAGGGCGGGCGGCTTGGCGGCGGGCGGTATCGCCGTGGTCACCCTCGAGCCGTGCAACCACTTCGGCAAGACCCCTCCGTGCGTGAACGCCCTGATCGAAGCCAGGGTGAGTATGGTCGTGTACGCCGTGGCCGACCCCAACGCCATCGCCGGCGGGGGCGCGGGCCGGTTACAGGCGGCAGGTGTGCAGGTGCGCGCCGGTGTGCTGGCCGATCAGGTGACTTTCGGGCCCCTGCGGGAATGGCTGCATAAGCAGCGCACCGGCTTGCCGCACGTGACTTGGAAATACGCCAGCAGCCTCGACGGCCGCAGCGCGGCCGCGGACGGTTCCAGCCAGTGGATTTCCAGCGAGGCCTCCCGGTCGGACCTGCTGGCGCGCCGGGGCATCGTCGACGCGGTCGTGGTCGGTACCGGCACGGTGCTGGCCGACGATCCGGCGCTGACCGCCCGGCTCGCCGACGGTTCCCCGGCCCGGCGGCAGCCGCTGCGCGTGGTGGTCGGTATGCGCGACATCCCTGCCGGGGCGAAGCTTCGCAACGGCGTGGCGCCCACGATAGTGATTCGGACGCACGATCCCCATGAGGTGATCAAGGCGCTGGCCGAACACACCGACGTGCTGCTCGAGGGTGGTCCCACGCTGGCCGGCGCATTCCTGCGGGCCGGGGCGATCAACCGCATCCTGGCCTACATCGCGCCGATCCTGCTGGGCGGCCCCGTCACCGCGGTCGATGACGTGGGGGCGCCGACGATCGCGAGCGCGTCGCAGTGGCAGTTCGACGGCGTCGACCGGGCAGGCCCCGACCTGCTGCTGAGTTTGGTGCCGCGCTAACGCTCGGACAGCGGTGCCAAGGCCGGAACGTCGACAGTGTCGGGCTCCTCGGCGTGGTCCTTGTTGCCGCTGATCAACAGCCCCAGCAGCGCGCCCGCCACGCAGACGACGGCGGTGATGGTGAAGATCTCGCTGTACATGGCCGCGAACGACGGGATCAGCAGATTGGCCTGGGCGATGATCCGATCCGCCCCGGTCACGTCGGCCGGCAACGCGGCGGACCTGTCGCTGAGGATTTCGTAGAAGCGGTAGAGGCCCCACGCGCTCAGCGCCGCGACGCCGATCAGCATGCCGGTCATGCGGGCCACCACGACGGCCGCCGAGGCGATGCCGTGCTCGGCCGACGGAACGACCCGCAGCGCGGCCGATGTCAGCGGTCCGATGACCAGGCCGAGTCCAGTGCCCGCGATCAGCAGGTCGGTGTGCATTGCGGGCAGGGTGAACGCACCAAAGATGTTGTAGCCGTAGTGCATCAGGTCGACCGGCCAATGCGAGATCAGCAGATAGCCGCCGGCGGCGATGAGTAGCCCGACGAAGGCGATGGCCCGGTCGCCGGCTTTGGTGGCCAGGAATCCTCCCGCGACGGCCCCGACCGGCAGCGCGATGAGGAAGAACAGCAGCATCGCGGCCGCGTCATTCTGGCTCTTGCCCAACACGCCCTGCCCGAATAACTCGACGTTGACCAGCGTCACCATCAACGCCGCACCGGCGGAGAACGATGCGCCGAGGGCGGCCAGGAAGGGCCGGAACTGCACGCCCGCCGGATCGATGAGCCGGGTTCGCGCAAAGCGCTCCCATGCCAGGAACGCCACCGCGGCGACCGCCGCCGCGATGACCAGCGGGAGGCCGTAGCTGGGCAGCGCCTGCTTGCCGTCGGGGTTGGGGTTGTAGAGCCCGATGACAGCGAGGCCAAGGGTGATGGCGAGCAGTACGCCGCCCATGACGTCGATGCGCTCCGGGGCGTCGCTGCGCTCGTGCGAGGGCAGGCTGAACTGGATCAGCGCCATCGCGATCAGGGTCAGCGGCACGTTGATCCAGAACACGTCCCGCCAGTCCCGGAGTAACCAGACGATGAAGATCCCGTACAGCGGCCCCAGCACGCTGCCCAGCTCCTGGGCGGCACCGATACCACCGAGCACGGCGGCGCGGCTGCGCTGCGCCCATAGGTCGGCGCCGAGCGCGAGCGTCACCGGCAGCAGGGCCCCGCTCGCGATGCCCTGGATGGTGCGGCCGACGACCAGCGCGTGCAGGGCCGGCACGTGCAGGTTGCGTATCGGATGGCCGAAGATCAGCAGGTCGCGCAGCGGGTGCCCGAGGATCTGCAGGTTGAACGTGTTGAAATCGAAGTTGCCGATCTGCACCGACAGTGCCGTGATCACCGACCCGACGATGAAGGTCGCGAGGCTGACCTGGAGCAGCCGCTTGCGGCCGAACCGGTCGGACGCCTTGCCCAACAGCGGCATGGCTGCCACGTAGCCCAGAAGGTACATCGTGATGATCGGGGTGATTCGCTGCAGCTGGTTAATGGGGATGTCGACGTCGTGCATGATGTCGCGCATGATGGTGACCACGACGTAGGCGTCGAGGGCACCCAGCAGCACCGCGAGGCTGCCCGCGCCGATGGCGACCCGGCGCCCTGCCTGGCGGCTCATCAGCCCGCCGCGGGCTTGGCGATCTGTACCGGCTGCCCCCAGTTGGACAGGGTCATCTGGACGCTGTTGCCGGGGCTGTATTGCAAGTTGATCTGCGCGAGCTGATGGTCGCCGTCTTCCACGATCCAGACCGTGGCCGGCACCGGCTTGGTCGCCCTGAAACTGAAAGACGGATCGACCGGGTCGGCGATCTCATTCACGGCGTCGGGGGAAACCTGTCCGGTGATGCGCACGGTGGTTTTGTCGCTGACCTGCTCACGGCCCTCGGCCTTGGCGTCGGTGAAGTGGGCCAGCACGTTGGCCACGCCGGTGTCAGGGCTCAGGATCACCGATGGGTCGTAGACCTGGGAAGCGGGACCGAGGTCGGCCATCGCTGGGTTAGCAGGGTTGAGAGCGTTGGTGTAGAGGTGGCCGTCCACCACGACGAAGTCGGCGCTGATGTCTCGTCCGAGATAGCTGATCTGGGCGTGACCCTTCGCGGCCGTGCTGGGCGAGGTGGTGAGATCGCCGGTCAGCAGCCGCACCGGCAGGCCCGGAACTTTGCCATCCACCTTCAGGATCAGGTGGGCGCTCGTGAGGTTCCTGGTGACTGCGCTGGACTGCTGCACCAACGTCTTAGCGTCCGGGAGCGGGCCGCCGGAGTTCGAGGAACTGAACGAGCAGCCGGCGACCGCGGCGAGGCTCAGGCAGGCGAGGAGGGCCGATAGACGACGGCGGATGTTCATACGACGCATCGTAATGGGTTCCGGCGAACGAACCGGGGAACACGGCGCCGCGGGGCGGCCGACCAGCGGTGAACACGTCGGTCCGCGCGCCTACTAGCCTGGTGAAATGTTCACCGGAATTGTGGAGGAGCTCGGTGAGGTGACGCGCCGGGACGTCCTGGCCGACGCCGCCCGCCTGACGCTGCGCGGAGTGGTGGTCACCGCCGACGCGGGCCATGGCGCTTCGATCGCCGTCAACGGGGTCTGCCTGACGGTCGCCGAGCTGCTGCCCGACGGCCAGTTCATCGCCGACGTGATGGCCGAGACGTTGAACCGGTCCAACCTGGGCGCACTGCAGGTCGGCAGCCGGGTGAACCTGGAGCGCGCCGCCGCCGTCAACAGCCGCCTCAGCGGGCACATCGTCCAGGGCCACGTCGACGGCACCGGCCAGGTGGTGGCGCGGACGCCGTCGGAGCACTGGGATGTGGTGCGGATCGAGATGCCCGCGGCCGTGGCCCGCTACGTCGTGGAGAAGGGGTCGATCACCGTCGACGGGATATCCCTCACGGTCTCCGGGCTGGGCGCCGACCCGCAGGACTGGTTCGAGGTCTCGCTGATCCCCACGACCCGGGAACTGACCACCCTGGGTAGTGCCCCCGTCGGCACGCGGGTGAACCTGGAAGCGGACGTGATCGCCAAGTATGTTGAGCGGCTGTTGACGCATAAAGGTGACTCTGCCAACGGTCTCACCGATCGATAGCAGCCGGGGTGCTGACGAGCCTGGCTGAGTTTGAGCTGGAGTTGGGACGGGAACGCCGGTCGTCTGCCCGTGAGACCCGACGCGCCCGCGGGCAGGCCATCGGCTGGCCCAGAGCCCTCGACCCGTCCGAGGCGGCTCTGGCACGCAGGATGCAGTTCTCGGGTGACCCAGTCTCCATCGTCGCGGCGGCGTCGAGCGTCAGCCGGGCAACGGTATACCGGGTCCTTGGGAAGCCGGGGGACTGACGTAACCACGCGAGCGCAGGCTCACATCGCGCGGTGGTTTGTGTCGGGGTTCCTGGGGTAGTTCTCGGGATGGCTGACCGGCGTCGGTGCTCTCGTGGGTTTCACGCGAAAATCGTGAGGACGAATGGAGTGCCTGTTAGCGTCACAAGCACTACGCGTGTGGCGTGCTTCAGCCCACACTTGTTGGGTTGTATTGTTTCGCTGATTTCTGATGGCCGGCGGCGATTCAGACCGCAATCGACTTCGAAACAAACTCTATGAGGCCGGCCAGCTCCGTCGGACCTTGTGCATTGGGTAGACGCATTCATTGGAGGACAGGGGCGGCGGATTTATAGTGTGGTCGCATGTGCACCAACTTCAAACTCAAACCGGCCGCGGACGGCACCGTTGTTGTGGGGCGCACCATGGAGTTCCCCGACCTCA
>CAZZHX010000084.1:0-12210 GCA_964653535.1 uncultured Mycobacterium sp. | reverse complement strand
TTCTTGGCCGGAGCCTTCTTGGCCGGAGCCTTCTTGCCCGGAGTCTTCTTGCCCGGAGTCTTCTTCGGCAGCTGAATTCCCACCAGCTTGGCCGCGCGCTCACCCGCGGCGCGGGTCTGCGAGGCGACGGTGCCGAACGCCTCCTGCGTCAGCTCCACCGCCTGTTCCACGTAGTCCTCGGCCCGGGCTGCCGCATCCTCGATGGCCGGCTGGCTGCGCAGCCGATGCAGCGCAACCTCGCCCCGCTCGACAAGCCCGCTGTAGCGGGTGGTCGCCGCCTCGAGATAGCCCTCGGCAGCTTTGCGCAACTCGTCGGTGGTGAATTTCTCGCGCAGCTCGGTGATCTGCTCGGGCAAGTCCTCCTGCAGCTTGACGAGGCGAGCGCGCCGATCCGCGGTGCGGCTGCGGTTGTCGGTGCGGGTCTCTTCGGCGCGCTCACGCAGAGTCACGATCAAGTCGTTGACTGTGGCCAGCGCCAAATCGGCTGCGCCAAGCGCCGCGAGCAGAGGAGCCCGCAGATCGTCGATGTTTGAGTTGTCAGCCATGATTTTCCCTTTCTCACTGTGTGGTGACTATCTGATGTGTGGCGAATATCAGCGGTTGCGCAGATATCAGCGGTATTTCAGCGTCCGTTTCGGACGCTAGGGGCTTTGTATCCCCTCCTCTCCAGATTCCTCGTGGTGGGAGGAATTTTCGTTCTGCTGCGAAAAGGACGTATAGACGTCGAGCAGCACCTGCTTCTGGCGCTCGGTGATCGTCGTGTCGGTGATGATCGCGTCGTGCACAGGGCTTTTTTCGCCGGGCTCGAGAATCCCCGCACGGACGTACAGGACTTCGGCAGAGACCCGCAGCCCCTTGGCGATCTGGTTCAGCACATCGGCGGACGGCTTGCGCAATCCGCGCTCCACCTGGCTCAGGTACGGGTTGCTGACACCGGAGCGCTTGGCAAGCTGCCGCACCGAGACCTGCGCGTTTTCACGCAGGTCGCGGATGAGACTGCCGATGTCGGTGGCCGCCACGGAGACCTTGCTGGAGACCATGCTTGAGACCTGGCTTGAAACCTTGTCGTCGGGGACCATATCGTCAGCCTAGCCGCAAGTGCTTGCTATTGCAAGCGCTTTGTTAGCGCCCCTAGAAAAGCAGGTGGCCGACCGCGTAGATGACGAGCCCCGCCAGTGCCCCCACCACGGTCCCGTTGATCCGAATGAACTGCAGATCTCGACCCACGTGCAGTTCAATCCGCCGACTGGCCTCACCCGCATCCCAACGCTCGATCGTCTCGGTGATGATGGCGGTGATCTCCACCCCGTACTGCACGACAAGGTGCTGCGCCGCGCGCACGAGCCAGTTGTCGACCTTGTCGCGCAGGTCGGCGTCGTCGCGCAGCGCTTCACCGATCCCGACCGCCGTGTCCGCGATGCGGCTCCGCAGCGTGCTGGACGGGTCGTCCACCCCCTCCAGCACAAGCCTCTTGAGCGTCTTCCACGCCGTCGCGGCCGCGTTGGCGATCTCGTCGCGCGCCATCAGTTGCTCTTTGACCTCGTCGGCGCGCGTGACGGTCGCCGGATCGTGCTGCAAGTCGTCGGCGAACTCGAACAGGAAGCGGGTCGCCGAACGCCGCAGCTCATGTCCGGGATCACGCCGCACTTTGTCGGTGAAATCCAGCAATTCCCGATGGATACGTGCCCCGACGAGTTGGTCGATGAACCGGGGCGACCAACTGGGCGAGTCGCGCTCGACCACCCGCGCAATGAGGTCTCCGGCGTTCAGCGACCACTCAAACGCCCGGTCGGCCAGCAACTGGATCAGAGCCTCCTGGCGATTCTCGGCCAGCAGCGTCGCCAACACCCGGCCGACCGGAGGGCCCCACTGCGGTTCGGCGACGCGCCGCACGATCATCCGATCGATCACCTGCTGGACGTCGTCGTCCCGGAGTAGCTCCACCAGCACCCGCAGCACCGTCGCCGTCTCGCCCGCCACCCGTTCGGCGTGCGCGGGTTCCGACAACCACTTGCCGAGCCGGCCGGGCACCTGCGCATCGCGCAGTTTCGTCTCCACCACCGGCGGCGAGAGGAAGTTCTCCCGCACAAAGTTACCGAGGCCCTCACCGAGCTGATCTTTCTTACGCCTGATGATCGCCGTGTGGGGGATGGGTATGCCCAGCGGATGCTTGAACAGCGCGGTGACCGCGAACCAGTCCGCCAGGGCGCCGACCATGCCGGCCTCCGCCGCCCCGCCGACGTAACCGACCCAGACGCCAGCGCCCGTGTGGACCTGCGCCCATCGGCAGGCGAGAAACACGCCGGTGGCGCCGATCAAGAAGCCCAGGGCGACCACCTTCATCCGCCGCAGCCCTGCCAGCCGCTGCGCGTCGGCCTCCGGATCCGCTCCGGCGAAGGTTTCCGCCAGGGACGGGTGGCCCCCCGGCGCGCCGGGGGCCTGTGAGGCCGTGTGTGCCATGCCTCCATCATGTATCCCCGCGACGGGTTTGGTGTGGCAACACCGTTCGAAAGGCCGCCGACACTGCCGTCCATCCACCCCCGGGACACACCGGAGTCGTAGACTCTTGAGCGGCCTCGCGAATGGGAAACGGCGGACAGTGGCAGAGCAGATTCGGGTTGCGGCCGTCAAAGCCGACGGTCGTAAACGGCGCTGGCGCCAGCACAAGGTGGAGCGTCGCAACGACTTGATCGACGGCACGATCGTTGCCATCCGCCGGCTCGGCCGCTTCGTGAGCATGGACGACATCGCCGCCGAGGTCGGTGTCTCCAAGACCGTGCTGTACCGCTATTTCGTCGACAAGAACGACCTCACAACCGCGGTGCTGATGCGCTTCGCGCAAACCACCCTGATTCCGAACATGGCGAACGCGCTGTCATCAAACCTGGACGGCTTCGACCTGACCCGCGAGATCATCCGCGTGTATGTCGAGACCGTGGCCGACGAACCGGAGCCGTACCGGTTCGTGATGGCTAACAGTTCGCCGACCAAGAGCAAGGTGATCGCCGACTCCGAGCGCATCATCGCCCGAATGCTCGCGATGATGCTGCGACGCCGCATGCAGGAGGTCGGGATGGACACCGGCGGCGTGGAGCCGTGGGCCTACATGATCGTCGGCGGCGTGCAGCTGGCCACCCACTCCTGGATCTCCAATCCTCGGATGAGCGCCGACGATCTGATCGACTACCTGAACATGCTGAGCTGGAGCTCACTGTGCGGAATCGTCGAGTCCGGCGGGTCGCTGGAGAAATTTCGCGAGCAGCCGCACCCGTCGCCTATTGTGCCGCCGCGGGAACACCGCTGATATCGTGAGCCCTCGTCGACGGAGGACAGGTGGTCATGCGGGTCTACAACATCCCCACGTGGACGTTTTTCCTGCTCATCGTCGGCGGCTTTGTGCTGTTCGGCGTCGTGGGGCTCTACATCGCACTCGCCGCAATTCCGCGGATTACCGGCGACGGCCAGCGCCCCGAATGGGCGACGGCCGGTGACTTCCTAGCGGCTGCATCCATGCTCTACGGGCTGATTGCTGCGCTGATCTCGGTCGCGGTATGGCAGACCTTCAACGAGGTCGAATCGCGCGTCTCGCAAGAAGCGGCCTCGCTGGGTGCTCTCTATCGCATGGCGTCGCACCTGCCGGAGCCCACCCGCGACGCGCTGACCGCGAGCATCAAAGCCCGCACCCGGTTCATCATGACCACGGAGTGGGAAGAACAACGCCACGGCGTGCCCGTCGGGCTGGCCAGCTCGCTGGACAAGGTCGACAACGAGATTTACGAGTTCAAGCCGGCCGATAGCAGAGAATCCAACTTGCAGGCCGCCATGGAGGCCGAGTCCGTGACGATGTACTCGTTGGCCCGGCAACGCCGCCACGACGCCCACGCTGGCGTGTCGCCGGCGCTCTACACTGTTATCTTCGTCGGCGCGCTGATCACGATCGTGCTCACCTGGTTGCTTCCGGAGGGTCGCTTTCGACCGCACGGCTTGATGACGGCCGCGGCGGCGGCGATGATCGGTATGGTCGTTTTCACGATCGTCGTCCTCGATCACCCCTTCCGCGGAGGGGTCAGCATCAGTAGCCATCCCTTCGAGGACGTCTACGACAATCTCATGGGCGGCACACCGCGAGAGATGGGCGGCCATCCCGGGGGCCACTGAGCCCTATTTGACCAGGGTGAACTGCCCGACGTTGGTGATCCCCTTGCGGAAGAATTCCTCGCACCCGGTCAGGTAGTGCATGTACTTGTCGTAGATCTCTTCGGACTGCAACTCGATGGCCTTCTGCTTGTTCGCCGCGAGGTTGGCCGCCCACATGTGCAGCGTGCGCTCGTAGTGCTCCCGCAGCAGTTGCACCTTCTCGACCGTGAACCCGGCATCCTCACCGAATTTGAAGATGTCCTCCTGCGCCGGCAACTGTCCACCGGGGAAGATTTCGGTGCCGATGAACCGCATGAAGCGGATGTCGCGCATGGTCAGCGGGACGCCGCGCTCGTGCAGGTTTTTCTGGGTGTGCGCCAGGATCGTGTGCAGCAGCATCCGGCCGTTTGCGGGCAGGATCTCGTAGGACTGCTCAAAAAACGCCGCGTAGCGCTCGAGTTTGAACGCCTCGAAGGCACCGATGGAGACGATCCGGTCGACCTTGTCCTCGAACTCCTCCCAGCCCTGCAGCCGCACCTCGACGGTGCGCTCGGTTGGGATGGCGGCCAGCATCTTTGTGCTGTACTCGAACTGGTTGCGGCTCAGTGTGATTCCGATGACGTTGACGTCGAACTTCTCGATCGCCCGTCTCATCGCGCCACCCCAGCCGCAACCGATGTCCAGCACGGTCATACCCGGTTCGAGGTTGAGCTTGCCCAGCGCCAAGTCGAACTTCGCATTCTGCGCTTCTTCGAGGTTCATGTCGTCACGCTCGAAATACGCGCACGTGTAGCCCATCGTCGGGTCTAGGAACAGCGCGAAGAACTCGTTGGACACGTCATAGATAGATTGCGACTCCTCGTAAAAGGGTCTTAATTTCGCCATCGCGGGATACGTACCTCTCGTCTGTTGACAAAAAGTATACTAGCCAAGGCCAGCAACGCTGTCGTGTTCGGACAGAGGCGATCTCGGCACGTCGCCTCAGTAGGAGTAGAAACCCCGGCCTGATTTCTTGCCCAGCCGGCCCGCCTCGACCATCCGGAGCAACAGCGGCGGCGGACCGTACTGCGGTTCCTTGAACTCCTCGAACATTTTGTCCGCGATGAGCTTGAGGGTGTCCAGGCCGACAAGATCGGACAGCCGCAGGGGTCCCATGGGGTGGGACAACCCGGCGACGACAGCCTTGTCGACGTCGTCGACGGTGGCGAAACCGGCCTCCACCATCCGGATCGCCGACAACAGGTAGGGCACCAGCAGCGCGTTCACCACAAAGCCGGATCTGTCGGAGCACCGCACCACCTGTTTGCCCAGGACGGCGCTCGCGAACTCCTCGGTGCGCACGGCCGCCGCCTCGTCGGTGACCAGCGTGCAGACCAGTTCGACCAGCGGCAACACCGGGACAGGGTTGAAGAAGTGCAGGCCCAGCACGCGCTGCGGGTTCGCGGTGGCCGCGGCGATCTTCATGATCGGAATGCTCGATGTGTTCGACGCCAGGATGGCGTCAGCGTCGGTGACGACCCGGTCCAGTTCGGCGAAGACCTTCGCCTTGACGGCCTCGTCCTCGATGATCGCCTCGATCACCAGTTGCCGGTCGGCCAGGTCGCCGATATCCGTGGTGAAGGTCAGCAGGCCCAGGGCGCGGTCGCGCTCCCGTTCTGTCACCTTGCCGGCGCTGACGCCCCGCTCCAGGGACTTCACGATCCGGTTGCGCCCAGCGCTGACGAGTACGTCCGTCGGCTCGAACACCGTCACGCCGACGCCGGCACGGATCGAAACCTCGGCGATGCCGGCTCCCATCTGCCCCGCGCCGACGACCCCCACTCGCTGGATGGACTGACTGGCCGCTTCGCTCACTAGTGGAACTGTCCCTCTTCGGTGGAGCCGGTCAGGGCGGTGGTCGACGAGTTCGGGTCGACCGTGGTGGCGATCCGGTCGAAGTATCCGGCGCCGACCTCGCGCTGGTGCTTGGTCGCGGTGTAGCCGCGCTCCTCGGCGGCGAACTCGCGCTCCTGCAACTCCACGTAGGCGCTCATCTGGTTGCGGGCGTAGCCGTAGGCCAGATCGAACATGGAGTAGTTCAGGGCGTGGAAGCCGGCCAGCGTGATGAACTGGAACTTGAATCCCATTGCGGCAAGCTCTTTTTGGAACTTGGCGATGGTGCTGTCGTCCAAGTGCTTGCGCCAGTTGAACGACGGCGAGCAGTTGTACGCCAGCATCTGGTCGGGATGGGCGTCCTTGACCGCCTCGGAGAACTTCCGCGCGATCTCGAGGTCCGGCGTACCGGTCTCCATCCAGATCAGGTCGGCGTAGGGGGCGTAGGCCTTCGCCCGGGCGATGCAGGGATCGATGCCGTTGCGGGTCCGGTAGAAACCCTCCCGCGTGCGCTCGCCGGTGATGAACGGCAGGTCGCGCTCGTCGACGTCGGAGGTGATCAGCGTGGCCGCCTCGGCATCCGTGCGGGCGATCACCACGGTCGGGACGTCGCACACGTCGGCAGCGAGCCGCGCCGAGGTCAGGGTGCGGACGTGCTGCGCGGTCGGGATCAGGACCTTGCCGCCCAGGTGACCGCACTTTTTCTCCGACGCCAGCTGGTCCTCCCAGTGGGTACCCGCCGCACCGGCTGCGATCATCGCTTTTTGCAGCTCGTAGACGTTGAGCGCACCGCCGAAGCCGGCCTCGCCGTCGGCGACGATCGGCGCCAGCCAGTTCTCCACCGAGGTGTCGCCCTCGACCCTGGCGATCTGGTCGGCGCGCATCAGTGCGTTGTTGATCCGGCGCACCACCTGCGGCACCGAGTTAGCGGGGTACAGGCTCTGGTCGGGGTAGGTGTGGCCGGAGAGGTTGGCGTCACCCGCGACCTGCCAGCCGGACAGGTAGATGGCCTTCAGGCCCGCCCTCACCTGCTGGACGGCCTGGTTGC
Source organism: uncultured Mycobacterium sp. (assembly GCA_964653535.1). Taxonomy (GTDB): domain Bacteria; phylum Actinomycetota; class Actinomycetes; order Mycobacteriales; family Mycobacteriaceae; genus Mycobacterium. Next base: position 5,153 of record CAZZHX010000084.1, on the reverse strand, counting down.
CGGTCAGCGCGCCGAGGGCATTGACCCATTCCAGATCGTGCAGTTCGTCCCACAGCACGTCCGCTCCGCGGCGGGCCAGGGTGTGCTCCTCGACCACGGTGCCCTGCAGGGCGACGACGTCGGTGGCGGTGTAGGTGCGGGAGACGCCCTTCCACCGTGGGTTGGTATCCCAGTCGTGCTGGATCTGCTCGGCGCTTTTCGGGGTTCCGGCGACGGTCATGGGCTTTCTCCTTCACGGTCATGATTGGCCGCCGGCCCCGACGTCACGTCCCTGCCCGTCAACTTCGCCAGCGTGTTAACTCGACGATGGCACATCCCGTCGATACCGGTCCAGGGATTCTTCGTGCCAATTTCGGCAACGGGAGGGCGCCGATTTGCGAATTTTGCAAAACGATTCGCGGCCCGAAGAACGCAGAAACTACCCGCCGGTAACCTAAATCCACAGGTCACTGCTGCATTCGACGCGCTGGTGGGGTCCTAGAGGGCGAAGATCGCGGCGACGGCTTTGAGCTCTTCGCCGACCACGTACGTGAGCGTTGTAACAGTGCGATCGGCCAGGTTCGGGCCGAATTGGTCGGTGGAGCCGGCCGGGTGGACGTGCGAGATGATCTCCAGCTTGTCGCCGAGCGCGACAGGCGCCTCGTGCTCGATGGTGGTGCGCAGCGGCTCACTCGCCAACTCGGGATGGGATGCCAGATAATCCTGGACAACGCTCCAGTACACCGAGTTGTTCATGTGGTCGAACAGGTCGATGTCGGTGACCCGGACGGGGAACTCGTGGATCTCGGCCGCGTCGTCGCGGCCACCCGGCTTGAGGTAGCTCTTCCATCGCAACCGGTCGACGGACGTGGTCTTGCCCAGAGCCTCGAGGAAGTCGTCGGCGATGCGCGACGGTGTCTGGGTCTCCCGGTTGATGTTGATCCAGAACGCCTCGGATTCCACGAGGCCGTCCCCGCGCGTCCCGTCGATGCGGACGCGCATCTCGCACCAGCGGTTGGACGTGCCCGAACACCATCTGCGCAGGGTGGGGATGTCCTGGAACTCGATCGGTCGGATCATATCGATCATGGTGCGGCGGACGATCCACAGCGGGTGGATCTCCTCGAAGCCCATCTCCCGCAGGTGGTCCTGGCCGACATCCTGGACGTGCCGGGCGGCCGCGTCGAGCCTCAGTTGGCCTGTTCGGTCGACGTCGGCGACGCGTACCGGCCAGCCGCGTTCGAACACGGCGGGGTGACCGTCGGGCACCTGCATCAGTGTTTTGTCCAGGCTCACGGTGGCGCTGGTCACCCCCTTTTTGTCTGTCTTCCCTGCTCATCATGCCAATCGACCCCGTCAAACGCCAACTGGCGGAGGATGATGGGCGAACCCGTGGGTTGCGAACTCTGCTAAGCGTTGATTGGCGACGGCGGGTAGGCTCCCCGGAAATGGCTAAAACCTTCGTCGGCGCCCGCGTTCGCCAGCTGCGCAGCGAGCGGGGGTTCAGCCAATCCGCGCTGGCGCAGATGCTCGACATCTCGCCGAGCTACCTCAACCAGATCGAGCACGACGTTCGCCCGCTCACGGTGGCCGTGCTGCTGCGGATCACCGAGGTGTTCGGGGTGGACGCAACTTTTTTCGCCTCGCGCGACGACACCCGGCTGGTCGCTGAGCTGCGCGAGGTGACGATGGACCGCGACCTCGACGTCGACATCGACCCGACCGAGGTCGCCGAGATGGTCAACACCCACCCCGCCCTGGCCCGCGCCGTGGTCAACCTGCACCGGCGCTACCGGATCACCACCGCGCAGTTGGCGGCCGCCACCGAGGAACGATTCTCCGACGGCAGTGGGACGGGGTCGATCACCATGCCGCACGAAGAGGTGCGCGACTACTTCTATCAGCGGCAGAACTACCTGCACGAGCTGGACGCCGCCGCCGAGGACCTCACCATCACGATGCGCCTTCACCACGGCGATCTTGCCCGTGAACTGACCCACCGGCTCACCGAGGTGCACGGGGTGCGCATCAATCGGCGCATCGATCTGGGTGACACCGTGCTGCACCGCTACGACCCGGCAACCAAGACCCTGGAGATCAGCAGCCACCTCGCGCTGGGCCAGCAGGTGTTCAAGATGGCCGCCGAGCTGGCGTACCTCGAATTCGGCGACCTGATCGACGGCCTGGTCGCTGAGGGCAAGTTCACCAGCGACGAATCACGCACGCTGGCGCGGCTGGGATTGGCCAACTACTTCGCCGCGGCCACGGTGCTGCCCTACCGGCAGTTCCTCGACGTCGCGGAGAACTTCCGCTACGACGTTGAACGGCTGTCGGCCTTCTACACGGTGAGTTACGAGACCATCGCCCACCGGCTGTCAACACTGCAGCGCCCGTCGATGCGGGGTGTCCCGTTCTCGTTCATTCGGGTAGATCGTGCTGGTAACATGTCAAAACGCCAGTCCGCCACAGGGTTTCACTTCTCGTCCAGCGGAGGCACGTGCCCGCTGTGGAATGTCTACGAGACCTTCGCCAACCCCGGCAAGATTCTGGTCCAAATTGCCCAGATGCCCGACGGCCGCAACTACATGTGGGTGGCGCGCACTGTGGAGCGCCGAGCAGCGCGGTATGGTCAGCCCGGCAAGACATTCGCCATCGGGCTGGGTTGCGAACTTCGCCAGGCGCACCGGCTCGTCTACTCGGAAGGACTCGACTTGTCGGGTGACCCGAATGTTGCCGCCACACCGATCGGCGCGGGCTGCCGCGTGTGCGAACGCGACAACTGCCCGCAACGGGCGTTCCCCGCGCTCGGGCGGGCGCTGGATCTCGACGAGCACCGCAGCACGGTGTCTCCCTATCTGGTGCGGCAGCCGTGAGTGCCGTCGGCCGCATTCCCTCCGGACGGTTCTGGGAGCTCGGACCGCTCAACTGGGTGATCGCCAAGTTCGGCGCGCTCGCGGTTCGGGCGCCCGAGATGCATCTGATGACCGCCCTGGGTCAGCACCGGTTGCTTTTCGTGGTGTGGAGCCTCTACAGCGGGCGCCTGCTTCGCGGGCGGCTGCCCGCGGCCGACTCGGAACTGGTGGTCCTGCGGGTCGCGCACCTGCGCGCGTGCGAATACGAGCTACAGCACCATCGCCGCATGGCACGCAAACAGGGCCTGGATGAAGGGGAGCAGGCCGCGATCTTCGCCTGGCCCGACACCGGGAAGGGTTCCAGCGCGCTGAGCCCCCGCCAGTTCGCGCTGCTGGCGGCGACGGACGAACTCGTCAAGGACCGCACCGTCACCGACGCGACCTGGCAGCAACTCGCCCGTCACCTCGACCGGCGCGAACTCATCGAATTCTGCTTGCTGGCAACCCAGTACGACGGGCTAGCGGCGACGATGGCGGCACTCGAGCTCCCGCTGGACAACCCGCGATAGCTACAGGTAGACGTCGGCCAGCACGGCCAGCGTCAGCACGACCGGCAGGATCGCCAAGCCGAACCCGAAACCCGAGCGCAGCTGGTCACCGCGCCGCTGCTGCGCCCTGGCCCATCGCACCGCACCGAACGCAAGCGCCAACGACAGGAGCAGCACCACCGGGGCCCAACTGCCCGTCGTCGCGTTGTCGTCGACGATCGAGAACACGGCCAACCACAGGAGATAACCCGCGGCGGCGCCCAGGGCGGCGCCCTTGACCGTGTCGGTGCGAATAGTCGGACCGGTGCGAATCATCGGTGCTCAGAAGTTGATCATGTGACCGGTCAGGCCGTGGAAACACTCCTGGAGGGCCTCGGACATGGTCGGGTGGGTGTGTACGTTGCGGGCCAGCTCGTGGGCGGTCAGATCCCACTTCTGGGCCAACGTCAGCTCGGGCAGCAACTCCGAGACGTCGTGACCGATCAGATGGCCCCCCAACAGCTCGCCGTGCCGGGAGTCGGCGATCAGCTTGACGAAACCGCTCGGGTCGCCCAGTCCGTGCGCCTTGCCGTTGGCCGTGAACGGGAACTTGGCCACCACCACGTCGTAGCCTTCGTCGCGGGCCTGCGCCTCGGTAAGTCCGAAGCTGGCGACCTGAGGCTGGCAGAAGGTCGCGCGCGGCATCATCCGGTAGTCGCCGAGCGCCATGGTCTCTGCGCCGGCGATGGTTTCGGCCGCGACCACGCCCTGCGCCTCGGCGACGTGGGCCAGCTGAAGCAGCCCGGTGACGTCGCCGATCGCGTAGATGTGCCCGACGTTGGTCTGCATGTAGTCGGTGACGCCGATGGCCTTGCGGTCGGTCAGTGCGACACCGGCCTTGTCCAGGCCATAGCCCTCGACGTTGGGCGCAAAGCCGATGGCCTGCATGACTTTATCGGCCTTGAGCTCCTCGGACACGCCGTCCTTGCTGACGACTACGGTGACGACGGATCCGTCGTCGGTGATGGACTCGACCTTGGTTCCGGTGCGGATCTTGACGCCGAGTTTCTTGAACTGCTTCTCGATCTCATTGGACACCTCGGCGTCCTCGTTGGGCAGCGCCCGGGGCAGGAACTCGACGATGGTGACGTCGACGCCGTAGTTCGCCATCACGTAGCCGAACTCCATGCCGATCGCCCCGGCCCCGGCGATGACGATCGACGCGGGCAGCTCCCGGGTCAGGATCTGCTCTTCGTAGGTCACGACATTGGCCGACAGCGACGTTCCGGGTATCAACCGGGTGCTGGCGCCGGTGGCGATGATGGCGTTGTCGAACGTCACGGTCTGGCTTCCGCCGTCGTTGAGGTCCACGGCCAGGGTGTGGGCGTCGGTGAACCTGCCGTAGCCGTGGATCTCGGTGATGGTGTTCTTCTTCATCAGGAAGTGCACGCCGGCGACGCGACCATCGGCGACCTTGCGGCTGCGGTCGAACGCGGCCCCGAAGTCGAAGGTCACCTCCCCGCTCATGCCGAATGTCGCGGCCTCCCTGGTGAAGATGTGGACGAGCTCAGCGTTGCGCAGCAATGCCTTCGACGGAATGCAGCCGACATTGAGGCAGACCCCGCCCCAGTACTTCGGCTCGACGATGGCGGTGGACAGCCCAAGCTGTGCGGCGCGAATGGCGGCGACATACCCGCCCGGGCCGGCACCGAGGACGACGACGTCATAGTGGGTCACGAGCCTTACCCTAACGGGCCGGTCGCGCCACACACCGGCGCGACCGGCCCGTTAGGGT
>CAZZHX010000083.1:6160-12329 GCA_964653535.1 uncultured Mycobacterium sp. | reverse complement strand
ACTGCATGGCCGTCTTCAGCCCGTGGGCCTTCGGAACCACCGATCCATGGTCGATCTGGACCATGAACTGTGCCGGTTACCTCTTGGGTCTGCTATTCTTTGTCAAACTGGCCGTTCGCGGCCTCACTGGATATCGAAACTCCCGCTGGGACGAAATCGACGGCGAATCCAGGTCCGCCGCCCAACTGCGGCGCTGGGTCACCATCAGCTGGGTGAGCCAGCGCCGCAGTTGGCGCCCCTCGCTCGTCCCGCGCGCCGGTAACGCTGCGGCACCGCGGCGGCTGCGCAGCCGTACTTCGGCGGCGTCCAGTTCGTCGACCGGAACGGGGCGCCCGGCGACGGTCGCCACCCAGTCGGCTGTCATGTCACGGTCACCCGCACCGCCGGCGAGTAGACCAGGCGGCCCGCGCAGGCGACCCTCACCAGGGCCCACCACTGGCCGGGCTCGAGCCACGCCGGGGGATTCACCATAAAGGTGAGCTCGGCGGTACCGCGGGCGGGCAGCACCGCGCCCAAGGCCGCCGGGCCGATCCATTCCCAGGTGCCCCAGGGGCTGATCAGGTGCGCTTCGGCCGCCAGTGCGGCGCCGGCGCGGGTGCCGACCGTGACGCTCAGCGTGGCCGTCTCACCGGCGGCCAGGGTGACGTCGGCGGGTCCGTCGACCAGGTGGAGCAACTCCCCGGGATCCGCGCCATCACGGCCGACGCTCACCACGCACACGTCCTCGACCACCTGACGCCAGGCCGCCGGGAGGTCCTCGCCGATGACGTCCCCGGCGATGCGGAGCTGGGCGCGGACCGGATACGGGCCCGGTCGCGCACCGGCGGGGACCGAGACCACCACCTGGGCCTGCCGGTGATCACCGCTGGGCAGCACGAACGGCAACTCGGCGGGGGTGGCTGACCAGCCCTCGGGACACACCACCGTGACCGTTCCATCCAACGTGGCGTCGCTGCAGTCGCTGGCGACAGTCAGGCGCAGGACGGCCTCGCCGCCCGGCTCGACGTCGAGCGACGCGGGGTGCAGATGCGCGACGGCTGGCATTCCACCCATCGGCGCCGGGCCGCGGTTGTGCAGCCAGTAGCGCGCGTACAGCGGCTGCGCGGTCTCGGTGTCCGGAGCGAGCTCGACGGAATCGTCACTCGCCCTGGGTATTTCGAGCTGAGCGAGCACGGTGACCACCTGCTGGCCGTGCAGGTCCACCGAACCTCCCGCTCGTTGCAGTGGTCGTTCCAACAGGTCGGCGAGGCGCAGCTCGCCGATCGTGCCCAGGGCGGAGCCGACGGCGACGCGGGCGCCCGCACCGGCGGTCTCCACCAACCGCAGGGTGACCGCCGCGGGGTCGACTGGCACGACGCTTCCCGCCGCTAGCGGGTTCCCTGCCGCCTTGAGCGCGCCCAGGCGGACTGAGTCGGCCGGCTCGACGTGCAGCAGCGATCCGGAGGCCGCGAGCGTGCCCGGGCCGGGACCGGATGCGACGGCGAGCAACGGCTGGGAGAACGCCGCGCTGCGGGCCGGGATCCCGGCGCCGCGCCAGTCGCCCCCACCGACGACGAGTGCGTAGTCGAAATCGTGCGTCCAGTGCTGGAGTTGAAAGTTGGAGCCGTCGGGTGCCGTGCGGCGCGGGTCGTCGATCCAGGTGCCCGACGGCCACCCGGTGCACGACCGCAGCAGCGCTGAATGCAGGGTGCCCTCGATGTCGACGGCGAAGCCGGGCACGCCCCGGTTGAGCAACGCGACCGTGCGCGCCTCGAAGACGTCCATGCCCGCCGGGGCGTCCTGGGTGACTCCGATCTCGGCGGTCCCCAGATCGTCTACCAGCGAGGCGATCTCGGCGCGCAGGCTCTCGTCGTCACACCCGTCGATCACCAGCACCGGAAGCGCCCGCGGGGGGCGCAGGTCGGCGCCGGGCGCCCACACGGCGGCCAATGGGCTGAACTCCCGGGCAGCGGGAACCCACACCCTCGCCCGGCCCGTCGCGGCCAGCTGGCGCTCGAGCTCCGCGGTATATACGGGATCGGATTGCGCGAGAACGGTTTTGGTGAAGAGATTGCGCTCAGGACCGCCCAGCGCGATCCGCGCGTCCGGGAGATTGGAGTCGACGTCGAGATCGCCGTAGCGCGGCTTGTCCGCACCGCTGCAGGTGGCGGTGACGCCGGCGCGAACCAGCGCGACCATCAGGTCGCGCGCGATCGGGCTTGACCCCTCCTCGTCGGGCGCCACCACCTCGGCCACCGAGACCGCCCGCACGCCGTCGCCCGCACGCACCCGCGCGGCCGACGACAGCCCGAACCAGCCGTAGGCAGGGTTGTCCAGAGTCCACAGGTGCTCCGCGGCGTCCACCGACACCCCACCCACTCCGCCGCCGTGGTGAAGCAACGCGAAGCCTCGCCCGACGACGGCGTCACCCACCTCGCTCACCGGCATGGCACCCGGTACGGGGCACGGCCAGCGCAACCGGACCAGGTGGTCGGCACCGGTGAACTCGTCGATGGTGGTGCGGCAGTCCACCCGGTCCACACCGCGCCACAACGTCAGGGTCTGGGTGTAGCGCAACAGCGTGCCGATCCGGCCGCGCACCACCAGCCGCTCCCCGAGCGGGCCGCGGTAGGCCTGGACCCGAGCCTCCGATTCCGCCGAGCACGCAAACGGCCCCTTGGGCAGCAGGTGCCACGGGCCCTCGCCCTGCGTCGGGTGCGACGGGTATTCCTCGTAGACGGCGAGCTCGTTGCCCACCCGGCCCTCGGCGATCAGTTGGCGACCCGAGTGGGCACGTTCAACAAGGGAATCGACCCCACCCCCGCGCGCGGCGTCGACACCCAACTCGTAGAGCTCGTTAGCGATCTGCATCCCGGGCACCGGCGTCCAGTCGGCCGGTTGCGTCCCGGGGGCGGCGGGCACCAGTCGGTACGTCCGCCACCCCAGCGACGGCACGTCGCGCGCCAGCCAGGTGACCGAGCGGCCGCCGTGTTCGACCAACGCCGGCACCTCGTCGCCGGCGTCGTCGAGCACCCGCACCGCCGCGCCGGGCGGCGGGTCGAGACGGGCGGTGACGACGTCGGTGCGCTGCTGCGTCAGCGGGTTCCACACGATCATCTGGCCGGCCCGCGCCTGCCCGCCGCCGGAGGCCTTCCCGGCCCCCGACAGCGCCGCCAGTGAGTTGTCGCGGGCCGCCCGGCCCAGCTCCCACGCGTCCCGCCAACCGGTGAGCAGATCGAGGTAGACCTGATCGGACTCCGAGCCGGTGATGGCGTCGTGGTGCGCCCCGTACGCCAGTTGCACCCAGGCCTTGGCCAGCGCGGCCTGGGGGTAACTGGCTCCGGTCATTACAGCGGCGAACACGGCGAAGCACTCGCCCTCCAGGACGGCGTTCTCCGCGGCGCGGTTGGCCTGCTTGGTGTCGATATAGGAGACGTCCTTGCCGGTATAGATCGGGTTCATGTCGCGGGTTTGCGGCGACGGCACCCGCCCACCCGACCGGGAGCCGTCGGCGAGTTCCGCGCGCACCGCCGCGAAGAACTCCTTCGGCAGCGCGCACACGAACCGCGGCCAGGTGTATCGCGCGGCCCAGTCCCGGTGGATCTCGGTGACCCACTTGTTCGGCGGCGTGTAGTCGGTGCCGACCGGCAGCAACGTGTTGCGCGTCAGAGCGACCGTTTTCAGCTGGCTGAACAGCTCGAAGGTCGCTCGCTCTGCCTCCGCCAGCGAGGTCGACGAATCCATCCACCAACCCGCCGAGTAGTGCGCGGGCATGTAGTGGGTGAGCAGTCCGCGGCCCGACGGCGAGATCCACTCGAATTCACTGCTGAACTGCATGCGCTCCACGTCGCCGCCGTCCCGGGTCGGACCCCACTGGTGGTGCGGACCGCGGGCCCACGAGCTGGACGTCAGGCCCGCGTCGGCGGCCATCCCCGGGAATTGCGGGTCGTGTCCGAACACGTCGAGCTGCCATGCCGTGGCCGGGTCAGCGCCCAGGATGTCGCGCTGAAATCCAATGCCGTGCACGAAGTTCCGGATTGTGGTCTCCGGATTGGTGAGGTTGGTGTTGGGCTCGTTATAGGTGCCGCCCATCACCTCGAGGCGGCCCTCGGCGAGGAACCTGCGCAGGTCGGCGCGGTCCTCGGGCCGGGTGTCCCAGTACGGCTTAAGGTAGTCCACTTCGGCGAGCACGAACTTGTAGTCGGCGTCGCGGCGCGCCATCTCCAGATGGGCATGCACGAGTTCGAAGGCGTTGGTCTGCCGGGCATCCCCCGGCGGATCTTCGGTCCATTCGCTGGTGTAGGCGGCCTGCGTGTTCCACCAGACCGGGTCGTAGTGGAAGTGGCTGACCATGAACATCGTCCAGCCGGGCTCGGCGACGGTGAACTCGAACGCGAAGGACACCTCGGTCCCGGCGGACACCCGCGCGGCCCGCCGCTCACCGACGACCGGGCGTTGCACCGCGACCGGGATCTCGACGATCTCCTCGCCGCCCAAGGACGCCGCCGAAGCCATGGCCTCGCCGCCCAGGCCTTCCCCGTCGACGCGTAACAGCGTCGGCCGGGTGCAGCCGGAAACGGTCACGCGCACCACTTGCAGCGGCGCGTCCGCCGGACCGACGAAGAGTTCCGCGGATGCCGCTGATTCCACGCGCATCCCCGAACTTTACGGTCCGCCCCGCCGCCCAACGTGTAATCACCGCGAAAATCCGGCCGGGTTTTCGCGGTGGGCGCACGTTCGTTGAGCGACCATCGCAGTGACGGCCGTCACGCCCACATTGGGACCTGACACCGTTGGTTTGGCAGACTGCTGGAATGACACCCACGCCGAAGCAACGCGAGGTCGCCAAGCTGGACCGGGTGCCGTTGCCTGCCGAAGCGGCCCGGGTGGCCGTCACCGGATGGCAGATCACCCGCGCCGCCGCCCGCGTGGTCACCACGCTGCCGGGCAAGGGCCCGTGGCGGCAGAAGGCGATCGCGCAGTTGCCACGCGCATTCGCCGACCTGGGACCGACCTACGTCAAGTTCGGGCAGATCATCGCGTCGAGTCCCGGAGCGTTCGGCGAGTCTCTGTCACGGGAATTCCGGAGCCTGCTCGACCGGGTGCCGCCCGCCGTTCCCCGAGACATCCACAAGCTCTTCGTCGAGGATCTCGGCCGGGACCCCGCCGAGCTGTTCGCGACGTGGGACGAGACGCCGTTCGCATCGGCCTCCATCGCGCAGGTTCATTACGCGAAGCTGCACACCGGCGAAGATGTCGTTGTCAAAATTCAGCGCCCGGGAATCCGCCGCCGTGTCGCCGCCGATCTGCAAATACTCAAGCGCTTCGCCCGGGCCGTCGAACTGGCCAAGCTGGGCCGCCGGCTCTCAGCCCAGGACGTGGTCGCCGACTTCGCCGACAACCTCTCCGAGGAGCTCGACTTCCGCCTGGAGGCGCAGTCCATGGAGGCGTGGGTCTCCCACCTGCACGCGTCCCCGCTGGGCCGCAACATCCGCGTGCCGCAGGTGTATTGGGACTTCACCAGCGGGCGGGTGCTGACCATGGAGCGGGTGGAAGGCATCCGGATCGACGACGCCGCCGCGATCCGCAAGGCGGGGTTCGACGGGGTCGAACTGGTCAAGGCGCTGTTGTTCAGCCTCTTCGAGGGCGGCCTGCGGCACGGGCTGTTCCACGGCGACCTGCACGCGGGCAACCTCCACGTCGACGAGGCGGGCCGGATTGTGTTCCTCGACTTCGGGATCATGGGCCGCATCGACCCGCGCACCCGCTGGCTGCTCCGCGAGTTGGTGTACGCGCTCCTGGTCAAGAAGGACCACGCGGCGGCGGGCAAGATCGTCGTGCTGATGGGCGCCGTGGGCACCATGAAGCCCGAGGCCGAGGCCGCCAAGGACCTGGAGCGCTTCGCCACCCCGCTGACCGCCCAGACGCTGGGCGACATGTCGTACGCCGACATCGGTCGGCAGCTCTCAACGCTGGCCGACGCCTACGACGTCAAGCTGCCCCGCGAGCTGGTCCTGATCGGCAAGCAGTTCCTCTACGTCGAGCGGTACATGAAGCTGCTCGCACCCACGTGGCAGATGATGTCCGACGCAGCGCTGACGGGTTACTTCGCCAACTTCATGGTCGAGGTCAGCCGCGAGCACCAGCCAGACAACCACCAATCGGACGTCCCGTCGGATATCCCGTCGGA
>CAZZHX010000083.1:2230-6060 GCA_964653535.1 uncultured Mycobacterium sp. | reverse complement strand
GTCGGATATCGAAGCCTGAGGCCCGTTAATGCAGATTCGCACCGGCAGCACGACCGTGGGCCATCCCGACGGCGAGCTCGAGCTCTACTACGAGGACATGGGCAACGTCGACGATCCAGCCGTCCTGCTGATCATGGGGCTGGGGGCGCAACTGCTGCAGTGGCGCCCCGGCTTCTGCGAGAAGCTGGTGGCCCGCGGGTTGCGCGTGATCAGGTACGACAACCGCGACGTCGGCCTGTCCGGCAAGACCGAGCCGCCCCGCTCCACGCAGCCGCTGGTTCCGCGGCTGGTGCGCTTCTGGCTCGGACTGGCCAGCCCGGCGGCCACCTACGGCCTCGAGGACATGGCCGATGATGCCGCCGCCGTGCTGGACCACCTCGGCATCGACAGCGCGCACATCGTGGGGGCGTCCATGGGGGGCATGATCGCCCAGGTCTTCGCCGGGCGATTCACCGAGCGGACGATGTCGCTGGGCATCATCTTCTCCAGCAACAACCAGCGGTTCCTGCCGCCGCCCGCCCCCCGCGCGTTGCGGGCGATCCTGACGGGGCCGCCGCCGGGTTCCCAGCGCGACGTGATCATCGACAACGCCGTACGCGTCTCGGCGATCATCGGCAGCCCGCGTTACCGCAGCACCGAGGAACAGGTGCGCGCCGACGCCGCAGAGGGCTTCGACCGCAGCTATTACCCGTCGGGCGTCGCCCGCCACTTCGATGCGATCCTGAACAGCGGCAGCCTGGTGCATTACAACCGGCGCACGGTCGCCCCCACCGTGGTGATCCACGGCCGTGCAGACAAGCTGATGCGCCCCTTCGGCGCCCGGGCGGTCGCGCGCACCATCGACGGCGCCCGGCTGGTGCTGATCGACGGCATGGCCCACGACCTGCCGCCGCAACTCTGGGACCGGGTGATCGGCGTGCTGGCCAGCAATGTCGCCGAATCGGGCCGACGCGTGGAGCAGGCGATGCGGGAGACATGGGCGTAGATATCGGATTCACGCATATTGCGCTGTCGGTCATCGATATGGATAGAACGATCGACTTTTATGCGCGGTACGCGAACATGAGCGTCGTCCACGAACGAGTCGACGCGCACACGGCCGTTCACGTCGTCTGGCTTTCGGATAACACCAGGCCCTTCGTGATCGTGCTGATGCAGAACGACGAGCCGGAGACAATTCTTCGACCCCTGACCCATCTGGGTGTGGGTTGCGCATCCACCCGGGACGTCGACAGGCTCTGCGATCTGGCACGCCTGGAGGGCATCCTGGTTCGAGAGCCTGAGGATGCGGGATACCCCGTCGGCTACGTGGCGATGGTGCAGGATCCCACCGGGCACACTGTGGAACTCTCCTACGGCCAGGAGGTCGGTTTGACCGTCAGCGGGGATCGTTCGTAGAACCGGGGTGCCGCCCCGGCCGTTGCGGGACGACGATGAGCAAAACGACGACGATGGCGGTGATCACGGCCGACGCGAGCGGACGGCTCAGCGCGAAGCCGCCGTTGGCCACCGGCTTGTCCAGGAGGTCCCCCACCGTGGCGCCGAGCGGGCGGGTCAGGATGAACGCGACCCAGAACAAGACGACCCTCGATATGTTCGTCCAGAAGTACAGGGCCACCACAACGAGGAGCGCCGCGGTGAACACCAACGCGCCGCGTTCGTAACCGAATCCACGCGTGTCGGCGAGCCAGTCGCCGAGCGCGGTTCCCAGCGTCTGCGAAAAAGTTATCGTCGCCCAGTAGAACGCCTCCACTTTGGGCGTCGATACGGTACTCACCGACACGGTGCCCTGCGACCAGCGCCACCAACCCAACGTGGCCACCAGGCACCCCAGCAGCAGCAACGATCCGCCGGTGTAGCCGATACCCAGCGAACGGTCCGCGAAGTCGGCCAGCGCCGTGCCGAAGGTTGTCGAGGCCACGATGGTCGCCCAGTACAGGGTCGCGTGGAAACGCCGGGCGAAGATCTGCGCGACGACCAGTGCGGCGAGCGTGACACCGAACAGCGCAGCACCGGCCGCATAGCCCCAGTCCAGCGTCATCGTGACGGTGTCGCCGCCCGTCTCGCCCAGGGTTGTCGCCAGGATCTTGATGATCCAGAACCCCAGGGTGACCGCCGGCACCTTGGTCAGCTTCGTTGCGTCGCTCATGACACTGCGGTCCTCTCGCTCTTCCACGCGGCCCCGCCGAGCAACACCACCGCGAACACCGCACCGACCGCCCCGGACACCAGCAGGGGAAGTCGCCCGTCGGCGCCCCACAGGAACCCGGCCCACAGCCCCGCCGCCAGCACGGCAAATCCGGTCAGACCCTGGAACAGGCCCTGGGCGCTGGACTGCAGGTCGGCGCCGACGATAGAGGAGATCCAGGCTTTTCCGACGCCGTCGTAGCAGGCGGTGAACAGCCCGTAGACGGCGATCAGTCCCCACGCCGCCGCGACGTTCGTGGTGATGCCCAGTCCGAGATAGCCGACCGCGAAGAAGGCCAGCCCGACCCCGAACACCACCGGGCGGCCGAACCGGTCGGCGAGCGCGCCGGCCGGGAAACTCGCCATCGCGTACACCAGGTTGTAGCCGACGTACGCCAGGATTATTCCGACGACCGAGAAGCCGATCCCCTTGAGCCGCAACAGAAGCAGCGCGTCGGGAAAGTTGGCGAGGCTGAACAGAACCAGGAATGCGGTCACCTCCCAGTAGCGGCGCGGCAATCGCCGGGTTCCCGCCAGCATCGGCTCCCGCGGCCCGTGCGCCGGCTCCCGGGTTCGTTCACGCACCCAGAAGACCAGCACCACACTGAGCGCGGCGGGAATGACGGCCAGACAGAGCACGGGAGCGATCCGGTGATCGAAGAACTCGTAACCGGCAAGTCCGAGCAGGGGTCCGATGACGGCGCCCAACGTGTCCATCGCCCGGTGGAACCCGAAGGCCCGGCCACGCTCGGCGGCGTCCACGCCGTCGGCCAGCAGTGCGTCGCGGGGGGCACCCCGAATGCCCTTCCCCAACCGGTCGACGACCCGCCCGGCCAGCACCCCGGGCCATGCTCCAGCGAGGGCGACGATCAGCTTGCCCAGCGCCGCCATCCCGTAGCCGGTCGCGATCAGCGGGCGCCGGCCGAACCGGTCACCCAACGGACCCGACGCGAGCTTGGTGAACGCCGCGGCGCCCTCCGCGGCGCCCTCCACCGCCCCCACCACCGACGGTGGCGCACCCAGCACCGTCGTCAGATAAATGGGCAGCAGCGGGTAGATCAACTCGCTCGCCGCATCCTGCAGCAGCGACACCAACGACAGCACCCACAGGTTTCGGGTGAGCCAGGCCGGCCGGGGTCGCACGGTCTGGGCCTACGCCTCCGCGAAGTTACGAGTGACGGACGGGTCGACCGGGATGCCCGGCCCCGTCGTCGTCGACACCGTGATCTTCTTGAGGTAGCGGCCCTTCGACGCGGACGGCTTGAGCCGCAGCACCTCGTCGAGGGCGGCGCCGTAGTTCTCGGCCAACGCCTGCGCGTCGAACGACGCCTTACCGATGACGAAGTGCAGATTGGCCTGCTTGTCCACGCGGAAGTTGATCTTGCCGCCCTTGATCTCGGCGACGGCCTTGGCGACGTCGGGGGTGACGGTGCCGGTCTTGGGGTTCGGCATGAGCCCGCGGGGGCCCAGCACGCGCGCGATGCGACCCACCTTGGCCATTTGGTCGGGGGTGGCGATCGCGGCGTCGAACTCCAACCAGCCGCCCTGGATCTTCTCGATCAGGTCGTCGCTGCCGACGACGTCGGCACCGGCGGCCTGCGCCTGTTCGGCTTTATCGCCCACCGCGAACACCACGACACGGG
>CAZZHX010000083.1:0-2220 GCA_964653535.1 uncultured Mycobacterium sp. | reverse complement strand
GTCTTGCCGGTGCCGTGTGGCAGATTGACCGTGCCGCGGACCATCTGGTCGGCCTTGCGCGGGTCGATGCCGAGTCGGATCGCCACCTCGACCGTCGAATCCTGCTTGGCCGACGACGTGTCCTTGGCGAGTTTGGCCGCCGCCAGCGGGGTGTAGAGGTTGTCCCGGTCCACCTTCTCGGCGGCGGCGCGGTAGGCCTTGCTGGTCTTGCTCATCGTTTCATCCAATCTGGTGTTGGGTCGTGGTGCGGATGCGCCGGATGGCTCCTCGGGCCGAAGCTGGCCCTCCCACGGGTGGACGCGCTGTTCGGCGCTATTCGACAGTGATCCCCATCGAACGGGCGGTGCCGGCGATGATCTTGGCGGCCGCGTCGATGTCGTTCGCGTTGAGGTCGGTCTTCTTGGTTTCGGCGATCTGGCGAACCTGATCCCAGGTGACCTTGGCGACCTTCGTCTTGTGCGGCTCCGCGGAACCCTTGCCCACGCCCGCCGCCTTGAGCAGCAGCTTGGCCGCGGGCGGGGTCTTCAGCGCGAACGTGAAGCTGCGGTCCTCATAGACGGTGATCTCCACCGGAATGACCTGGCCGCGCTCGTTCTCGGTGGCGGCGTTATACGCCTTGCAGAACTCCATGATGTTGACGCCGTGCTGGCCGAGCGCGGGTCCGACGGGCGGCGCCGGGTTGGCCTGCCCCGCCACGATCTGCAGCTTGATCAGCCCGGTGACCTTTTTCTTCGGGGCCATGAGATGTCGATGTCCTTCCTGGTTGAGTCTGGTTGAGTCTGGTTAAATCTTCGCCACTTGGCCGAACGTCAGTTCCACCGGCGTTTCACGGCCGAAGATCGACACCAGCACCTTGAGCTTCTGTTGTTCGGCGTTGACCTCATTGATGGTCGCCGGCAGCGTGGCGAACGGTCCGTCCATGACGGTCACCGACTCGCCGACCTCGTAGTCGACCTCGATCACCGGACGTTCCAGGCCGCCCAGCGCGGCGGCGGCGGCCGTGCTGCCCGCACCCTTGGCGGTCTTCTTCGCCGCGCCCCGCGGCAGCAGGAACTTCACCACGTCGTCGAGCGACAGCGACGACGGCCGTGACGTCGCACCGACGAATCCGGTCACTCCCGGGGTGTTGCGCACCGCCGCCCACGATTCGTCGGTCAAGTCCATGCGCACCAGAATGTATCCGGGCAGCACCTTGCGGTTGACCTGCTTGCGCTGGCCGTTCTTGATTTCGGTGACCTCTTCGGTGGGCACCTCCACCTGGAAGATGTAGTCGCCGACGTCCAGGTTCTGGACCCGGGTCTCCAGGTTGGCCTTGACCTTGTTCTCGTAGCCCGCATAGGAGTGGATGACGTACCAGTCGCCGGGCTTGCTGCGCAGCTCCGCCTTCAGCGCAGCGGCTGGGTCGAGTTCCTCGGCCGGCTCCGCAGCAGCGGTGCTCTCCGGGGACTCCGGGTCCGCCGGAGCCTCTTTCAGATCGACCGCGTCACTCGCGGACGTGTCGCCGTCGAAGGTCGTCACGGTTTATTGGTCCCTTCCATACTTTCGAAGCTCAGCCGAACACCAGCAGGATCAGCTTGGCCAGGCCCAAATCCGCGAGGCCGACAACCGTCACCATGATCGCCAGGAAGATCAACACCACCGAGGTGTAGGTGAGCATCTGCTTGCGGTTCGGCCAAATGACCTTCCGCATCTCCGCAACGACCTGCTTGAGGTAGTTGTAGACGAACACGAGCGGATTGGCCGACCGGTCTTTCCCGGGCGTCTTGGCTTTCTTGGTCTTCTGTACCTTCTGGCCCCT
Source organism: uncultured Mycobacterium sp. (assembly GCA_964653535.1). Classification (GTDB taxonomy): domain Bacteria; phylum Actinomycetota; class Actinomycetes; order Mycobacteriales; family Mycobacteriaceae; genus Mycobacterium. Next base: position 422 of record CAZZHX010000083.1, on the reverse strand, counting down.
CGTCAACGCCCGCCCGGACGTGCCTGCCGCCGCGTCCCCCGCGCCCTCAACCTCGTCGGCCTCGTCCTGGGACTCCGCGTCGGCGGCGTCGGCCGCCCGCTGACGGGACCGCTTGCCGGTGGGGCGTTGCGGCCGTGTCACAGGTTCGGTCGCCACGGCGGTCCCGCCGCCGCTCTCGCGGTCTTCCGCGATGTCGCCGCCGTCGCGTGCGGCGTCGTTGGCAGCGTTGCCCTCGTCGCTCACCGCATGCTCCTTTGTCTACAGTCTGTCTAGGTCTGTCTAGGTCTGTCTAGGTCTAACTCGTTCTATCTATGCCGGCCCGGGCCGGTCGGTTCCAGTGTCCACCATGGTGCGGCGGCACCGTTGGGCAGGGGCGACAGGACTTGAACCTGCAACCTGCGGTTTTGGAGACCGCTGCTCTG
>CAZZHX010000082.1:1513-12411 GCA_964653535.1 uncultured Mycobacterium sp. | reverse complement strand
GGACACTGGTGGCGCAAGGCCTCGTAGTAGGGGTAGGGATCCGCGACGAGCCGCTCGTCGCGGAAGAAGTCCATCTCAGCGAATTCGTCTGTCATCGTCTCCTCGAATCCGTTTCCACATGGTCTCGTCAATGGGTGCACGCTCAGCGCCCGTTGACTGTCAGTAGCTGCGCGGCAGTTTCAGGGCGTGGGTTCCCAGGAAGTTGAGGATCATCTCCTGGCTGATCGGGACGATCTTCATCAGCCGGGCCTCGCGGAAGTAGCGGGCGACGTGGTACTCCTCGGCGTAGCCCATGCCGCCGTGGGTTTGCAAAGCACGGTCGGCAGCGTCAAAGCCGGCGTCGGCGCACAGATATTTCGCGGTGTTCGCCTCACGCCCACAGGGTTCGCCGTTGTCGTACAGCCAGGTGGCCTTGCGCAGCATCAACTCCGCGGCGTCCAGCCGAGCCAGCGAGTCCGCCAGCGGAAACTGGATGCCCTGGTTCATGCCGATCGGTCGGCCGAAAACCTCACGCTCGTTCGCGTACTGCACTGCCCGGTCCAGCGCCAGCCGCCCGACACCCAAAGCCTCGGCGGCGATCAGCATCCGCTCCGGATTCAGGCCGTCGAGGATGTACTGAAAGCCCTTGCCCTCCTCGCCGATCCGGTCCTCGACCGGGACCTCCAGGTTGTCGATGAACAATTCGTTGGAGCCGACCGCATTGCGGCCCATCTTGCGGATCGGTCGAATGTCGACCCGATTGCGGTCGAGATCGGTGAGGAACAGCGTCATCCCGTCGGTTTTCTTGACCACCTCGTCGTAGTGCTGGGTGCGGGTCAGAAGCAGGATCTTGTCGGATTCCATCGCCTTGGAGATCCACACCTTGCGGCCATTGACGATGTAGCGATCTCCATCACGCTTGGCGAACGTCGTGATGCGAGACGTGTCGAGTCCGGCGCCGGGCTCGGTCACCGCGAAGCAGACGTGCACCTCACCGGTCGCGACGGGCGGCAGGGTGCGCGCCTTGAGTTCCTCGGAGCCGTGCACCACTACCGGTTGCATCCCGAAGATCGATAGGTGGATCGAACTGGCCGCGTTCATCCCGCCGCCGGATTTGGCGACCTCCTCCAGCAGGATCGTGGCTTCGGTGATTCCCAGGCCATGGCCGCCGTACTCGGGGGGAATCGTCATACCCAGCCAGCCGCCGTCGGCGATCGCCCGGTAGAAATCCATCGGGAACTCGTGCGCCTGGTCTTTATCCATCCAGTAGTTGTCGTCGAATGTGCGCACCAACTCGGCAACCGACCGGCGGATAAGTTCCTGGTCTTCGGTGAGAGCGAAATTCATTCCGGCGCCAGACACTTCGGGGTCTCCTCTGGTCGCGCCGGCGCGCTGACATGGCGCCGGCGCGGTTGTCACTCTGTGTTGCCGGTAATCGCCTTCGCGTTGGCGGTGAAGTCGGCGATCGACGACCCCGCTCGTGTGTCCCGGTGGTGGCTGAGTGCCTGAATGGATACGTCGTGCCCGGTAGCGGAGCGTCGAAGTGCGCCGACCGTCGCCTGTTCCCGGGGCACATGGGTGAACGGGTCGAACGAATACCAACGCATCGCGTTCTCGTAGGTGATCTTGTTGATCTCAGCATCCGGCACGCCGTTCACCGACAGGACGTCCCACAGCTCCTCGGGCGCTCCGGGCCACATCGAATCGCTGTGCGGGTAGTCCGCCTCCCAGGCGATGTTGTCGATGCCGATCGTGTTACGCAACTGCACACCTACGTGGTCACTGATGAAGCAGGTGAGGAAGTGCTCCCGGAACACCTCGCTGGGCAGCTTTCCGCCGAAGTTCTGGTGCGTCCAGGTCGAATGCATCTCATACGTCCGGTCCGCGCGCTCCAGGAAGTAGGGAATCCATCCCGTGCCACCCTCGGACAGCGCGATCTTAAGGTCCGGGTACTCCTTGAGAGGCCGCGACCAGAGCAGATCCGCGGCGGCCTGCACGATGTTCATCGGCTGCAGCGTGATCATCACGTCCATCGGCGCATCGGGCGCAGTAATCGCCAGCCTGCCCGACGAGCCGATGTGCACATTCATCACGGTGTTGGTGTCGCACAGCGCTTTCCACAGCGGGTTCCAGTATGCGTCGTGGAAGCTGGGGTAACCCATGGCCGCCGGGTTCTCAGAGAACGTCAGCGCATGCACACCCTTCTTGGACACGCGCCGCACCTCTTCGGCGCAGGCCTCGGCATCCCAGATGACCGGCAGCGCCATCGGGATGAACCGCGCCGGATACGCGCCGCACCACTCGTCGATGTGCCAGTCGTTGTAGGCCTGCACCAGCGCCAGCGAGAACTCGTGATCCTCAGTAGCGAACAGCCGCCCGGCGAAGCCGGGGAACGACGGGAAGCAGATCGAGCCCAGGATGCCGCCGGCGTTCATGTCCTTGACGCGCTCGTCCACGTTGTAGCAACCCGGACGGATCTCGTCCAGTCCTTGCGGTTCCAGGCCGTACTCCTCCTTAGGCCGGCCGGCCACGGCGTTGAGCGCCACGTTCGGGATCACGGTGTCGCGGAACTTCCACATGTCCGAGCCGTCGGGGTTGTGCACCAGACGCGGCGCATCGTCGACGTACTTCGCCGCCAGATGGTTCTTGAACATGTCAGGTGGTTCGACGATGTGGTCGTCGACGCTGATCAGGATCATGTCGTCTTTGTTCATGGCCATTGCCTCTCCATCCAGTCCCGAACCGCCGGGCGGCCCGAATCACTCTCTGAAAACTATCTTCTCGCCCAGCGAGAATCAACATCCGGCGGCCCACTGGCTGGCCACCGCAGCCCGTGTCCTGTCCACCGGCATTGACCAGCCGGACGAATCGTGCAAACCTATCTGCTATAAAAGAGAATCTCATTCTCTTTGAGCGAGAGGATTCTGCGGATGCGCGTCCAGCCGCTGCCCGCTGATCAGTGGGACGACGCTGTCGACACGTCGCTGTCCGCCATGCTCCCCCCCGAACGACGCACACCTGAGGGCGCGGGCAATCTCCTGTCGACGCTGGCGCGTCACCCTCCGCTGGCCGGTGCGTTTCTGCGGTTCGGCGGTTACCTGCTGACCAACTCGACGTTGCCGCCGCGTGTTCGCGAACAGGCGATCCTGCGCGTCGCTCATCGACGCGGGTGCGCCTACGAGTGGACGCACCATGTGTCCATCGCCCGGAAGGCGGGCCTGTCCGAGTCCGAAATCGCCGCTGCTCGGACCGGTGAGGCGGACGATCCGTTCGACCGCGCCGTGTTCGGGGCCGTCGATGAGCTCGATGGAGGGTCCAACCTGTCCGACCAGACGTGGGCCGCTCTCTCCGGACGCCTTGACGAACGCCAACGCATGGACTTCGTCTTCACCGTCGGCGGCTACGCCGGCCTGGCGATGGCCCTGAACACGTTCGGCGTCGAGCTCGAGAACAGCGAGCCCGACGGACCGCAGCGATGACGGACCAGAGGGATCACGCACGATCCCCGTTTCCACGCTCGATGCGAGAGAATGATATTCTCTCGTGGTGGAAGTATTCGTCTCCGCGATGACCGCCCGAAAGGGGTAGAACGCAGCGATGTCACGGCGTTCCCCGGTGGAGTCCGATCACGTTCTCGCTGACCGGCAATCGCCCGAGCCAGGTCCGAGCGACGAGCCCGCCTGGAAACAGCGTGCCGTCGAGCGGTCCATCAAAACAGCGAAATTGCGTGCGGGGCAGCGTGTTCAGCGCTTTCTCGATGCGGCACAGGCAATCATCGCCGAGAAGGGCAGCACGGACTTCACCGTCCAAGAGGTTGTCGACCGGTCCCGGCAATCGCTTCGTAGCTTCTACCTTCAGTTCGACGGAAAACACGAGTTGTTGCTCGCGTTGTTCGAGGATGCGATCAACCGATCGGCCGAGCAGATCCGCGCGGCCACGGACAACCACTCCGATCCGCAGCAGCGGTTGAAGGTGGCCGTCGGGTTGTTGTACGAGGCCTCGCGCCCGGATCCGACAGCGAAACGGCCGCTGTTCACCGACTTCGCACCCGGGCTACTGGTGACCCACCCGGCTGAGGTCAAGGCGGCGCACGCGCCGCTGCTGACCTTGCTGACAGACCTCATGGAGGCAGCCCGCGATGTCGGTGAGTTGCGGGCCGGGCTCAATCCGAAGCGTGTTGCCGCCATGACCATGCAGACGGTGATGTTCATCGCCCAGTCCAGTGGCGGCCCCGACGACATGACGTCACACCCCATCACCCCCGACGAGGCGTGGGATTTTTGCTCGCGGGGATTCATCGGCTAGTCGCGAATCCTAGTAACGAATCGAGGAACACCATGACGGGACGAGTTGAGGGCAAAGTCGCCTTCATTTCAGGAGCGGCGCGTGGTCAGGGCCGGAGTCATGCGGTGCGGCTGGCCCAGGAGGGCGCCGACATCATCGCTATCGACATCTGCAAGCCGATCCGCGAATCGGGTCCACCGACCGCGATCCCGGCGTCGACACCGGACGACCTGGCGGAGACCGCCGACCTCGTCAAGGCCCAGAACCGCAGGATCTTCACCGCCGAGGCGGACGTCCGTGATTACCAGGCAGTCAAATCCGCCGTGGCGGCCGGTGTCGAGCAACTGGGCCGACTGGACATCGTCGTCGCCAACGCCGGGATAGGCAACGGCGGCGAGACACTCGACAAGACCAGCGAAGAGGACTGGGACGAGATGATCGACATCAACTTGTCGGGGGTGTGGAAAACCGTGAAAGCCGCGGTGCCCCATCTCCTGGCCGGCGGCCGGGGCGGCTCCATCGTGCTGACCAGCTCGGTCGGCGGGCTCAAGGCCTACCCGCATACCGGTCAGTATGTCGCCGCCAAGCACGGCGTCGTCGGGCTGATGCGTGCCTTCGCTGTCGAGTTGGGGCAGCACATGATTCGCGTGAATTCCATACATCCCACTCACGTGTGCACCCCCATGCTGCACAACGAGGGCGCCTTCAAGATGTTCCGCCCGGACCTCGAGAATCCGGGCCCCGACGATATGGCCCCGATCTGCCAGCTGTTCCACACGCTGCCGATCCCGTGGGTCGAGCCTCTCGACGTCAGCAACGCGGTGCTGTTCCTCGCCTCCGATGAGGCCCGCTACATCACCGGTGTGACCCTGCCTGTCGATGCGGGCGGCTGCCTGAAATAAGGTCGCGTCCCATGGATGGATTTGTCGGGCGCGGAGCGGTCATCACCGGCGGCGCGAGTGGCATCGGTTTGGCAACCGCGACCGAGTTCGCTCGCCGCGGGGCACGCGTGGTGCTCGCCGACGTCGACAGGCCGTCGCTCGAGCAGGCGACGGCGCACCTGAGCGCCCAGGGCTACGACGCCCACGGCGTGATGTGCGACGTCCGCCACCTGTCCGAGATGAGCCATCTCGCGGACGAGGCGTTCCGGTTGCTGGGCAGCGTCGATATCGTCTTCAGCAACGCCGGCATCGTCGTTGCCGGCCCGCTCGCGCAGATGACCCACGACGACTGGCGCTGGGTGATCGACATCGACCTGTGGGGTTCCATCCACGCCGTCGAGGCGTTCCTACCCAGGTTGCTCGAGCAGGGCACGGGCGGGCACATCGCCTTCACCGCCTCTTTCGCCGGGCTGGTGCCCAACGCCGGCCTCGGTGCGTACGGCGTCGCCAAGTACGGGGTTGTCGGGCTCGCCGAAACGCTTGCCCGCGAGGTCAAGTCCGACGGGATCGGGGTGTCGGTGCTGTGCCCGATGGTCGTCAAGACCAAGCTGCTGTCCAACTCGGAGCGCATCCGCGGGGCGGACTACGGATTGTCGACCGCATCCGAGGGGGGGTCCGAACTCCCGCCGCAGGACGAAGGCGTCAGCGTCGACGAGGTGGCCCGCCTGACGGCCGACGCGATCCTGGCCAACCGGTTGTACATCCTGCCGCACCAGGCAGCACGAGCGTCGGTCCAGCGTAGGTTCGCGCGCATCGACACCGCTTTCGACGAGCAGGCCGCCGAGGGCTGGCGCCACTAGCCTGGCGGATGCGGACCGCACGGCCGGGGGCGGTCACCCCGTCAGCCAACTACGCATGAGCGCTTACCGCCAGCGCTGGGTTCAATCTCCACGATCCCCCGGGGTTGGGTGCGTTCGGCTGATAGCCTCATGCGCGGTCCAGGATTGAAGCGCACAGGACACGAGGAAGGGAAGCGGGCGATGCCAGTACCCCCCGCAACGGGCAACGCCAGGGATGGAACGCAGCTGAACCGGCGCGGATTCATCGCAGCGGGTATCGGCAGCGGATTGGCGCTGGCGGCGTGCAGCCAAGCCAAGCCCCCACCCTCGGCCAGCGCCCTGATGGCGGATGCCATCGCCGCCGCCGAGAAGGCCAGGCCGCACAGCGGGCGCACCGTCACGGTCAACCTGACGCCCCAGCAGACGCAGGTCGACCTGGGCGGACCGATCGCGCGAACGTGGGCGTACGGCGACAGCGTTCCGGGGCCGCTCATCCGGGCCAAGATCGGCGACGAAGTGGTGGTCAACGTCTCCAACCGACTCGACCGGGCGACGTCGGTGCATTGGCACGGCATCGCGCTGCGCAACGACATGGACGGCGCCGAGCCGGCCACCCCGAACATCGGCGCCGGCAAGGACTTCACCTATCGGTTCTCGGTCCCGAACGCGGGCACCTACTGGGCCCATCCGCACGTGGGACTGCAAGAGGACACGGGCCTGTACCTTCCCTTCATCGTCGAAGACCCGACCGAGGGCGACTACGACGAGGAGTGGATCGTCGTCCTCGATGATTGGACCGACGGCATCGGGAAGAGCCCACAACAGCTGTACGACGACCTCACCAACCCCAACAAGCCGATGAACACAAGCGCAGCCCCCATGAGCCCCGCACCGGGCGCAGCACCGATGCCCCCGATGACCCCGATGCCCCCGGCGGGCGCACCGGGCGCCATGGGCGAGATGCCGGGGGGCGTCGGCAAGAGCGACCTGCTCGGTGGCGACGCCGGCGACGTCGCCTATCCGTACTATCTGATCAACGGACGAATACCTGCCGCTCCGACGACATTCACCGCGAAACCGGGACAGCGGATCAGGATCCGTTTCATCAACGCCGGCGCAGATACCGCTTTTCGCGTCGCCCTGGCCGGCCATTCGATGACGGTGACCCACACCGACGGTTTCCCCGTGGTGCCCAAGCAGATCGACGCCCTGTTGATCGGCATGGGCGAGCGCTACGACGTCTTGGTGACGGCGGCCGACGGCGTGTTCCCGCTGGTCGCGCTGGCGGAGGGGAAGAATGCCCTGGCGCGGGCGCTGCTGTCCACCGGGGCCGGCAGTGCACCCGATCCGGGGTTCCAGCCGCCCGAGCTCACCAAGCTCGTGGGCACCATCGAGATGTTCGCCGCCACCACGTCGGTCAATCTGGGCCTCCCCGAACCCGGGCTCGACCTTCCGGTGGTGCTGGGCGGCAGCATGGCCCAGTACAGCTGGACGATCAACGGCGAGCCGTACAGCAAGACCCGTCCGCTGCAGGTGCATCAGGGCCAAAAGCCCACCCTCACGTTCGACAACGGGACACCGATGTTTCACCCGATGCACCTGCACGGGCACACCTTCCAGCTGATCAACCCAGACGGTAGCCCCGGCGCGCGCAAGGACACTGTGATCGTCCTGCCTAAACAGAAGATCCAGGCCGTCCTGGTCGCCGAAAATCCGGGCACGTGGGTAATGCACTGCCACAACATGTATCACCAAATGGGCGGGATGGAAACCCTGCTCAATTACGTCTTCTGAGCAACGCACCCGGTGTGATTCTGCTTGCGGCCTCGGGGAGGTGGCATGACTCGGCACGAAGGGACCATCGCGGTCCCCGGCGGCACGGTGTGGTTCACGCGGGTGGGCGGTGGAGCCGGCCTGCCACTTCTGGTGGTTCACGGCGGGCCGGGCCTGCCGCACACCTATCTGCGCTCACTGGAGCGCCTGGCAGACGAGCGGGAGGTGCTCTTCTGGGATCAGCTCGGCTGCGGGAACTCCCCCTGCCCCTCGGATGCGCGCCTGTGGACGTTGGAACGCTCGGTGACCGAAATGGACGCCGTGGTGCGGGGGTTGGGCCTCGACCGCTTCCACATCTTCGGTAACTCGTGGGGTGGGATGCTGGCTCAGCAGTACGTGCTCGACGCGAGCGCCGGCTTCGCCAGCCTGACCATCTCGAACAGCATCGCATCGATGCGAGAGTTCGCCACGATGGTGTCGCGTTTGAAGGCCGGACTCGACCCGGCGACCCGGAACGCGATCGACCGTCACGAAGCCGCCGGCACCACCGATGCCCTGGAGTACCAGGCTGCGATCCGCACGTGGAACGAAACCTACCTCTGCCGGGTTCGTCCCTGGCCGAACGAACTCCACGACGCCTTCGCGCGGGCAGGCCGCGAGATTTTCGCGACGATGTTCGGCCCCAGTGACTTTCACGTCACCGGGAGCATCCGCGACTGGCAGGTGCTCGATCGGCTTCCCGAGATCGCCGTGCCCACCCTCGTCCTCGCGGGTCGGTTCGACGAGTGCGTACCCGAACACATGGAGGAGATGCACCGGCGCATACCAGGTTCACGCTTCCGCCTGTTCGAGTCGAGCTCTCACATGCCTTTCATCGAGGAGCCCGAGGCGTTCGATCGGGTGATGCGCGAATTCCTCCGGCAGCACGATATGACGCCCGCGGGTGGGGGGCGCTGAGCATGGTGGTTTCAAGGCCGTCTGCGGCGGACATCGATGCTGCCGCTGAGCATTTCGGCTTTCACCTCGACGCCGCTGAGCGACGGGAATACCTGGCTGCGGTCGACAGTGCGTTGCGTTCCTACGACATCGTCGACGAGTTGTACGCCACGTTCGCGCATCCCACGACCCCCGACCGCGCGTACCGGTTTCCCGGGCGCGACGAAAACCCGCTCGGCGCCTGGTATGTCATCGCGTCGATCGCCTCCGGTTCCGGCGGCCTGCTGTCGGGCAGGACGGTGGCGGTCAAGGACAACATCGCCGTCGCGGGCATCCCGATGATGAACGGCTCCCGGGCGGTCGAGGGATTCGTCCCCGCTCGCGACGCCACCGTCGTGGAGCGGTTGCTCGCCGCGGGGGCGACGATCGCCGGCAAAAGCGTCTGCGAGGACCTGTGCTGCTCGGGGTCGAGCTTCACCTCCGCCAGTGGGCCCGTGCGCAACCCATGGGACGCCTCCCGCGAAACGGGCGGATCATCGAGCGGCAGCGCGGCGCTCGTGGCCGCAGGCGAGGTCGACCTCGCCCTCGGTGGGGACCAGGGTGGGTCAATCCGGATCCCGGCGTCGCTGTGCGGGGTGGTCGGGCACAAGCCGACGCACGGGCTGGTTCCCTACACGGGGGCGTTCCCCATCGAGCGGACGATCGACCACCTCGGTCCGATCACGCGCACCGTCGCCGACGCCGCGCTGATGCTCACGGTGCTCGCGGGCCCCGACGGCCGAGACCCACGCCAAACCAACGGGATCGTCGCGGTCGACTACCGGGCGGCACTCGACCGCGACGTGGCTGGCTTGCGCGTCGGCATTCTGGTGGAGGGTTTCGGGCAACCCGGCGCAGAGCCGGGCGTGGATGCGCTGGTTCGCGCGACTGCGCAGCGGTTCACCGAGATCGGCTGCGCCGTCGCCGACGTCAGCGTTCCGTGGCACCGTCCCGCAGCCCACGTCCTCAAGGTCGTCATCACCGACGGCGCCGCCTACCAGATGCTGGACGGCAATGGCTACGGACTCGGCGTCGACGGGCTCTACGACCCGGAACTCATGGCGCACTTCGCACGACAGCGAGCCGCCACGGCCGATGACCTCGCCGCCAGCGTCAAGGAGAAGGCGCTGTGCGGCCACTACGGCCTGACCAGGCTCGGCGGCTCGTCGTACGCCAAGGCGCGCAACCTGCTGCCGCACGTGCGCGCCGGCTACGACGCGGCGCTCGACCGGCATGACGTTCTGGTGATGCCCACCGTTGCAGGTACGGCCGGCACGCTGCCGGCGGGTAGCCCGCGGGACGTCGCGTTGCTCGACCGCGCCGGCGGCAAGTCCCTCAATACCGCGCCGATGAACCTGACCGGCCATCCGGCGATATCGGTGCCCGCCGGTCTGGTCGATGGCCTGCCCGTCGGCATCATGATCGTCGGCAAGCGGTTCGATGACGCGACGGTGTTGCGGGTCGCCGCCGCGCTGGAGTCACTGTGCGGGGGCTTCCCCTGCGCCCCGCATTGACGGCGACACGCACCTAATCGACCCCGACGTTCAGAATCGGCTGGTCGACGGAGGCGCCTGGACCGTCGAAGTGCCACCACTCACCCGAATACACGGTGAGCCCCCCGGCGTTCATCGCGTCCCGCAGCCTGGCCCGATTGGCCTGAGCCTGCGCGCTGACCCCCTGGGTCGCGAACGCCGTCGCCCGCGAGGAGAAGTCATCGAAGTCGGTGCCCATGTCGGCGAGGCAGAGTCCGTCCACGCGACGGTCGGTCGGGCACTGCGCCCCGGCGCCGGCGAAGGTCACATCGACCGACCGCCCGGATTCGTGGCTACGCGCATACGGACCCGGCCGGGCCACCCAGGCCGGGTTGGGCACCACGGTGAACATCTGGACCTGGACTTCGTGCGGCCGGTAGCAGTCCCAGAACACCATCTGCTGCCCCTGGGAGCGCAGCGCCGTCGCGGCCGCCGTCAGACCCGGAGCCATGGACTGGTGGACCAGGCACCGGGCGTCCGATGGATACAGCTGTACATGGGTGAAGTTGTTGGTCGTCGCATACCGCAGGTCGATCACCGCGTCGGGGACGACCGTCCGGACGTCAACGAACCCGGCCGCGCGGGCGGCGTCGCCGACGGGAGGCACGTCGGCGACGGCTGGGGCGATCCCGGCA
>CAZZHX010000082.1:0-1413 GCA_964653535.1 uncultured Mycobacterium sp. | reverse complement strand
CCTGTGTGCCGCGTCACAGCTACAGGTTTACCACAGGAATTTCCGTGACCGACCCCGGCTGAGTCGCGATATCTACCCACCAGTAACCTACGAGCAGCACCATAAGGCCAGCACTGAAGGATGAGGAGAACGTTGATGAGCGTTGAGCGCGAAGCACCGGCAGCAGGCGATGTGGCCGGGAAACTGGACTGGCTGCGCGAATCGATAAAGACCCATTCGGTCGGCGCTGCCGACTCGACATGGGCCTGGATAGTGGACCTGTCCAACCGGTCCAAGACCGACGCCAGCGGCGCCGACTCCGACCTCAATGAGCTCTTCCGGCTCGGGACCACGCCCGCCGACCTGGACGGACCCACCGAGGGCATGCTGGTGATGACCACCACCAACCCCACCTTCGACGCCGCGGTGCGCGCCATCACGGCGCTCTGGATGCCCTGGCAAGGCAAGCGCTTCGACAGCGAGGCGGCGACCGGCGACAACCGCCTGACCCGCAGCACCGGCGTCGTGAGCAAGCTGCTGTGGCCGCTGTACTCGATGCGCGACGCGGCGGAGGGCAAGCTGGCCTTCGACTTCAAGACCTTCGTCGACCCCGGCAAGGAAGACCCGGACGTTCAGGTCCTGGTCATCGACTATGCCGATATCGAGGACAACCCCAAGCTGATCATCCGCAAGATCCGCGACGAGCTCGTCGAACTGGTGGCGGGCGTCTACCTCGGAAAAATCCTGTTCAACACCGGATCGGGTTACACCAAGCTGGGCTACTTCGCACTGCGCACGCCGCGCTCTTAGATGTTCCGAACAGCCAGACAGGAGTCAGTGAGTGAGCGACAAGCAGTGGTATGAGCACCCGTCGTTAATCATGCAGATCCACGCGCTGTCCAAGCTGCGCGACGAGCTGCGGGAGGAGAATCTCTTCGAGGGAGAGGGCATGCGCCCCACGACCGACCTCGGTGAGCCCAGCGAGGAGGCCAAGCAGGCCCGGACCCCGGACGGCACGTTCGACGACCTATCCGACCCGTGGATGGGTGCGCAGGGCACCGGCTTCGGCCGCAACGTCCCGCTGAACATGACGATCACCCACACCAAGAAACTGCTCGACCCGGATCCGCGCCTGATCAGCCGCAAGCTCATGGCCCGCGACTCGTTCAAGCCGGCCGGGATCATCAACGCCATCGCGGCTGCGTGGATCCAGTTCGAGAACCACAACTGGTTCTTCCACGGCAACGGTGAACCGGACAAGGTCATCGACATTCCGCTGCGCCCGGGTGACGACTTCCCGCGCGACCCGATGCAGATCCGGCGGACCATCCCAATGGACGGCCGCGAGATCGTCGACGGCCAGCAAGCGCCGGTCTTCGCCAACCACGAGACCCATTGGTGGGACGGCTCGCAGATCTACGGCAGCGGCAAGGA
>CAZZHX010000081.1:0-12421 GCA_964653535.1 uncultured Mycobacterium sp. | reverse complement strand
CTGATCACCCCGTACCCGCGCTCATCGCCCACCAGCCCCCCGGTCACCGCCCCGACGCCGGCGTCGTGCAGCACCCGCAGGGCCACGTGCCCGGTGCGCACATCCAGCATGGCCGAGGCACGGTCGAGCGCCCGCTGCACCTCGGCGCCGGTGGCGTCCCCGCCGGCGTGCACGATGCGGCGCCGGGAGTGCCCGCCCTCGCGGGTCAGCGCCCACCGTCCGGGCGCCGACTCATCGAACCGCGCCCCGTCGCCGACCAGGTCGCAGACCGCGCGGTGGCCGTCGGCGACGATCGAGCGGACCGCGTCGGCGTCGCACAGTCCGGCGCCGGCTGCCAGGGTGTCGGCGACGTGGGCCTCGACCGAGTCGTCATCATCGTCGGCAAGGCCGACCCCGCCGGGCACGACGACGGCGATCCCGCCTTGGGCGTAGTGCGTAGCCGTAGCGCCGACCCGGGCGGCCTTGCTCAGCACCACGACGCGCCGGCCGGCGCGGTGGGCGGCCAGCGCGGCGGCAAGTCCGGCCGCGCCGGTGCCGACGACGACGACGTCGGCGGTGTCGGTCCACGAGGGCTGCAGGGACCGCGCGAGAAAGGGCGTCATTCTCCGCCGCCCGGCTGCCCGATCGCGATCATGCGCTCCACGCTGCGCCGGCCCGCCGCGGCGACGTCCACGTCGACGTGGACCTCGTCGGCGCCCTCGACCAGACACCGCAGCAGCGCCGCCGGGGTGATCATCTTCATGAACCGGCAGGAGGCTCGCTCGTTGACCGCCTGGAAGTCGACGTTCGGCGCGGCCCGGCGCAACTGGTAGAGCATGCCGACCTCAGTGGCCACCAGCACAGTGCGGGCGCGGGTGGAGCGGGCGGCCTCGAGCATGCCGCCGGTGGACAGGATCTTGACCCGCTCAGCCGGGACGGCGCCCTCGCTGGCGAGGTACAACGCCGATGTGGCGCAACCGCATTCGGGATGCACAAACAGCTCGGCGTCGGGGTTGGCGTTGGCCCGCTCGGTGAGCTCGTCGCCGTTGATGCCGGCGTGGACGTGGCATTCGCCCGCCCACAGGTGCATGTTCGTGCGACCGGTCACCCGGCGGACGTGGGCGCCCAGGAATTGGTCGGGGCAGAACAGCACCTCGCGGTCGGGGTCGATCGAGTTGACCACGTCGACGGCGTTGGACGAGGTGCAGCAGATGTCGGTGAGCGCTTTGACAGCCGCGGTGGTGTTGACGTAGGAGACCACGACGGCGCCGGGGTGCTCGTCCTTCCAGGCGCGCAGTTCGTCGGCGGTGATCGAGTCGGCCAGCGAGCAGCCGGCCCGCTGGTCGGGGATGAGGACGGTCTTGTGCGGGCTGAGGATCTTGGCGGTCTCGGCCATGAAGTGCACGCCACAGAACACGATGGTGTCTTCGGGAGCCTCGGCGGCGATGCGGGAGAGCGCCAGTGAGTCGCCGACATGGTCGGCGACGTCCTGGATGGCGGGCAGCTGGTAGTTGTGCGCCAGCAGGGTGGCATTGCGCAGCGTGGCCAGGCGCCGGATCTCGGCGGCCCAGCGCTCGTCGCCGTCCACGCCGGCGTAGCCGGCGGCGGAATCGGTGATCGAGGCCGTCATGTCACCGGAGAGCGTGTCCATGCGGTTCGCGACCGTCACGGCGGCTCCTTTCGCAACCGGGGTTTTCGACTTATAATCGAAAACATGCCACATGGTAGCACCGCGCACGAAGTGCTCGCTGTTGTATTCCAGGTTCGCCACGTCACCACCGGCACCCGGGCGGGGAAACCCCAGCTCAACGTCCTGCTGTGGCAGCGGGCCCAGGAACCGCAGCGGGGAGCCTGGTCGCTGCCGGGCGGGCGACTGCGCACCGACGAGGACATGATCACCTCGGTGCGCAGCCAGCTGGCCGAGAAGGTCGACCTGCAGGAAGTGGCGCACCTCGAGCAGCTCGCGGTGTTCTCCGATCCGCGCCGGGTCCCCGGCACCCGGACGATCGCGTCGACGTTCCTGGGGCTGGTGCCCTCCCCCGCCACCCCCGAGCTTCCGCCGGACACTCGCTGGCACCCGGTCACCTCGCTGCCGCCGATGGCCTTCGACCACGGCCCGATGGTGACCCACGCCCAGGCCAGGCTGGCCGCTAAACTGTCCTACACCAACATCGGATTCGCCTTGGCACCAAAGGATTTCGCGCTATCGACGCTGCGTGGTATTTACGGCGCAGCGCTGGGCTACCCGGTGGACGCGACGAACCTGCAGCGGGTGCTGGCCCGCCGCGGCGTCATCTCGCAGACCGGAACCTTCGCGCAGTCCGGGCGCAGCGGCGGACGGCCGGCGGCGCTCTACCACTTCACCGACTCGCAGCTGCGGGTCACCGACGAGTTCGCCGCGTTGCGGCCGCCTGGCCAACCCTGAGGTCCAGCCCTGATCGGCATCCCGCCAGAGACCTGGGTCACAGCGCCGACGATTGCCGTGTCGACCGTCGCGTGACATGCGGGACAATGGCAGGTAGCCACGAAGGGGGCCCACATGGTGGAACTCGGCAATCTCGCGGGCACGGACGACCCACAATGGATCGGCCAGCCGCAGCACGAGAACCTGCACCGCGGGGAGCATCCGCTGCTGCCCTGCGACGACCCGTTCTACCAGCCGCCGCTGGGCTTCCAGCACGCCGAACCCGGCACGGTGCTGCGCTCCCGCGACGTCGAGCTGGCGTTTCTGGGTCGTATCCCCCAGAGCGTCCGGGCTGTGCAACTGCTCTACCGGACGATGGACCGCACCGGCGAGCCCGAGGCAGCGGCAACGACGGTGATCGTGCCCGCAGAGCTGGCCCCGGAGCGCCCCTGCCCGCTGCTGTCCTACCAGTGCGCGATCGACGCCCTGTCGTCGCGCTGTTTCCCGTCGTATGCGCTGCGGCGCAACGCCAAAGCCCTCGGGTCGATCGGCCAGTGGGAGCTGCTGCTGATCCTGGCCGCCGTCGCCGAGGGCTGGGCCGTCTCGGTGCCCGACCACGAGGGCCTCGCGGGCCGCTGGGGCGCGCCGTATGAACCCGGCTACCGCGTGCTCGACGGGCTGCGGGCCGCGCTGCGCTTCGAGCCCATCGGGCTGTCCCCGGCGGCCCCGGTGGGGCTGTGGGGGTACTCCGGCGGCGGGCTGGCCAGCGCGTGGGCCGCCGAGATGTGCGGCTCCTACGCGCCAGAACTCGACATCGTGGGGGCGGTGCTCGGGTCGCCCGTCGGGGACCTGGGCAACACCTTCCACAGGCTCAACGGCGGCGTGTTGTCGGGGCTACCGGCCCTGGTGGTGGCTGCGCTGGCGCATATCTACCCCTATGTCGGCGACGTGATCGAGACACACGTCAACGAGGAGGGGCGCGCCGTCCTCGACTCGCTCGAAACCATGACCACCGTGGAGGCGCTCGTGCGGATGGCCGGCAAGAACATGGGCGACTACCTCGACAAGCCGCTCGAGGAGATCCTGGCCGCCCCCGAGATGATCGCCGTCTTCGACGAGATCAAACTCGGTGCCGCCGTGCCCGCCCCGCCAGTGCTGCTCGTCCAGGCCGTCCACGACTACCTGATCGACGTCAACGACATCGATGTGCTCGCCGAGGCCTATTCGGCGGGCGGCGCGCGAGTCACGTATCACCGTGACGCGTTCAACGAGCACATGCTCCTGCACCCGCTGTCGGCGCCGATGACGCTGCGCTGGCTCACCGACCGGTTCGACCGTCGGCCGCTGCGCGAGCACCTCATCCGGACCACCTGGCCGACGATGTTCCACCCGATGACCTACATCGGGATGGCGCGGCTAGCCCGGATCGTGGGCCGGGTGGTCACCGGCCGCAGAATTCACCGCCGGCCACTCTGACGCTTCTGCGTCCAGCGCTCCGCCGGCCCCCAGGTCGTCTCGGGCATGCCACGCCGCGAGCACGGCATAGACCAGCGCCGCGACCGCGACGGGCCAGATCACGGTCAGCGCCGCCGGAAAAGGCTTGTCGGAGAAGAACACCGGCGGGCCCTGCATGACGTAGGCCAGCGACGGGCGTCCCTCCAGCGGCACGGCATCGAAGTCCAGAGCACCGTAGGTCAGCCGGACCACCAGCGCCCCCACCGCGGCGGCGGCGCCCGCCGCCGCGGCCATCGCGGCCACCAACCCGATCACCATCGCCGGACCGCGGCGCGTGCGCCGCTGCCACGCCAGCACCGCGGCCACCGCGGCCAGCACCGTCAACAGGCCCAGCATCAGGCAGGGCGCGTCGAAGAAGTGTTGGGACTCATTACCCAGGTAGTCGTGCACGCGCTCGCCGGAGCGGGTGATGGCGACAACGGCGTGGATCGGCGGGGCGATCCGCCCCCACAGTCCGCCGATCAGCGCGCCGATTACCGGCACACCCAGCGCGGTGGCGACGACCGCCTGCCGCGTCACCGCTGCGTCTCCAGGTCGGAAGAGTCCAGCTCACCGTGCCGAGAGCAATGCGCCCGCCACCCGTCGGGGCGTACCTGCACCACCATCCGGCGGCCGCAGTGGGCACAGAATCGGGGCGGCTCCAGGCCCAGCCGGGCCGCCGCAGGCTCGGCCGTTCCGCCGCGCTCCCCCGTGTAGACGTTGTAGACGCCGCAGACGTTGCCGACGCCCGGATCCTGGTCCGCGGTGTCGGGCCTCACAGGCTGGCGTTCAGCGCCTTGATCGGCATCTGCAGATCCCCGAGCAGCTCCAGGTCGGCCTCGGCCGGGCGCCCCAGTGTGGTCAGGTAGTTCCCGACGATGACGGCGTTGATGCCGCCGAGGATGCCCTGCTTGGCGCCGAGGTCGCCGAGGGTGATCTCCCGACCCCCGGCGAAGCGCAGGATGGTCCGCGGCAACGCCAGCCGGAACGCGGCCACCGCCGTCAGCGCCTCGCTCGCGGGCAGCACCTCCAGGTCGCCGAACGGGGTCCCGGGCCGGGGGTTGAGGAAGTTCAACGGCACCTCGTCGGGCCCGAGCTCGGCGAGTTCCGCGGCGAATTCCGCACGCTGCTCGAGGGTTTCGCCCATGCCAAGGATACCGCCGCAGCACACCTCCATCCCGGCGTCGCGCACCATCGACAGGGTCTGCCAGCGCTCCTCCCAGGTGTGGGTGGTGACGACGCGGTCGAAGAACGAGCGGGCGGTCTCCAGGTTGTGGTTGTAGCGGTGCACCCCGATCGCGGCGAGCTGCTCCACCTGCTCGGCGGTCAGCATCCCCAGCGAGCAGGCGACGTTGATGTCGACGTCGTTGCGGATCGCCTCGACACCGGCGGCGACCTGGGCCATCAATCGCTCATCGGGCCCGCGGACCGCGGCGACGATACAGAACTCGGTGGCGCCCGTCTTGGCGGTTTGCCGGGCCGCCTCCACCAGGCTCGGAATGTCGAGCCGGGCGCTGCGCACCGGCGAGGAGAACAGCGCCGACTGGGCACAGAAGTGGCAGTCCTCGGGGCAGCCGCCGGTCTTGAGGCTGATGATGCCCTCGACCTCCACCTCGGGGCCGCACCAGCGCATCCGCACCTCGTGGGCCAGCGCCAGCAGCTCATCGAGCCGGTCGTCGGGCAGTCGCAGCACCTGCAGCACCTGCTCGCGGCTCAGTCCTTCGCCGCGCTCGAGCACCTGCTCGCGGGCCTGGGCCAGGATGTCGGCGTCCCCGCCGCCGTGTGTAGGCCGAGTCGCCGCTTGAGTCACCCGGTACTCCCCTGCTTGGTCGGTGGTCGCCGCGCTCGAAACCGCGCCGGCGCACTCAGGTTAACGGGCCGTGCGGGCTAGCCGATCAGATAGTCGGCTTTCTCGTCGGAGTTCCAGCGGCGCAGGCCGGCGAAGGTCCCCTCGATCAACGGCGTGCGGTCCGCGATGCGCAGCGCGTCGCCCAGCGCCCCGATGCCGCGGGCCAGCGTGACGTGCGGCGTCCACTGGCCGGGCAGGCTGGTGGGCACCGGCTCGGGCTGCAGGTGGTCGACGCAAACGCGGTGCGCCTCGGCATGGAAGGCCAGCAGGTCCGCCGTCGGCACGATCAGCCGGGTCAGGATCGCGTGGTTGCGCCCGAACAACAGCGGGGCGCCGATAGCGCACGGCAGGGGCAGTCGGCCGGCCAGCGGCCGCAGCAGGGGGTCGACGTCCTCTGCGATGCGCTCGGCCACCAACAGCGTCACGTGCGGCCGGCCGACCGGCGCCCGGCTGGTGCGCTCGGCCGCCGCCAGCTCGTCCCACAGCTGCCGCAGGGTCGCCTCGGTCGCGGGGTCGAAGAGCAGCTCGATCGAATGCGCCATCACCGCACCAAGGCGCTCACCCAGTCCCGGTCGAACGCCGTCGCACTCATGTCGGCGAACGCGCCCGCGTCCAACGATCCGGCGCCGGCGGGTAGCGCGGCCCGCAGCGGGGCGAGTCGGGCCAGTGCGCGCCGGTTGGAGATCTCGACCAGCCCCGGCCGTGGCGGCCAACTGCCGATCACCACACCCGCGCACGGGACACTGTGCGCGCTAAGCGCTTCCAGGGTGAGCGCGGTGTGGTTAAGGGTGCCCAGGTCCGGGGTGGCCACCACGAGCACCGCCGCGCCGAGGTCGCCGGCGAGGTCGCGCAGCGTCACCCCGGGTGCGGCGAGTTCCACCAACAGCCCGCCAGCCCCTTCGACCAATGTGAGCCGGCCCGGGCGGTCCAGGCCGATGACGAGGCGCGCGACGTCGTCGCGGGTGGGCAGCGCCGTGCCGGCGTGTTCGGCGGCGGCGGCCGGCGCCAGCGGCTGCGGGTAGCGGGCCAGGCCGGCAAGCGTGGTGGCGCCGGAAAGCCGGGCCACCTCGGCCAGGTCGTCGTCGCCGTCGGCGGTGCCGGTCTGCACGGGTTTGCACACCGCGACGTCGATGCCGGCTTGGCGGGCGTAGCAGGCCAGCGCCGCGGTGACGATCGTCTTGCCCACCCCCGTGCCGGTGCCCGAGACGAGCAGGACGGTCACCGGCGCACCCTAGGTGAGCCCGGCCAGCACATCGGTGAGCACCCGGCGCGCGGTCTCGAGATCGGCCGCGTCCAGCGACGCCCGGGCGGTCAGCCGCAGCCGCGAGGTCCCGACGGCCACGGTCGGGGGCCGGAAGCAGCCCACCTTCACCCCGGCGTCCAGGCACGCGAGCGCGGCGGCCAACGCCACCTCGGGGTCGCCGAGGATCACCGACACCACGGCCGACTCCGGCTCCCGCGGCTGTCCGCATATCGAGGCCAGTTCGCGGGCGTTGCGCAGCACGGCGTCGGGACGCCACGGCTCGGCCTGCAGCACCTGCAGGGCCGCCCGAGCGGCGCCCACCGCCGCCGGCGCAAGGCCGGTGTCGAAGATGAACGTGCGGGCCGCGTCGATCAGGTGGGCGCGCACCGCCGCCGGGCCCAGCACCACGCCGCCTTGGCTGCCCAACGCCTTGGACAGGGTCGCCGTCACCACCACATCGGGCGCGCCGGCGAGCCCGGCCTCGTGTAGCAGCCCGCGCCCGCCGCCGCGCACGCCCAGGCCGTGCGCCTCGTCGACCAGCAGCAGCGCGCCGTGGCGGCGGCAGACATCGTGCAGGTCCCGCAGCGGGGCCGGATCGCCGTCGGCACTGAACACCGATTCGGTGACGACGACGGCGCGTTCTTCGTCGCGTGCGCCCAGCGCCGCCGCCACGGCGGCGACCTCGCAGTGCGGCGTCACCGCCACCCGAGCCCGCGACAGTCGGCAGGCATCCACCAATGAGGCGTGCGACTGCGCGTCGGACACCAGCAACGATCCCGGCCCCGACAGCGCGACGACGGCCCCCAAGTTGGCCGTATATCCCGAGGAGAACAGCAAACCAGTTGCCGCACCAGTGAATTCGGCTAACTCGGACTCGAACTGCTGGTGTAGCTCGGTGTCGCCGGTGACCAGCCGCGAGCCGGTGGCGCCGGCGCCCCAGACCCGCAGCGCCGCCACGCCCCCCTCGATCACATCGGGGTGCTGCGAGAGGCCGAGGTAGTCATTGGACGCCAAGTCCAGCTCGGTGGCCACCGCGGGCCGCGGCCGCAGCCTGCGGCGCAGCCCGGCCTCGCGCCGCTGCCGGTCCACCGTGTCCAGCCACGCCAGGGGCGAGGTCTCGATCGGCGCCTGCACGGGGACGTTCATCGAAGGTCAGCCTACGAGCCGCACGCCTTCGGCTATCGCGTAGGTGACCCGCGCCGCGTAGTCGGTTTTCATTCTGCGCTCACGGCGACGCCTATCGGCGTGTCGCCGCCCTGACCGCAGAGTCAATGGGTGTTCAAGCGCGGCGTTGCCGTTGGTCCCGTTGGTGGCGGAGGTGACGCCGCCGGTGCCGGCGCCGCGCCCGCTGCGGGGTGTGGGGCAGAGACTGCGACAAATTCACCCCTTCAGTAGGCCTTAATAAAGGCCCACTCCCGGTGTCTGCAGGTTCTGTCGATCTCGAAGATGAAAGACAAGCTCAACGAGTACGTTGACGCGGTCGCGCGGACCCAGGATCAGATCACGATCACTAAGAATGGTGCGCCGGCAGCGGCGCTGGTCGGTGCCGACGAGTGGGAATCACTGCACGAGACGTTGTACTGGTTCGCCCAGCCCGGGCTCAAAGAGTCGACAGCGGAGTCCGACGCGGACATCGCGGCCGGACGCACCTACGGCGAAGACGAAATCCGCGCCGAGTTAGGCGTTCCCCGGCGCGCCGACTGACGCCGGCGCGTGGCCTACACAGTTCGGTTCACGGCAACCGCGCACCGTGATCTGGACCATCCTCCCCCACAGGTGCTCTCGGCCGTGATCGAGTTCGCCTTCGATAACCTCGTGCGCGAACCCCGCCGCGTCGGCAAGCCACTGCGCCGCGATCTGGACGGCATGTATGGTGCCCGGCGCGGACCCGACCGAGTGTCGTACCGGATCAACGACGACTACCTCGTGGTGACTTACCGGGTCGACCACCGAGCCGACGTCTACCGCCGCTGACACCGCCGCGGGACGAGGTGTGGTGGGTCCTGCGGTCTCATCCCCCACGACGGCGCGCTGCAGGACGTTGCCGGCACTACTGTTGACAGCGGTGCCGCCCTCGCTCACCGGCTCGCCCGCCGATTCACCGACTACATCGGCGACGGCCTCTGACCCGCGTCAACAGAGTCGGCGTTGTCATGATTCCCGTGTGCGATACCACCGGTGATATCGCACTTCAGAAACAACTGGTGGCCCGACTCGGCTGCCGGAATCGCCGATCGGGCTATCCTTGGGGTCCACTCTCGGAGCTACCACGTCCCGAATAATCCGGTTGAGGCGAGATACATGGACGACCACGGCGAAGACGTTCCGATGTCGGCGCACTTGGCCGACGACCTGCTGTCCACCACCCCCGGCGGGTGGCGCGACTTCTACAATCTGCTCAGCCGCCGGCTAGAAGACATCGGGGTCGCCGATTCCTCGTTTTTCCTGAATTACGGCTACGTTCAGACGGATTCCCACAATGATTCCGTGTTCACCATCCGCGACGGCACGTTCAACGCAAGCTCCGTCCGACTGGTGTTCGAGGTCATCGGATCAACCGACCTCAATAACCGCGTCGTCGTCGAAATCGGGTGCGGCCGCGGGGGCAACTCCGCGCTGGTCGCGGAGAAATTCACCGGTCCGGTGATTGGCATCGATATGTCCTCGGAAGCCATCGCCTTCTGCAGGAGAGCGCACCGTCAGCCGTCGCTGGAGTTCAGGGTCGGGGATGCATTGAACATTCCCCTAGGGGACGCGGCCTGCGATGCCGTTCTCAATGTCGAGTCGTCGCACTCGTATGGAAATCTGCCGAAATTCCTGAATGAAGTTCGCAGGATCTGCCAGCCCGGGGCGTGGTTTCTGCACACCGATTTCTTGAGCCCCGAGGACTGGGACTACATCAGGTCGCGATTGACCGCACTGGGTTTCGTCACCGACACCGACCGCGACATCACCGCCAACGTGTTGGCCTCGCGGGATCAAGCAAGCGGCAATTACGAGCAGGTTTACGGCGACGGACATGCCCGGGTGGCGAATTTCCTGTCGCTGCCCGGGTCGGCGGTCTACGAGCAGATGCGGGCGGGCTTGCTGGAGTACCGCATCCTGAGGTCGCAGCTGCACACCGGGGCGTAGGACGTACGACGCCCCGACGGACTACGAGTCACCCGGCTCAGGCATCTGGGCGGCCAGGTAGTCGGCGAGTGCACCGATCGTCGGGTAGTCGAACACCGCGGTGGCGCTGATCGTGAACGCGCCGCCGAACTGGGGCACCAACCTATTGCTGAACTCGACCGCCATCAGTGAATCCGTACCCAGGTCCAGGAACCGGCTGGTCGCCGCCGGCGGCTGCGCGAGCCTCAAAAAGCTTTGCACCTCGCGCCGCAGGTAGTCGGTGAGGAAGCTGCTGCGCTCCGCATCGGGAACGTCGAGCAGTTGCCGCAGCAGATCGCTGTCGCCGGCCCGCTGCTCTGGCGCCGCCGGCAGCACGTAGTCCAGCAGCGTTCCGCGAGAAGTTCCCAGCCCCTTCGCAGCTCGCTGCCAGTTCGCCTTGAGGACGGTGGCCTGCCCGATTCCGTCGGCGATGATCTCGTCGAGCGCGTTGAGCGCCGCCGACGGTTCCAATGGGATCAGGCCCTGCGCGCTGAGGTTGGCGCGCGCGGCGTGCGAGGCGGCCATGCCGCCGTGCGCCCACGGACCCCAGTCGGCGCTGGTCGCGGGCAGGCCGTGCGCCCGCCGGTCCGCGGCGAGGCCATCAAGCAGCGCATTGGCGGCCGAGTAGTTGGCCTGGCCGGGCGAACCGAGCACACCGGCCGCCGACGCGTACATGATGAAGAACTCGAGTTCGTCGATCTTGGTCAGACGGTGCAGGTGGTACGCCCCATAGGCTTTGGGCGCCAGCGTCGTCCGGAAATGCTCCAGGTTCTGCTTGGACAGCAGCGCGTCGTCGATCACGCCCGCCAGATGCGCCACGCCCGCCAGCGGCGGCAGGTCGGCGCGGATCCGCTCCAGCAACGCCGAGACCTGCGCCTCGTCACCGACGTCGGCTGGGACGACGTGCACCCGGCAGCGGTGGCGCTCGGTGATCCCGTCGATCACCCGTTGGGCCTAGGCGTCGGGAGCGCGCCGACTGGTCAGCACGATGGTCCCCGCGCCGAGTTGGGCCAGGTGGGCCGCCGTGTGCAGGCCGAGTGAGCCGAGGCCCCCGGTGACCAGGTAGGTCCGGTCGCCGCGGGGCTGCAGCGGCCGGGGCATCTGCAGCACGATCTTGCCGACGTGCCGCGCCTGCTGCATGCGGCGGAAAGCGGTCTTGGCCTCAGCCAACGGGTAGACCTCGAACGCCAGCGGGGCGAGATCGCCGGCGGCCATCGACGCGGCCAGCTCGCCCAGCAGCGCACCCACCCGAGCGGGTTCGCGCTCCATGGTCCCGTCCAGCGCGATGATCTCGTAGTCGATGTCGGGACGGGCCGCGGCCATCTGCTCACGGGTCCAGATGTCGCGCTTGGCGATCTCGGCAAACCGTCCGCCCGTGGCGGTGGCCCGGACGGTAGCCGCGATGAACCCCTCGTTGGTGAGACAGTTGAGCACCACGTCGACGCCGGCGCCTGCGGTGTCGGCGAGGATGTGGTCCGCGAAATCCGTGCTGCGCGAGTCATAGACGTACCGCACACCCATCGCGCGCACCGCGTCGCGCTTGTAAGCGCTCGCGGTGGCGAACACGGTGGCTCCGCGGTGCTGGGCGATCTGGATGGCGGACAAGCCCACCCCGCCGCTGGCAGCGTGGATCAGCACCCGGTCGCCGGGCCCGACATTCGCCCAGTCGAACGCGAGCCGGCTGGTCAGCGCCCCGGCGGGGATGGTCGCCGCGTCGACCGGGCTGGTCCCCGCGGGCACCGCCGCGAGCAGCACGGCCGGCACATTGATCCGGGTGGCGAACGCACCCTGCATAGTGCCGAAGACCCGCTGGCCGACCTCGAAGCCGGTGACCCCGGCGCCCAGCTCGGCGACGGTGCCGCAGAAATCACCGCCGATCAGCCCCGGGTCGCCGGGGTACAGGCCCAAAACGTTGAGTACGTCCCGGAAGTTCAGGCCGGAGGCCTCCACCCGGACCTGCACGCAGCCGGCGTCCGGCGCCACCACCCGCGTCTCGACGATCCGCAGGTTGTCGATCGCGCCACGTTCCGTCGGCGCCAGCATGTAGTCGGGGGTGCGGGGTACCGCGAGGTGGCCGCCGCGCGCCCAGGGCAGCAGCCTCGGAACCAGGTATTTGCCCTGTCGCACCGCGACTTCGGGCTCGAACGGTTCTGGGCCGGCTGCGCCCGCCGCACCGAGCAGGTCGGCCAGCAGGGGCACGGCGTCGTCGAACCCGTCGTAGTCGACCAGCCTGCACCGCAGGGACAGCTGCTCGGTGATGGCGGTGCGTCCCAGACCCCACAGCGCCGCCTGTGCCGGGTCG
>CAZZHX010000080.1:0-12646 GCA_964653535.1 uncultured Mycobacterium sp. | reverse complement strand
CGCGGGAGCGCCCGTGCAGTACCAGTGCAGGTCGGTGCCGCCGGATCCCCAGCCGCGCCGGTCGTACTCGGTGATGGTGGATTTGAGGATCTCGGTGCCATCGGGCCTTGTCACCCACTCCTGGCTGCGCCGGATCGGCAGCTGCCAGCACACCTCGGGCTTCATGGTCAGCGGCGCCACGCCCAGCTGGATGGCCTTGGTGTGCAGGGCGCAACCGGAGCCGGCGGGAAAGCCGGGCCGGTTGAGGAAGATGCAGGCACCCTTGTGCTTGCGGGTCCGAAACATCTTCTCGCCCTCATGCTCGTCGGGTTCGAGATAGCCCTTCGGGCCCAGACCCTTGTCGCGGAATTGCCAATCGTCGTCGGTCAGTTGCCGCGCCGCGTCGTCGAGCCGGGCGCGGTCGTCGTCGTCGGACAGGAACGCGCCGTGCGAGCAGCACCCGTCGAACGGGCGACCCTCCACCGTGCCCTGGCAGGCTGGGGTGCCGAAAACGCACGTCCAGCGCGACAGCAGCCAGGTCAAGTCGGCCGCGATGAGGTGCTCGGGATTGTCCGGATCGTAGAACTCCACCCACTCGCGGGCGAAGTCCGGGTCGACCTCCCGGCCCGGCTTCGGGTGCGAATTCGCCACGGCGTCAACGTTAGACCACGGATATGGCTGACCGCTCCGCTGACACCCGAACCCGCCAGCTAGTTTAGTTACCGTGCGATTGGGCGTGCTCGACGTGGGCAGCAACACGGTTCACCTGCTGGTGGTCGACGCCCATCGCGGCGGACATCCCACGCCCATGAGTTCGACGAAGGCCACGCTGCGACTGGCCGAGTCCATCGACGGCTCGGGCAAGATCACTAAGCGCGGCGCCGAGGGTTTGATCTCCACGATCGAAGAGTTCGCCAAGATCGCGGACAGCTCGGGCTGCGCGGAGCTCATGGCGTTCGCCACCTCTGCGGTTCGCGACGCCGAGAACTCCGATGACGTGCTGGCGCGGGTGCGCAAGGAGACCGGCGTCGACCTCAAGGTGCTGCGCGGCGTCGACGAGTCGCGACTGACCTTCCTGGCGGTGCGCCGCTGGTACGGGTGGAGCGCCGGCCGCATCATCAACCTCGACATCGGCGGCGGTTCGCTCGAGGTGTCCAACGGCGTGGACGAGGAGCCGGAGGTCGCACTCTCGCTGCCGTTGGGCGCCGCGCGGCTGACCCGCGAATGGCTGACCGAGGACCCGCCGAGCCGACGCCGAGTGGCGATGCTGCGCGATTGGCTCGACGCGGAGTTGGCCGACGCGGCCGTGACCGTGCTCGAGGCCGGCACCCCGGACCTGGCGGTGGCAACCTCGAAAACCTTCCGCACGCTGGCCCGGCTGACCGGCGCGGCCCCGTCTGCCGCGGGACCCCGGGCGAAAAGGGCGTTGTCCGCGAACGGCCTGCGGCAGCTCATATCTTTCATCTCTAGGATGACGACCGCTGATCGCGCGGAGTTGGAGGGAGTGAGCGCCGAGCGGGCACCGCAGATCGTCGCCGGTGCCCTGGTGGCGGAGGCGAGTATGCGAATGCTGTCGATCGACACGGTGGATATCTGCCCTTGGGCGTTACGGGAAGGTCTCATTCTGCGCAAACTTGACAGCGAAGCCGATGGAACGGCCCTTGTGGGGACGTCCATGCGCGATGCTGGAAAGCAGGAAGGCGGTCGGGACGCGAACCGATCGAGAGGCGACAAGACATGACCGGACCAGACTCCGACACCGGTAGTTCCAGCGTGCGCCCGATTTCGGTGGCTGAACTACTCGCCAGGAACGGGACCGTCGGCGCCCCGGCGGTGACCCGTCGCCGCCGCCGTCGGCGTGGCGACAGTGACACCGTCACCGTGGCCGAGTTGACCGCTGAGATCCCGGTGATCCGCGATCAGATACACGACCCGGCCGCCGAAGCGGAGCCCCAGCCGGCCGAGGCTGAGCCTCAGCAGGGTCAGGCCGAGCCCCAGTCCGAGGCCGAGCCCCAGTCCGAGTCCGAGTCCGAGTCCGAGACCTCCCCACCCGAGGCCGAGTCCTGGGCGCAACCCGCATCTCCGCCGGCGCCCAGCGAGGACCCGCTTCCGCCGCGCGGCGATATCGCAGGGAAGCCGGGGCTATCCGGCGCCGAGGCCATGAGCCCGGACCCGGCGACGCCCTACGCGGGCACCCCGGTTGAGGTCAGCGACGCCGAGGTCAGCGGCGCCGAGGTCCGCGACGCCGGACCCGCGGTGGAAAAGCCCGCAGGCGGGGGCTACCCACCGTGGGAGTCGGACTCAACGCTGTTCGGCGGCGGGCAGACGCTGGCCGACGAGCTGGCCCGACGGGGCGGCTCGGACAAGGTCTGGGCTGACGAGTCGACGGACGAGGAGAATGCGACGTCACGTGCGCCGGCCGGCGAGGGCTCACGGGACCTCCCGAGTCCGCGGCAAGCGCGCGGCCGCCTCGGCGGGCTGTGGCTGGGCACCGTGGCGGTGGTGCAGTCGGTGCTCGCCGTCGCGTTGGGGGCCGGGTTGTTCCTCGCCTTCGACCAGTTGTGGCGATGGAACAGCATCGTGGCGCTGGTCCTCTCGGTTCTCGTGATTCTCGGCCTGGTGGTCGGCGTTCGGGTGGTCCGCCGGACCGAGGACACCGCCAGCACCTTGATCGCGGTCGCGGTGGGGGCACTGATCACCCTCGGGCCGTTGGCATTGTCGATGCGGTCCGGCTAGCGCACCCGGAATCCACCCAGACCCGTGCGCCCCGCCATCAGAGTTGGACTGTCAACGGCCTCCGTGTACCCGTTGCGGTCCGAGGCCGCGTTCGAGTACGCGGCCCGGCTCGGCTACGACGGGGTCGAGCTGATGGTGTGGGGCGAATCGGTGAGCCAGGACATCCGCGCCGTCAAGAAGCTGTCCCGGCGTTATTCCGTGCCGGTGTTGTCCGTGCACGCCCCCTGCCTGCTGATCTCGCAGCGGGTGTGGGGCGCCAACCCGATTCCGAAACTGGAACGCAGCGTCCGGGCCGCCGAGCAGCTCGGCGCTCAGACCGTCGTCGTGCATCCACCTTTTCGCTGGCAGCGGCGCTACGCCGAGGGATTCGGCGAGCAGGTCGCGGCTCTCGAAGCGTCGAGCGACGTCTTGGTGGCCGTGGAGAACATGTTCCCGTTCCGCGCGGACCGCTTCTTCGGGGCCGACCAGTCGCTGGAACGGATGCGTAGACGCGGCGGCGGCCCCGGGCCGGCGATCTCGGCTTTCGCGCCGTCCTACGACCCGCTGGACGGCAACCACGCGCACTACACACTGGATCTGTCCCACACCGCGACCGCGGGCACCGACTCACTGGACATGGCGCGGCGCATGGGGCCGGGCCTGGTCCACCTGCACCTGTGCGACGGCAACGGATTGCCCGCCGACGAGCACCTGGTGCCGGGGCGCGGCACGCAGCCCACCGCAGAGGTGTGCCAAATGCTGGCCGCCGGTGATTTCGCCGGCCACGTCATCCTGGAAGTGTCCACTTCCACCGCGCGTTCGGCAGCCGAGCGCGAGAGCATGCTCGCCGAGTCGTTGCAGTTCGCTCGCACGCATCTGCTGCGGTGATCCGGACCATGACCGCGTTATTCACCGCCGCGATGGCCTTGCGCGAGGTCGAACCCGGCGACTACGAGGGCGAGCTCGACGAACACTGGACAATCGGTCCCAAGGTGCACGGGGGTGCGATGCTGGCGCTGTGCGCCAACGCGGCGCGCACCTGTGTCGCGGACCCCGCCCTGGAACCCGTGGCCGTGTCGGCAAGCTTCCTGTCGGCGCCCGATCCCGGGCCGATGCGGCTGGTGACCTCCGTCCGTAAACGGGGACGGAGGGTCAGCGTCGTCGGCGTCGAGCTCTCCCAGGGTGGGCGCGTTGCGGTGCACGCCGTGGTGAATCTCGGCGAACCGGAACACTTTCCAGCTGCCGACGGCGATGCCGGGTCCGTGCCGCTGCTGTCGGCCAACCCGGTGCCGGCATTGATGGCGCCAGAACCGCCCGACGACATCCCACCGATCGGGCCGGGACATCCGCTGGCCGGACTGGTGCACCTGGGTGCGGGCTGCGACGTGCGGCCCCTGATGTCGACGATGAAGCCCGCGGAGGGGTGCCCACCCATGATCCAGATGTGGGCCCGTCCCCGCGGTGTGGCTCCCGATGCGTTGTTCGCGCTGCTGTGCGGCGACCTGTCTGCGCCGGTGACCTTCGCCGTGGACCGCACCGGCTGGGCGCCCACCGTCCAGCTCACCGCCCTCCTACGGGCCCTGCCCGCCGACGGATGGCTGCGAATCATGGCCACCTGCACCGAGATCGGCCACGACTGGTTCGACGAGGACCACATCGTCGTCGACAGCCTCGGCCGCCTCGTGGTGCAAACGCGCCAACTGGCCCTGGTGCCCCCGAAACGATAACGCCCCGCCGGCCCGGGGACGTCGGGCGATCTGAGATGCTTTTCGGCATGGCGAGAATCGCGATCCTCGGTGGCGGCAGCATCGGTGAGGCACTGCTGGCGGGTCTGCTGCGCGCGGGTCGGCCGGCCAAAGACCTGGTCGTCGCCGAACGGATGCCCGAGCGCGCCACTTACCTTTCTGACACCTATTCGGTGTTGGTCACCTCGGTCGCGGACGCTGTGGACAACACCTCGATCGTCGTCGTCGCCGTCAAGCCGGGAGACGTCGAGTCGGTGATGGGGGAGGTGGCCCGCGTGGCCACGTCGGCCGGAAGCGACTCCGGGGAGCAGGTTTTCGTCACCGTCGTGGCGGGTATCCCGTTAGCGTTCTTCGAGTCCAAACTCCCTGCCGGGACACCGATGGTCCGGGCGATGCCGAACGCGGCGGCGCTGGTGGGCGCTGGCATCACCGCGCTGGCCAAGGGCCGCTTCGTCACCGATCCGCAGCTGGAGGAGGTCTGCGCCCTCTTCGACTCCGTCGGCAGCGTGCTGACCGTTCCCGAGTCCCACATGGACGCCGTCACCGCGCTTTCGGGCTCCGGCCCGGCGTATTTCTTCCTGATGGTCGAGGCCCTGGTCGATGCGGGCGTGGCGGCCGGCCTCAGCCGCGAGGTGGCCACGGCCCTGACGGCGCAGACCATGGTGGGATCGGCGGCGATGCTGATGGAACGGATGACATCCGGCCGGCGACCGGCCGATGCGCCGGGAATACTCCCGGATGCCACGGCGGCGCAGCTGAGGGCGGCGGTGACCTCGCCTGGCGGCACCACCGCCGCTGGGCTGCGCGAACTGGAGCGAGGTGGGCTGCGGATCGCCGTCGACGCTGCGGTCCAGGCCGCAAAAAAGCGCTCTGAGCAGCTAAGAATTACATCGGAGTAATTGCGGGTTCTCAGGCCGATTGCCTACCACCAGTACCATTGACCCCACTAGTCCCGCTATTCTCCTTTCTGTATGCATGTGTGGTGCCGACGGAGGGGAAGCCGCCGGCGGTGCGCTTGCCTGACACGATTGGGTTGCGATGACGTCTACGAACGGGCCATCAGCGCGGGACGATGCGGGGAAGGGGCGGGAAACCAGCCCCTTCGACGGCCAGCAGGCCAGGACACAATTCCTCACCGTCGCCGAAGTGGCTGCGTTGATGAGAGTGTCCAAAATGACGGTGTACCGGCTCGTGCACAACGGAGAATTGCCCGCTGTCCGACTGGGGCGGTCCTTCCGGGTGCACGCCAAAGCCGTTCACGACATGCTGGAGACCTCCTACTTCGACGCGGGCTGACCCCTTGGTGTTCGTCCATGGGCGGCCCGGTAGGGTGAAGTAATTATTTTCACGTCCGTGGAAACGCCCCGGGTCAGATAGCGGAGTAAGTCGAGTTCAGCATGGGTTCAGTAATCAAGAAGCGCCGCAAGCGCATGTCGAAGAAGAAGCACCGCAAACTTTTGCGTCGCACCCGTGTACAGCGCAGAAAACTGGGCAAATAAGCCCGTTGCCTCAGTCCGCCACTAGGCTGGCGGGGTGGATCGGTCCAGCGGGCGTGACGCCGAAACCGGCACGGTGCACTACCCCAAGGTTGTGCTGGTCACGGGCGCGTGCCGGTTCCTGGGCGGCTACCTGACCTCCCGGCTCGTGCAGAACCCGCTGATCAATGCGGTCATCGCGGTGGACGCGATCGCTCCCAGCAAGGACATGGTGCGCCGGATGGGCCGCGCCGAGTTCGTTCGCGCCGACATTCGCAATCCCTTCATCGCCAAGGTGATCCGCAACGGCGACGTCGACACGGTGGTGCATGCCGCGTCGGCGTCCTACGCACCGCGGTCCGGTGGCTCCGCGGCGTTGAAGGAAATCAACGTGATGGGGGCGATGCAGCTGTTCGCTGCCTGCCAGAAGGCGCCCTCGGTACGTCGCGTCGTGTTGAAGTCGACGTCGGAGGTGTACGGCTCCAGCTCGGGCGATCCGGTCATGTTCACCGAGGACAGCACCAGCCGCCGGCCTTTCCGCGGCGGCTTTGCCAAGGACAGCCTCGACATCGAGGGATACGCGCGCGGATTGGGCCGGCGTCGCCCCGACGTCTCGGTGACCATCCTGCGGCTGGCCAACATGATCGGCCCGGCGATGGACACCACGCTGTCGCGGTACCTGGCCGGCCCCCTGGTGCCGACCATGTTCGGCCGTGATGCGCGGCTGCAGTTGCTGCACGAGCAGGATGCGCTCGGCGCACTGGAGCGTGCGGCGATGGCCGGCAAGGCGGGAACGTTCAACATCGGGGCCGACGGCATCATCATGCTGTCCCAGGCGATCCGGCGGGCCGGCAGGATTGCCGTGCCGGTGCCGGGGTTCGGGGTCTGGGCGCTCGACTCGCTGCGGCGGGCCAACCACTACAACGAGATCAGTCGCGATCAGTTCGACTATTTGAGCTACGGCCGCGTGATGGACACCATCCGGATGCGCACGGAGCTCGGCTATCAGCCCAAATGGACGACCGCGGAGGCCTTCGACGACTACGTTCGCGGCCGCGGTCTGACCTCCATCATCGACCCTCATCGGGTACGCTCGTTCGAAGAGCGCGCAATAGCTTTGGCGCAGCGCTGGAGCAATCGCACACCGATTCCATGGGGTGGGTCAGGTAGTTCACGTGGCGGGTGAAATCGGAGCCAACGTCATCCCACTCCGCGCGAATCGGGCCCGGGCAGCGCAGCGAAGCAAGGCCGATCCACGCGATCCCGCGACCGCCGAGCACCTCGCCGCCGTCGTCCGCGAGATCGGTGAGCGACGTGGTGGCACGGCCGGCGCGGCGGGCACAGTGGAGGCGCCCCTCGGCGATCTCGCCCAGCGTGTCGCCGCGGTGGCCGGGTTCCTGCGCCAGCGGCTCACCGGCGACTACACCGTCGACGAGTTCGGTTTCGATCCGCACTTCAACAGCGGGATCGTGAGGCCGCTGCTGAGGTTCTTCTTCAACACCTGGTTCCGGGTTGAGGTGAGCGGCGTCGAGAACCTGCCCGACGACGGTGCGGCGTTGGTGGTGGCCAACCATGCCGGGGTCCTGCCCTTCGACGGCTTGATGCTGTCGGTGGCGGTGCACGACGAGCATCCGGCCCACCGGGACCTGCGTCTGCTGGCCGCCGACATGGTGTTCGACATGCCCGTCGTGGGGGAGGTGGCCCGCAGGGCCGGCCACACCGTGGCCTGCACGACCGACGCGCACCGGTTGCTGGCTGCAGGTGAGCTCACCGCCGTGTTCCCGGAGGGCTACAAGGGGCTGGGCAAGCGCTTCGAGGACCGCTACCGGTTGCAACGCTTTGGCCGCGGCGGGTTCGTGGCGGCGGCGCTGCGCGCCGGGGCGCCCATCATCCCGTGCTCGATCATCGGCTCCGAAGAGATCTACCCGATGCTCGCCGACGTTAAGCTGCTGGCCAGGCTGTTCGGGCTGCCGTACTTCCCGATCACGCCGTTGTTCCCGCTGGCCGGGCCTGCCGGTTTGGTGCCGCTACCGTCGAAGTGGCGCATCGCCTTCGGCGAGCCGATCCGCACCAGCGAGTACGCCGCTTCGGACGTCGACGACCCGATGGTGACCTTCGAGCTCACCGACCAGGTGCGCGAGACGATCCAGCAGACCCTGTTCCGGCTGCTGGCGGGCCGGCGCAACATCTTCCTCGGCTGACGGGCTTTTCGTCGGCGCAGGGGGCTACTGTCCGGCCGACATGGCCGCAACCGCGGCGACGGTCGCCGCGGTGCTGGCGTCTTGCTGCGCCGCCTCCCCGAGCATCGTCACGACACCCGTGGCGACCGGCTTGCCCTCGGCGTCGGTGATCTCGCTGCGGATCTCCGTGATCACCGTGCCGTGGGACTCCAGCACCGAGTCCAGGTAGGTGTCGAAGTACAGCTTGTCGCCGGCCAGGATGGGCCGGTGGAACGTGAACTTCTGGTCCCGGTGGAAGACGCGGGCGATGTTGATCGGGATGTCGAATTTATTGAAGATCTCCAGTTGCACGCGGCGTCCCGCGACCGCCAGGAACGTCAGGGGCGCTACCAGGTCGGGGTAGCCGGCATCAGCGGCGGCGGTGTCGTTGTCGTGCGTGGGGTGTTCGTCTTTGACTGCGGCCGCGAACTCACGGATCTTCTCCCGCCCGACCTCGAAATAGTCCGGGGCCCGATAGTGGCTGCCGATGATTCCTTCGGCTTCCTGGTGAATCGTCATGCCGCTACTCTCCGCTCGTGTCTGCGCGGCGCAGCTTATCAGCGCGATTCGCGGCGCGATGCGAGTGCCGCCAGCGCGCCCCCGGCCGCACCCAGGGCCAGGGCCGACGGCACCCCGACCCGGGCGGCCTTGCGGGCGGTCCGGAAATCGCGTATTTCCCAGCAGCGTTCGCGGGCCAGGGCACGCAACCGGGCATCCGGGTTGATGGCGACCGCGGTGCCGACGAGCGAGAGCATGGGCACGTCGTTATAGCTGTCGGAGTAGGCGGTGCAGCGTTTGAGTGTGAGTCCCTCGCGGATCGCCAACGACCGCACGGCGTGCGCCTTGCCGGAGCCGTGCAGGATCTCGCCCACGAGCCTGCCGGTGAACACGCCGTCGACCGACTCCGCGACGGTCCCCAGTGCGCCCGTGAGGCCGAGCCGGCGCGCGATCGTCGCCGCGAGTTCGTACGGCGTCGCGGTGATCAGCCACACCTGCTGCCCGGCGTCGAGGTGCATCCGGGTGAGCTCGCGGGTCCCGGCCCAGATTTTGTCGGCGATGATCTCGTCATAGATCTCCTCGCCCAGCCCCTCCAGTTCCCTGACGGGCCGCCCCTCGATGAAGGAGAGCGCTTTACGCCGGCCCGCAGCGACGTCGTTGCTGTTCTCCTTGCCCAGCAGCTGAAATTTTGTCTGCGCGTAAACGAATCCCAGCACGTCGCGGTAGGTGAAGTAGTTGCGGGCGGCCAACCCGCGCCCGAAATGCACCGCGGACGAGCCCTGAACCAGCGTGTTGTCCACGTCGAAGAAGGCGGCCGCGGTCAGGTCGACCGGTGGTTGCGGCCGGCCCGCGTCGCCCTCGGCGGCGGGTGGCTCCGGGTGGACATGACTGGCCTCGGCGCCGTTGGGGCCGGAGGAAGCCGTCACCGCACCTCCCAGTTCGCTGTCCCGCCCACCGGCCGATGAGTGGGCCGATTTCAACACTATCCGGCCGTGCCCGGCTCGTGCGGTAGGCGGGCTTATGCCGGTGGCGTGGGGAGGGTCCTCATGACCACATGGCGAAATTCGTTGCGATCGCTGCGGTGTAGTTCGCGTGCGCGGTCACGCCGGCGCTCGTGAGCCGAGCCAGCGCCTCGCGCATCACCGACTCGCCGTGAGTCCAGCGGCGGTGCGCCTCGGCGTGGGCCGCCGCGCCTTCCCCGTTCCACGCCGCGTGCACACTATCCACGGCCGAGTCGATGCGGGTCAGCAGGATCTCTGAGTACCGCCCGAACTCGGCCATCCGCGCCACGACATCGGCCAGCTGCGCGGGATCCACCCGGAACGCGTCAGACACCCCCCACCACCCGGTCCACCACCTGGCCCACCACCTGGCCCACCACCCGGCCCACCACCACGCGCAACGCCTCGGCCGATCGGGTCTCGTTGCACTGGTAGGCCAGTCCAGCCTCGGCGAGGGAACGGGCCAGGATCGCCAGGCTTTCCTGCAGCTCGCCGGCCCCGCGATGCCACGGCTCCCACACGGCGGCGTAGGCACTCCCGGCGGCCCCGTGCCAGCCACCGAGCAAGGTAGCGACCTCGCAGTGCAGCGCCGCGAGGCGGCTCCGCAGATCCTCGGCGCCATCATTGGCGGCCCGGGCGGCCCGCTGCAGCGCCTCCGGGTCGACGCGCACGGTGTTATCGGCAGCCACAGCGGCAACCTAACCACCGCCGCGCGATGCCACAATTCACATGTGAGCCAGCAGCCGCGGGTGGAGTTGCTGACCCGCGACGGGTGCACCATCTGTGGGCGGGCCCACGTCCGGCTGGCCGAACTGGCTGCCGAGCTCGGCTTCGACCTGTCGATCACCGACGTCGACGCCGCGGCCGCGGCTGGCAACCCCGCGCTGCGGGCCGAGTTCGGCGACCGACTGCCCGTGATCCTGCTCGACGGCCGCGAACACAGCTACTGGGAGGTCGACGAGCCGCGGCTGCGCGCGGACCTGGCGCGGTGATCGGTCGCGCCGGACCCCTATGCCGGACCCATATTTGGTGGCGAACCTCATCAGGGATTACCGTGATCTCCACATCTGTCACCGGAGGAAACAAGGGAGCTGGCCAGGTGATGCTGCCGTGAGCGTGTTGCTCTTCGGGGTTTCGCACCGCAGTGCGCCGCTCACCGTTCTGGAGAAACTCAGCCTCGACGAGTCCGATCAGGCCAAGATCATCGACCGCCTGGTGCAGTCGCCGCTGGTGACCGAGGCCATGGTGCTGTCCACCTGCAACCGTGTCGAGGTCTACGCGGTGGTGGAGGCATTCCACGGCGGGTTGGGGGTCATCGGCCAGGTGCTGTCCGACCATTCCGGCATGCCGATGGGGGACCTGACCCAGCACGCCTACGTCCGCTACAGCGAGGCGGCCGTCGAGCATCTGTTCGCCGTGGCCAGCGGCCTGGACTCGGCGGTGGTCGGCGAGCAGCAGGTGCTCGGCCAGGTGCGCCGGGCCTACGCCTCGGCCGAGGCCAATCGCACCGTGGGCCGCGTGCTGCACGAACTGGCCCAGCGGGCGCTGGCGGTGGGCAAGCGGGTGCACTCCGAGACCGGCATCGACACCGCCGGCGCCTCCGTGGTGACGGTTGCCCTGGGGATGGCCGAACGCCGCCTGGGCGGGCTCGACGGCAAGACGGCCGCGGTGATCGGCGCGGGGGCGATGGGAGCCCTCGCTGCCGCGCACCTGACCCGGGCCGGCATCGCGCGCGTCCACATCCTCAACCGGTCGCTGCCCCGGGCGCAGCGACTGGCCCGCAAGGTCCGCGAAACGGGGGTCCACGCCGACGCGCTGACCCTCGACCGGGTGGCCGATGCACTGGTCGACGCCGACGTCGTGATCAGCTGCACCGGGGCGGTGAGTCCGGTGGTTTCGCTGGCCGACGTGCACCACGCGCTGGCCGCCGCACACCGCGACGAAGACACCCGCCCCGTGGTGATCTGCGACCTGGGTATGCCGCGCGACGTCGACCCGGCCGTGGCCGGGCTGCCCGGCGTCTGGGTCGTCGACGTAGACCGCCTGCAGAAGGAACCGTCGGCGCATGCAGCGGCGGCCGACGTCGACGCCGCCCGCCGCATCGTGGCAGCCGAAGTTGCCACCTACCTGGCGGGCCAGCGGATGGCCGAGGTCACCCCGACTGTGACGGCGTTGCGCCAGCGGGCCGCCGACGTGGTCGACGCCGAGCTGATGCGCCTGGACAACCGGCTACCCGGGCTGGCCGGTGCCGAGCGCGACGAGGTGGCACGCACCGTTCGGCGGGTGGTGGACAAGCTGCTGCACGCGCCCACCGTGCGGATCAAACAGCTCGCCAGCGCCCCCGGCGGTGACAGCTACGCTGAGGCGCTGCGGGAGCTCTTCGAACTCGACCCGACCGCCATCGACTCCGTGGCCGCCGTCGCGGCGGCCGAATCCCCCTCGGCGTCAACAGGATCCGACGCGGGCGCACCGGGTGCCCCAAGACCGTCCGGCGAATAGCCGATCGGTGCACGTGATTCGGATAGGCACTCGGGGTAGTTTGTTGGCCACCACCCAGGCCGGTATCGTCCGCGACGCCCTGATCGCCAGGGGCTATCCCGCGGAGTTGGTCACCATCACCACTGCCGGCGACCAGTCGGCGGACCCCATCGAGACCCTGGGTGTGGGTGTCTTCACCACCGCGCTGCGTGAGGCTATCGCCGACGGCCGGGTGGACGCCGCGGTGCATTCGCACAAGGACCTGCCGACCGCCGACGACCCGCGGTTCACGATCGCGGCGATACCGCCGCGCGGCGATCCCCGCGACGCGGTGGTGGCCCGCGACGGGCTGGTGCTCGGGGAGTTGCCGGCAGGGTCGCTGGTGGGCACGTCATCCCCGCGACGGGCCGCGCAGCTTAGAGCATTGGGTCTCGGTTTGGAAATTCGCCC
The DNA here is from genome assembly GCA_964653535.1 of uncultured Mycobacterium sp. Lineage (GTDB taxonomy): Bacteria > Actinomycetota > Actinomycetes > Mycobacteriales > Mycobacteriaceae > Mycobacterium. The sequence continues at coordinate 86 of CAZZHX010000080.1, read as the reverse complement.
CCTGCGAGGCAACCTAGACACCAGGTTGAACAGGGTACGAAGTGGTGATCTTGACGCGGTCGTGGTTGCCCGCGCCGGCTTAGCCC
>CAZZHX010000079.1:0-12731 GCA_964653535.1 uncultured Mycobacterium sp. | reverse complement strand
GTACACCGCCATAACCCCGGCGCCCCCCGTCAGCTCTCGGATCTGCTGCCCGAACGCCGCGGCTGATTCGGCGTCTCTGCCGGGGTAGGAGAGCACCTCGTCGGCGCCCGCCCGCTCGGATATCCGCGCCTTCTCCGGGGTGGAGACGGTGGTGATGACCCGGACGCCCAGCAGCCTGGCCCACTGCGTCACGATCAGGCCCACGCCGCCGGCGCCCGCGTGCACCAGCACGGTGTCGCCCTGCCGCACCGGATACACCGAGGTGAGCAGGTAGTGTGCGGTCAGCCCCTTCAGCAGCGCGGAAGCCGCCACCTCAGGCGTCATCGAGTCGGGTACCCGGGCGGTGAATACCACTGGTGCCGTGCAGAATTCGGCATACGCACCGGATGCCGTGCTGGTGATCACCCGATCGCCCACGCCGAATCCGGCGGCGCCGTCGCCGACGCCGACGACGGTGCCACACACCTCCAGGCCGGGGACGAAGGGCAGCGCGCGCGGATACAGCCCGGACCGGAAATAGGTGTCGATGTAGTTGATGCCGATCGCCTCGGCTTTGATCAGCACCTCACCGGGGCCGGGTGTCGGTTCGGGGGCCTCGACGTAGCGCAGGACCTCGGGGCCGCCAGTTTCAGCGATTTCGATTGCGTGCATAGCGCTATCATGCCCGGACATGAAACTCGCCAGGCCCGACGTCTTTCACCCCCGCATCGTGCTGGCGGGTTGTCCGGGGCTTGCCGCCGGCGACCCCGACGACGCGGGACTGGTCGCGGCGCTGCGGCACCGCGGGCTGCACGCCCACTGGCTGGCCTGGGACGATCCGGAGACGCTGCGCGCGGATCTGGTGATTCTGCGGGCCACCCGCGACCACGCCGCGCGGCTCAAGGAGTTCCTCGACTGGACCACCGCCGTCCGCAACCTGCTCAACCCACCGGCTGTCGTCGCCTGGAACGCCCGGCGGAATTATCTCGCCGACCTGGCCGACCGGGGGGTGCCGACGATGCCGGTCGAGGTGCCCGCACCCGACGGGCGGGTCCGCCGTCCCGGGGCCGACGAGACGGTGCTGATATTCATCGGCGGTACGCCGTCGCACGCCTTCACCGAGCGGGCCGGTCTGATCGAGCCCGACTTCGAGGTATGGGATGCGGGAGCCGCCGCGCTGGCCGGAGCGGCCGCCCGGGCGGGCGTCGACGTCGGCGAATTGCTCTACGCGCGGGCGCATCTGGTCGATGGCCGGTTGCGCCAACTGCAGTTGGTGGACCCGTCGCTGGGCTGGGCGCACCTGGACGCCGACACCCGCGATCGCGCCCAGCGCGGGTTCGCGCTGGCCGTGGAGTCAGCGTGCGAGCGGCTGGGGCTCGGCCCCTTCACGCGACCGTTCCCGCAGTGAGGCCCACAGCGCCGCGGTGGCCGCCGTGCACGCCGTGGCGCCGGCCACGTGGACCGCGACCAGGGCGGCGGGCACCCCGGTGAAATACTGCGTGGTGCCGACAGCGGCCTGAGCGCACACCAGAGCGACCAGCACGCTGAGCCGCACCGCGGTAGCGCGGGCGGCGCCCGCCGCCCACAGCCCGAATCCGAGGCCGACCAGCAGCGCCAGGTAGGCGGCCAGCAGCGACGTATGCATATGCACCAGGGTGTCCACCGCGACCTGCAGCCGCGGCACCGGGCGGCTGGCGCTCCGGTCGCCCGCGTGCGGGCCGGCGGCCGTCACCAACGTCCCGGTTGTCAGCACCGCCGCCAGGGTGAGCCCGGTCAGGGCGGTCATGGCGCGCAGCGGCGCGGCCGCCCGCGGATGAACCACGCCGTCGTCGGGCTCGCCGATCTTGACGTACAGCAGCACCGACAACCAGACCATGGCCATCGATGTCAGCAGGTGGACTGCGACTGTCCACCACAGCAGGCCGGTGCGCACGCTGATGCCGCCGATTACGGCCTGCACCACCGTGGACGCCGGCATCAGCCAGGCGTAGAGGAGGATCTCGGCGCGCCGTCGAGCCCGGGTCACGGCCAGCACCGTCAGCGCCGCGGCGATCACCACCGCGAAGCTGATCAGCCGGTTGCCGAACTCGACGGCCTGGTGGATGAACGGCACCTCGGAGTGGGCGACCGGGGTGAAGCTGCCCGGAAAGCACTGCGGCCAGGTGGGGCACCCCAGCCCCGATGCCGTGACCCGCACGATCGCGCCGGTGACCGCGATGCCGCCTTGGGTGACGACGACCAGCGCGGCGAGGAGTTGTTGGACGCGCACGCTCGGGTTGGGCAGCAGGTCCACCGCCCGCATCAGCACCCGCTCAGCCACGACCCGATCGTAAGGCACCCGGCGATCGTGGCGGCCGAGCCGCCGAGACTGCAACCATGCACACCTCCGTCGGCTTGTCGTGTGCGTAGTTGCAGTGTCGCGCGCGGGTCAGGTGAACCGGAACCACCGCAGCGCCGCCAGCGCCGCGAGGGCCCCCCAGGCCGCCAGGACGGCGATCCCGAACCAGTCCACCGAGAGGCTCATCGCCCGGGTGAGCGCCTCGGTGAGTGCGCCCGACGGGGTGACTCGGGCCGCCCATGCGGCCGCTGCGGGAATCATCCGCGTTTGCACGGTCAGCGCGCCGAGGCCGGCGAAGACGAACCACATCAGGTTGGCGACCGCGAGCACGATCTCGGCGCGCAGCGTCCCGCCGAGCAGCAGGCCCAGGGCCGCGAACGCCGCGGTGCCCAGCGTGATGATCACCGCACCCAGCAGCAGCGCCGCCGGTTCGGGTCGCCAGCCGAGCGCAAACCCGATAGCGCCCAAGAGGATTGCCTGCAGGGCCACCACTGTCACCACTGCCATCGACTTGCCGGCGATGATTCCCCACACGGGCAGCGGGGTGGCCCCGAGCCGTTTGAGGGCGCCGTAGCGGCGGTCGAACGCGACCGCGATGGCCTGGCCGGTGAACGCGGTGGAGATGACGGCCAGCGCCATGATCACCGGCACGAACGTGGCGGCGCGGTTGTCGCCGAACGCGCCCAGCGGCAGCAGCGTGAGCCCGACCAGCAGCGTGATCGGGATGAACATGGTCAACAGCAGTTGCTCGCCGTTGCGCAGCAGCAGCTTCAACTCCAGCCCGAACTGCGCGGCGAGCATCCGCGGGACGGTATTGGGGCGCGGGTCCGGGGCGAAGGTTCCCACGGGGAACACCGTCGTCTGCGCGCCGTCCTGTGTCATGGCCGCACGCTCCTGCCGGTCAGGTCCAGAAACACGTCCTCGAGGCTGCGCCGCTCGACGCGCATGTCGGTGGCCAGCACGTCGATCTGCGCGCACCACGTTGTCACGGTGGCCAGCACCTGGGGATCGACGAGGCCCTCGACCAGGTATTCACCCGGGGTCACCTCGGTGGCGTGATACTCCTGCGGCAGCGCGGCGGACAACAGCGACAGGTCCAGCCGCGGCGGCGCGCTGAACCGCAACTGGTCCTTGGCGCCGCTGCGCATCAGCTCCGCCGGCGCTCCGGCGGCCACCGTCTCCCCACGGTCGATGATGACCACCCGGTCGGCGAGCTCTTCGGCCTCCTTGAGTTGGTGGGTGGTCAGCACCACCGTCACGCCGTCGCGGCGCAACGCGTTGATGAGCTCCCACACCAGCAGCCGCGCGTGGGCGTCCATCCCGGCGGTGGGTTCGTCCAGGAACACCAACTCCGGTCTGCCCACCAGCGCGCACGCCAGCGCGAGGCGCTGTTGCTGCCCGCCGGACAGCCGCCGGTAGGTGGTGCGGGCGGCGTCGGTGAGGCCCAACGTGTCCAGCAGCCACGCCGGATCCAGGGGCTCGGCGGCATAGGCGGCAACCAGGTTGAGCAGCTCTCCGGCGCGCGCCGCGGGGTAGCCGCCCCCGCCCTGCAACATCACCCCGATGCGGGTGCGCAGCCGGGCGTTGTCAGTGATCGGGTCCATGCCCAGCACCTCGACGGTGCCGGAGTCCGGGCGCACGAAGCCCTCGCACATCTCGACGGTCGTGGTCTTGCCGGCGCCGTTGGGGCCCAGCAGGGCCACCACCTCGGCGGCGTGCACATCCAGGTCGAGGTCGCGGACGGCGGCGATGGACCCGTATCGCTTGGTCACCCCGCGCAGCCTGACGACCGTGGCGGGGGTGTTCGGTGCCGGGCTCACGTGGAATCAGCGTAGGCGTCGGGAGCCGCCGCCGGGCGCGGGGCCTCGGGCCGGCCGTCGGCCTCGATGATCCCGGCGAGCAGGCCCCGCCACGGCATGCGCCGGTAGGTCGCCGCGATGAGTGCCACCACGATCGTGGTGCTGGCCACGGTGGCATCCAGGATCTGGAACAGCGCGAAGCGGTCGCCGTTGGCCGTCGGGCCGAAAATGCCGATGATCAGGGTGATGGCGATGACCGCTACCCGGAAGCCGGGGCGGGTCGCCCAAGCGGCCAGCGGGATGATGGCCCATAACAGGTACCAGGGCTGGACGACGGGAAACAGCAGCACGGTGACGCCCAGCGCGACTCCCAGGCCGCCGATCGGGTGCAACCGGCCGCGGAACACGGCCACCAGTAGCCAGGCCACCGCGACCGCGATGATCAGCACGCCGATGCCTCGGGTCAGGCCCAGCACCGCGGTGGTGTGATCACCCAGGCCCAGCACGACGCCCACCCGTCCGGTGCCCAGCGCCAGCAACGTGGGCGGCGACATCCAACTGCGCACAACGTTGGCGGTGCCGAGCGTGAAGAGCCAGCCAAACCCGAGCCCGCTGGCCCGGCCGACGAGCGCCATCACGCCGAGCGCCAGGACCGCCATGGCCCCGCCGGACACCAGCAGGGCCTTGAGCGTGCCCCCGTATCGGTGGGCCAGCGCCATCGTGACGAATCCCAGCGCGAGCAGCGACGGCAGCTTCACCTGGCATGACAGCACGATCAGGACCGCGCCCCCGATCAGCATCAGCCACGGTCCGCGCTCGGTGCCGGGTAACGAATCCAGGCCGCGCAGCGCGTATTCCACGCCGGTCAGCATGAGCCCGAGCATCAGGGCCTCGTTGTGGACGCCGGCAACCAGATGCATGATCAGCAGCGGATTGGCCGCCCCCAGCCATAGCGCGCTGACGTCGGCCACGCCGCAGCGCCGGGCCAGTCGCGGCGTCGCCCACACGATCATGCCCACGCCGATCAGCACCACCAGCCTGTGACAGAGCACGGCGGCGACGACGTTCTCGCCGGTCAGGGTCGAGATTCCGCGGCCGATCCACAGGAACAGCGGGCCGTAGGGCGCCGGCGTCTCGCGCCACAGACTCGGGACCGACAGGGTGAACACGTGGGACAGCCCGAGTCCGGACGCGGGACCCACCCGGTAGGGGTCGAGTCCCTCCCGGGAGATCTGGCTCTGCGCTAGGTAGGAATACACGTCCTTGCTGTACATCGGGGGAGCCAGCAGCAGCGGCAGGATCCACAGCAGCAGGGTCCGGTCCAGGTCGCTGCGCGACATCCTCCTGCTGCCGAGGGCGAACCGGCCGAGCATCAGCCAGGCCAGCGCCATCATGACCGCTCCGGTCGTCGTCATCGTCAGCGACACCGTCTGGATCCGCGAGGGGAGATTGAGCAACCGCACGCCGAATGTGGGGTCCTGGACCACCGGCCGTGCCCCGGCGCCCAGGGCGCCGATCGCCATCAGCACGGTGCCGGTGGCGCCGAACAGGCGGGTGCGTCCCAGTGCGGTGAGCTCCCCGGGGGTCAGCGGCGCGCCGACGGCCGGTTCGTCGCCGTGCAGGCTGGCGATCGACGTGCTCAGCGAATGGCGGCGGGCTGCCATGGGTGCAGCTTAGCCGTTGTGACCAGCGTAACTCGGACGGGTGACACCGCCGCTGGACCGATCAACGGAATTGCGTCACACTGGTGTTGTGAAATTCGCCGCGGTCTCTGCGCCGCCCGCCGCACCGGTTGCCGACGGACACACCCGCCGGGCGATCGTGCGGCTGCTGGTGGAGTCCGGGTCGATCACCGCCGGTGAGATCGGCGACCTGCTGGGCCTGTCGGCCGCCGGCGTGCGCCGCCATCTCGACGCGCTGATCGAGGCCGGCGACGCCGAGGCCACGCCCGCCGCGGCATGGCAACAGGCGGGACGCGGCCGGCCCGCCAAGCGTTACCGCCTGACCGCGGCCGGCCGGGCCAAGCTCGATCACGCCTACGACGACTTGGCGGCGGCGGCGATGCGCCAGCTGCGGGAGATCGGTGGCGAGGACGCCGTGCGCACGTTCGCCCGCCAGCGCATCGACGGCATCCTTGCCGGGGTCCCGTCCGCCGCCAGCGCCGCCGAGGCCGATATCGAGGCGGCCGCGGAGGGAATCGCCGGCGCGCTCACCCGGGCCGGCTACGTGGCCACCACCGCACGGGTCGGTGGGCCGGTTCACGGTGTGCAGATCTGCCAACACCACTGCCCGGTGTCCCACGTCGCCGAGGAGTTCCCCGAACTGTGCGAGGCCGAACGTCAGGCCATGTCCGAGGTGCTGGGCACCCACGTGCAGCGGTTGGCGACGATCGTCAACGGCGACTGCGCCTGCACCACCCACGTCCCGCTGACTCAGACCCCACACACCGCGCAGACATCAACAAAAGGAGCGTCAACATGACCCTAGAGGCTGACAAGATCACCCACGAGCCGTTGACTCAGGCGGAGGCGATCGACTCCCTGGGCCGCTACGGCTACGGCTGGGCGGACTCCGACGTTGCGGGCGCCAGCGCGCAGCGTGGGCTGTCCGAGGCCGTGGTCCGTGACATCTCGGGGAAGAAGAGCGAGCCCGAGTGGATGCTGGAGACCCGGCTCAAGGCATTGCGTGTCTTCGGCCGCAAGCCGATGCCGACGTGGGGCTCCGACCTCGGCGGCATCGACTTCGACAACATCAAATATTTCGTGCGGTCCACCGAAAAGCAAGCCGCCAGTTGGGATGAGTTGCCGGACGACATTCGGAATACCTATGACAGGCTCGGAATTCCGGAAGCGGAGAAGCAAAGATTGGTTTCCGGAGTAGCTGCCCAGTATGAGTCCGAGGTGGTGTACCACCAGATCCGCGAAGACTTAGAGGCCCAGGGTGTCATTTTCGTCGACACCGACAGCGGGTTGCGCGAATACCCGGAGCTGTTCAAACAGTATTTCGGCACGGTCATTCCGGCGGGCGACAACAAATTCTCTGCTCTGAATACGGCGGTGTGGAGCGGCGGGTCGTTTATCTACGTCCCGCCGGGCGTGCGCGTCGATATCCCGCTGCAGGCCTACTTCCGGATCAATACCGAGAACATGGGCCAGTTCGAGCGGACCCTGATCATCGCCGACGAGAACTCCTACGTTCACTACGTGGAAGGCTGCACCGCGCCCGTGTACAAGTCGGACTCGCTGCACTCCGCCGTCGTGGAGATCATCGTCAAACCGCATGCGCGCGTTCGTTACACCACCATCCAGAACTGGTCGAACAACGTCTACAACCTGGTCACCAAGCGGGCCCGCGCCGAGGCCGGCGCCACGATGGAGTGGATCGACGGCAACATCGGGTCCAAGGTCACCATGAAGTACCCGGCCGTCTGGATGACCGGCGAGCACGCCAGGGGTGAGGTGCTCTCGGTGGCGTTCGCCGGGGAGGGTCAGCACCAGGACGCCGGCGCGAAGATGCTGCACCTGGCGCCCAACACGTCAAGCAACATCGTGTCCAAGTCGGTGGCGCGCGGCGGCGGGCGCACCTCGTATCGCGGCCTGGTGCAGGTGAACAAGGGCGCCTACGGATCGCGCTCGAGCGTGAAATGCGATGCACTGCTGGTCGACACGATCAGCCGCAGCGACACCTACCCGTATGTCGACATCCGCGAGGACGACGTCACGATGGGTCATGAGGCGACCGTGTCGAAGGTCAGCGAGGACCAGCTCTTCTACCTGATGAGCCGCGGACTTGCCGAAGACGAGGCGATGGCGACGCTGGTGCGCGGCTTCGTCGAGCCGATCGCCAAGGAACTGCCCATGGAGTACGCCCTGGAGCTCAACCGGCTGATCGAGCTGCAGATGGAGGGCTCCGTCGGATGACCGCGACAGCGGTGAACACAGCGATGCCCCCCAACAAGGGTGAGCTGTTCGCGTCGTTCGACGTAGACGCCTTCGAGGTGCCCGGCGGTCGCGACGAGATCTGGCGGTTCACCCCGCTGCGTCGGCTGCGCGGGCTGCACGACGGGTCGGCGCCCGCCACCGGCACGGCGCGGGTGGAGGTGACCGAGCACGCGGGCGTGCAGACCGAGACAGTCCGACGTGGCGATGAACGGCTCGGGCAGGGCGGTATCCCGACAGATCGCGTTGCAGCCCAGGCGTTCTCGTCGTTCAACGCCGCCACCGTAGTGTCCGTCGCCCGCGACACGCGGGTCGCCGAGCCGGTCGCCATCACGGTCACCGGCCCGGGTGAGGGTGCGGTCGCGTACGGGCACCTGCAGATCAGGGTCGGTGAGCTCTCCGAGGCGGTCGTCGTCATCGACCATCGTGGCAGCGGGACCTACGCCGACAACGTGGAGTTCATCGTCGGCGATGCCGCGCGGCTCACCGCAGTGTGGATCGTCGACTGGGCTGACGACGTCGTGCACCTCAGCGCGCACCACGCCAGACTGGGCCGGGACGCGGTGCTGCGCCACGTCGCCGTCATTCTGGGCGGCGAGGTGGCGCGGATGTCGGCCACAGTGCGGTTCGACGCGCCGGGTGGGGACGCCGAACTGCTCGGCCTGTACTTCGCCGACGACGGCCAGCACCTGGAGTCGCGGTTGCTCATTGACCACGCGCAGCCCAACTGCCGGTCTAACGTCCTCTACAAGGGTGCGCTGCAAGGGGATTCGGCGTCGGCTCGGCCGGATGCGCATACGGTCTGGGTGGGCGATGTGCTGATCCGCGCGCAGGCCACCGGAACCGACACCTTCGAGGTCAACCGAAACCTGGTGCTCACCGACGGCGCGCGTGCCGACTCGGTGCCCAACCTCGAGATCGAGACCGGCGAGATCGTCGGCGCCGGACACGCCAGCGCCACTGGGCGTTTCGACGACGAGCAACTGTTCTACCTTCGCTCGCGCGGCATTTCCGAGGAGCAGGCCCGCCGGCTGGTGGTGCGCGGCTTCTTCGGCGGGATCATCTCCCAGATCGCCGTGCCGGAAGTCCGCGAGCGGCTGACCGCAGCCATCGAACACGAATTGTCCATCACGGAATCGAGAGCAACAGCGTCATGACCACTTTGGAGATCAAAGACCTGCACGTCAGCGTCGAGGACCCTAACGCCCCCGAAGGCGAGCGGGACATTCCCATCCTCAACGGCGTCGACCTCACCGTCAATTCCGGTGAGACGCATGCGGTGATGGGCCCCAACGGCTCCGGGAAGTCGACGCTGTCCTACGCCATCGCCGGTCACCCCAAGTACCTGGTGACCTCGGGGTCCATCACGCTGGACGGCCAGGACGTCCTGGCCATGAGCGTCGACGAGCGCGCTCGGGCCGGGCTGTTCCTGGCCATGCAGTACCCGGTCGAGGTGCCGGGAGTGTCGATGTCGAACTTCCTGCGCAGCGCCGCGACCGCCGTCCGCGGCGAGCCGCCGAAACTGCGACACTGGGTCAAGGAGGTCAAGGCCGCGATGATCGACCTGGACATCGACCCGGCCTTCGGCGAGCGCAGCGTCAACGAGGGCTTCTCAGGCGGGGAGAAGAAGCGCCACGAGGTCCTGCAGCTGGGTTTGCTCAGGCCAAAGATCGCGATCCTCGACGAGACCGACTCCGGTCTGGACGTCGACGCGCTGCGGGTTGTCAGCGAGGGCGTCAACCGCTACGCCGAAGCCGAGAACGGCGGGATCCTGCTGATCACCCACTACACCCGGATTCTGCGTTACATCCGCCCGCAGTTCGTGCACGTGTTCGTCGGGGGCCGCATCGTCGAATCCGGCGGCCCGGAGCTCGCCAACGAACTCGAGGAAACAGGCTATGTGCGTTTCACCGGGGCGGCCGCGGTGCCATCCGGGGGAGCCTGACCCGTGACGATCTCGGCGGGCCGCGCCACGGCCCTGGATATCGGCGCGATCCGGGCCGACTTTCCCATCCTGAGCCGCGTCATGCGTGGCGGACACCAATTGGCCTACCTCGATTCCGGTGCCACGTCGCAGCGGCCGGTGCAGGTCCTCAACGCCGAGCGGGACTTTCTGACCACCTCCAACGGCGCGGTGCACCGCGGTGCGCACCAGCTGATGGAGGAGGCCACCGACGCCTACGAGCAGGGCCGCGCCGACGTCGCGGCGTTCGTCGGGGCCGACGCCGACGAGTTGATCTTCACCCGCAACGCGACCGAGGCGCTCAACCTCGCGTCGTACGTATTGGGCGACAACCGATTCGAGCATGCCGTGAGGGAGGGTGACGTCATCGTCACCACCGAGCTCGAGCACCACGCCAACCTGGTGCCGTGGCAGGAGCTGGCTCGGCGCACCGGCGCCACGCTGCGCTGGTACGGCGTTACCGGCGGTGATCACGACGCCGGGCGCATCGACTTGGATTCCCTGCGGCTCGACGACCGGGTGAAGATCGTGGCGTTCAGCCATCACTCGAACGTGACCGGCGCGATGGCACCGGTGGCCGAACTGGTCGCCCGGGCCAAGGCGGTCGGTGCCCTGACGGTGTTGGACGCCTGCCAGTCGGTGCCACACCAGCCCGTCGACCTGCACGCACTGGACGTTGACTTCGCCGCGTTCTCCGGGCATAAGATGCTGGGCCCCAACGGTATCGGTGGCCTCTATGTCCGCCGGTCGGTGTTGGCCGGCCTGCCGCCGTTCCTCACGGGCGGGTCGATGATCGAGATGGTCACCATGGAGTCCTCCACCTACGCGCCAGCCCCGCAGCGCTTCGAGGCCGGCACCCCGATGACCTCGCAGGTGGTCGGGCTGGGCGCGGCGGCGCGCTACCTGAGCGCACTCGGTATGGACGCCGTGGAGGACCACGAACGCGACCTGGTCGCGGCGGCCATCGAGGGCCTGTCCGGCATCGAGGGTGTGCGCATCGTCGGGCCCACGTCGATGACCGACCGCGGGTCGCCGGTGGCGTTCGTCGTCGACGGAGTGCATGCGCACGACGTCGGGCAGGTGCTCGACGACGACGGCGTCGCGGTGCGGGTGGGCCACCACTGCACGATGCCGCTGCACCGCCGCCTCGGGCTGGCGGCCACGGCGCGTGCGTCGTTCGCGGTGTACAACACCACCGAGGAGGTCGACCGACTGGTGGCAGGCGTGCGACGCGCGCTGGATTTCTTTGGGAGAGAATGACTGTGCGCCTGGAGCAGATGTATCACGATGTGATCCTCGATCACTACAAGCACCCGCAGCACCGCGGCCTGCGGGAGCCGTTCGGTTGCCAGGTGTTCCACGTGAACCCGGTCTGCGGCGACGAAGTGACCCTGCGGGTCACCCTGTCCGGGGATGGTCATCACGTCGCCGACGTCTCCTACGACGGGCAGGGCTGCTCCATCAGCCAGGCGGCCACGTCGGTGCTCAGCGAGCAGGTGATCGGCCGGAGCGTCGCCGATTCGCTCGCGATCGTCACCGCATTCACCGAGATGGTGTCCTCGCGCGGCACCGTCGAGGGCGACGAGGACATTTTGGGCGACGGGGTCGCCTTCGCGGGTGTGGCCAAATATCCGGCGCGGGTCAAATGCGCGCTGCTGGGCTGGATGGCGTTCAAGGATGCGCTGGCGCAAGCGTGCGTCAGCATCGAGCAGGGCCGAGAGGGCCAGGAGGGCCACCGATGAGCGAGAACACCGCGCCGAACGAGGAATTTCTTGCCGACCTCGAGGAGGCGATGCGCGACGTCGTCGACCCCGAGCTGGGCATCAACGTCGTCGACCTCGGACTGGTCTACGGCCTCAACGTCGAAGCGGGCGAGGCGGGCAAGGTCGCCCTGATCGACATGACGTTGACCTCGGCGGCCTGCCCACTCACCGACGTCATCGAAGATCAGTCGCGCAGCGCCCTGGTGGGCAGCGGCCTGGTCGACGACATGCGGATCAACTGGGTGTGGAACCCGCCGTGGGGCCCGGACAAGATCACCGATGACGGGCGCGAGCAACTGCGCGCCCTGGGTTTCACTGTCTGATCGGGTGGACTCGCCCCCGTGACGATCGAACCACCCGGGAACATCGCGTCGGCACCCGGCGTTGGGAGCTGATATGACCACGCGTGATCTCACCGGCGACACATTCAACGACACCATCGAGGGCAACGACATCGTTCTTGTCGACTTCTGGGCGTCCTGGTGCGGACCGTGCCGCCAGTTCGCCCCGACCTTCCAGGCATCAGCCGAGAAACACCCCGACATCGTGCACGCCAAGGTCGACACCGAAGCCCAGCAGGGATTGGCGGCGGCCGCCCAGATCCGGTCCATTCCCACGCTGATGGCGTTCAAGAAGGGCAAGCTGGTGTTCAACCAGGCCGGGGTGCTGCCGCCGGCGGCGCTGGAAGACCTGGTGCAGCAGATTCGGGCTTTCGATGTTGACGCGGTCGGCGACGCAGCGGGCGACGCAGCCCCGGTCGAGCAGGTCTGACGCGCTACCGTTCACGGGTGAGCCACGTACTGCTGGAACACCCACGGCCAGGGGTCGCGCTGATCACCCTGAACCGGCCGGAGCGGATGAACTCCATGGCGTTCGACGTCATGGTGCCGCTCAAAGAGGCCCTCGACGAGGTCACCTACGACAACTCCGTGCGGGTCGTTGTGCTGACGG
>CAZZHX010000078.1:0-12750 GCA_964653535.1 uncultured Mycobacterium sp. | reverse complement strand
GGGGTGGGCCGCCCCTTGGGGACCGTCCCGCGCGAACCTCCGGCCCCGGTGTCCGGGGTGTCCGGGGCGTCCGGGGCGTCCGGGGTGTCCGTCACAGGCGGTGACCCGGCCTCGTCCTCCTCGCCTTTCCGGCGGCCCGACAACTTCACAGTCGCCAGGTTACTGTGCGCGGAACCCGCTCCGAAATCGTGCCTGTACCGGCCGATCGGCCCGGCCTGGGCATAGTCTTAGCTGTTATGAACGGTGATCTGTGACCGGACCCGCGCCCGGCCGTCTGCAATTGCCGGCGATGTTGGTTCTGGTTGCCCCGGACTGCTACGGCGACACCCTCTCGGCCGTCGAGGCGGCGGCCGCCATCGCGACCGGCTGGACCCGCTCACGCCCCGGGGACCGATTCATCGTCGCCCCGCAGTCCGATGGCGGCCCAGGTTTTATCGAGGTGCTGGCCGGCCGGCTGGGGCTGAAGCGGCGGCTGCGGGTGTCCGGGCCGCTGGAGGAGTCGGTGGACGCCGAGTGGATCTATGACCGACGCTCGCAGACCGCGTACCTGGAGTGTGCGCAGGCGTGCGGCCTGGCGCTGCTGGGCACTCCACCCACGCCCGAGACCGCGTTGGCGGCGCACAGCCGGGGAGTGGGGCAACTCATTGCCGACGCATTGCTGGCCGGGGCGTCGCGGATCGTGGTCGGGTTGGGGGGCAGCGCCTGCGTGGACGGCGGCCAGGGAATGATCGCCGAGCTCGGGGGCTTGGAGGCTGCCCGCGAACAGTTGGCGTCGATCGACCTGATCGCGGCCTCGGACACCCAGTATCCGCTGATCGGGCCGTGGGGTGCGGCCAAGGTTTTCGGGCCGCAGAAGGGCGCGGACGCGGCGACGATCCTCCAGCTGGAAGCCCGGCTCGAGGCTTGGTCGCACGAACTGGAAGCGGTGTCCGGGCGGGACGTGAGCTCCGAGCCGGGCGCGGGCGCCGCCGGTGGTATCGGCGCGGGTTTGCTGGCGCTCGGCGGTCGAATCGAATCCGGCGCGGCGATCATCGCCGAGCACACCCACCTGGCCGACGACCTCGAGACCGCGGAGCTGATCGTCACCGGTGAGGGCAAGTTCGACGAGCAATCTCTGCACGGGAAGGTGGTCGGCGAACTGGTCGACGCCGCGCGCCCGCTGGGGATTCCGGTGATCGTGCTGGCGGGGCAGGTCGGCCTGGAGACATCGTCGGTGCGCTCGTCGGGCATCATGTCGGCGCTGTCCATCGCCGATTACGCGGGCTCGGTGCGGCTGGCGCAGGCCGACGCGGCCAACCAGCTGATGGGATTAGCGTCACAGGTCGCGGCACGGCTCGGGAATAGTGGCCCCGCAGGGTATCGTTGACGCATAGGACATTGGCAGGACCTGCAGCACCCGGAGGAGAAGCGATGACAGTGCAGAACGAGTCGGCCACCGCCGCCAAGACCCACGGCGCGATCCTCACCGAGGCCGCCGCCGTCAAGGCGAAGTCCCTGCTGGAACAGGAGGGGCGTGACGACCTGGCGCTGCGAATCGCGGTGCAGCCGGGCGGATGCGCCGGGCTGCGCTACAACCTGTTCTTCGACGACCGGACGCTGGACGGCGATCTGACCGCCCAGTTCGGCGGTGTGAAGCTGACGGCGGACCGGATGAGCGCGCCCTACATCGAAGGCGCGTCCATCGACTTCGTCGACACCATCGAGAAGCAGGGCTTCACCATCGACAACCCCAACGCCACGGGGTCCTGCGCCTGCGGCGACTCGTTCAACTGACCCAGCGTCAGTACGCGCCACTCGTGCGCAGCACGTAGGAACACACGCTGGTGCGTCCGCGCTGGAACAGTAGTTGCGCGACCCCCTGCGTGTGCTCATGGGCGGGCCCCCCGTTTGCCGGCGTCAGCGTCAGGGTGAACAGCACCTGCGCCTGATACTGGGACAGGTACACCAGCTTGTCGATCGACGTCACCGCTGCGCCGGAGAATTGCCTGCGGAACGCGTCGCTGCTCAACCGGGCCAGCGCCTCGTCGGACCGTTTGTCGCGGACGGCGTCGTACATGCCGCACAGTGCGTTGCGGGTGATCCCGTCGATATCGCGTTTTTCGAGCGCGTCCAGATAACCCTGGATCGCGGTTCTGGCCGCTGAATCCGACACTGCGGCGCCGGAGTTGGCACCGTTGGTGCGAACGCCGTACACGACCGCCAGCGTGAGGACGGCCGCCGCCGTCGCGGCCAGCGCGAGGCCGACGATCAGCCGCCGCCGCGACCGTCGCTCCGGGAAGGGCACCGCCGGCGGATACGGACCGGCCATTGAGGTTCTCCTACCGTGGCGTGGGGGGCGCGACTCTTTGTCAGGCAGGCTAGCGCACTCGTCGGCCGGCGGCGCGTGAGTAAGCTCAAGGGCCGTAGCTGACGAAGGGTGGAGATTTCGTGACGATCGCGGTGACAGGTTCGATTGCGACAGACAACCTGATGCGGTTCCCCGGCCGGTTTTCCGAGCAACTGCTCCCCGAGCATCTGCAGAAGGTCTCCCTCAGCTTCCTGGTCGACGACCTGGTGATTCATCGCGGCGGTGTGGCGGGCAACATCGCGTTCGCCATCGGCGTGCTGGGCGGTGACGTCGCGCTCGTCGGGGCGGCCGGCGACGACTTTGCCGACTACCGCGCGTGGCTGGACAGCCACGGCGTCAACTGTGATCACGTCCTGATCTCCGACACCGCGCACACGGCGCGGTTCACCTGCACCACCGACATCGACATGGCCCAGATCGCGTCGTTCTATCCCGGCGCCATGTCGGAGGCGCGCACCATCAAGCTCGCGGACGTGGTGGCGGCCATCGGGACGCCGGAGTTGGTGATCATCGGGGCCAACGACCCTGACGCCATGAGGGTGCACACCGAGGAGTGCCGCACGCTGGGGCTTCCGTTCGCCGCCGATCCGTCCCAGCAGCTGGCCCGCTTGTCCGGCGACGAGATCCGCACGCTCGTCGACGGCGCCCAGTACCTGTTCACCAACGACTACGAGTGGGACCTGATGCTGTCCAAGACCGGCTGGACCGAGGCCGACGTGATGGCGCAGGTCGACCTGCGGGTGACGACGCTGGGTCCCAAGGGCGTGGACATCGTCGAACCCGGCGGCACCACCATCCACGTCGACGTTGTCCCCGAAACCAGCCAGGTGGACCCCACCGGCGTGGGCGATGCCTTCCGGGCGGGCTTCCTGACGGGTCGCAGCGCGGGCCTGAGCCTGGAGCGTTCCGCGCAGCTGGGGTCGCTCGTCGCCGTGCTGGTGCTGGAATCCAGCGGCACCCAGGAATGGACGTGGGACCGCGGCGTCGCGGCGACCCGACTGGCCGGGGCCTACGGCGACGACGCGGCGGCGGAGATCACCGCCGTGCTCGCCTGAATCTCGGCGGGGCTTTCCGTCACAGCTGCACGGGTCACAGCTGCACGGGGTAGTGCGGCTCGCTGATCTGCGGCACCACGCTGTGCTCGACGAAGATGGCGTACCAGAGCAGGAAGATCAGCACCGTCCAGAGCCGGCGGCTGTGATCGCTGGCACCGGTTCGGTGCTCGTCGAGCATGCGCTGCACGGCAGCCAGGTCGACCAGTTCGCCGACGCCACCGCCCCGCGATGCCGCCACCAGCCCGTACGCCCACTCCATCAGTTCACCGGCCCGCAGCCAATGCCGGATCGGCACCGGGAAGCCCAGCTTGGGCCGGTGCAGGACATGCGCCGGAACGATTGGCTCCAGCGCGCGCCGGAGCGCGTACTTCGTGGTGGTGCGGGTGATCTTGGCGTCTACGGGCAACCGGGCGGCGACGGCGAACACCTCCGGGTCCAAGAACGGCACCCGCAGCTCCAGCGAGTTGGCCATCGTCATCTTGTCCGCCTTGACCAGGATGTCGCCGCGCAACCAGGTGAACAGGTCCACGTGCTGCATGCGGGCCACCGGGTCCCAGCCGGCCGACTCGGCGTAGACCGATGCGGTCACGTCGGCGTGGGTCCACTCGGCACGGAATCCGGGCAGCACGGCGCGCAACTGCACGTCGGAGAAACTGCGGGCGTTGCCGTAGTAGCGCTCCTCGAGGGTCAGCGACCCGCGGTGCAGCAGGCTCTTGCCCCGCATGCCCTCCGGAAGCGGCCCAGAGACCTTCCCCATCGACCGGCGCACCGGCCGCGGCAGGTAGTCGAAAGGCTTGAGCGACAGCGGTTCCCGGTAGATGGTGTAGCCGCCGAAGAGCTCGTCGGCGCCCTCGCCGGACAGCACTACCTTGACGTGCTTGCGGGCCTCGCGGGCGACGAAGAACAGCGGCACCAGCGCGGGGTCGGCGACAGGTTCGTCGAGGTACCACACGATCTCGGGCAGCGCAGCCACGAACTCGTCCGGGCTGACCACCTTCGCGATGTGACGGGCGCCGATCGCCTCCGCGGAGGCCACCGCGACGTCGATCTCGGAGAAACCCTCACGCTCGAAACCGGTGGTGAAGGTGATCAGCTTCTGGTTGTGCCGGATGGCGAGCGCGGCGATGGCCGTGGAGTCGATGCCTCCGGACAGGAACGCCCCCACCGTGACGTCGGCGCGCATGTGCTTGGCCACCGAATCCTCCAGCACCGCGGTGATCTCGTCGTAGCGGGCCTGCTCGGTGTCGCGGGTGAAGGCCTTGGCAGCGAACCGCGGCGCAAAGTAGCGGGTGACCTGGGGAGACAGTCCGGGCCGGATGCGGGCGTAGCAGCCCGACTCCAGCCGGCGTACCCCGCGGTGCAGCGTCTCGGGTTCCGGCACGTACTGCAGGACGGTGTAGTGCTGCAGCGCGCGCCGGTCGATGTCGGTGTCGAAACCGACCAATTCCGCGATGTCGAGCAGGCACTTCTTCTCGCTCGCGACGGCGGTGCCGTGGGCGCCGGTGGCCATGAACAGCGGCTTGATGCCGAAAGGGTCGCGCGCGCAGAACAGTTCACGCGTGACGCTGTCCCACAACGCGAACGCGAACATGCCACGTAGCCGGGTCACTACCTCGGCGCCCCAATAGTGGTAGCCCGCGACAATCGCCTCACCGTCGCCGTCCGTGGCGAAGGCCGCGCCGTGCCGGGTGGCGAGATCGTCGCGCAGTTCGAGGTAGTTGTAGATCTCGCCGTTGAATACCAGCACGTAGCGGTCGGGCGATTCGGGTGGGCCCCACCGCAGCGGCTGGTGCGCGTGCGCGATGTCGATGATCGACAGCCGGTTGAACCCGAACACGGCACCCCCGGAGGGGCCGTCCGCGTCCGGATCGGTCCAGATGCCCGTCTCGTCGGGTCCGCGGTGACGCATCAGGTGCGAGGCGCGCGAGATCTCGCCCTCGGCACCGGCCCAGGCGCCGGCCGGGCTCGCGACATACGCCAGCAGTCCGCACACGGCGCCCCAGTATGCCCCACGTAGGCGGAGCGTGGGGGCGCGGCGCCCGGCGGGGCCCCCCGCCGGGTCGGGGTTTGGGTCGCCCGGCGAAACGGTGTCGACTAGGCTACGGATGAGTCGATATCCGAGCAGGAGGCGCCGACGTGACACCCCACGAGCAGGTCCGTTCGCACCGTGCGTCGGGCCGCCGCTTGCGGCCGCTCGCCCTGGCCGCGACGTTCGGGCTGCTGGCGGCGATGCTCAGCGGATGCAGTTGGTCGGAGGCGCTGGGCATGGGGTGGCCGGAGGGCATCACCCCGGAGGCCCACCTCAACCGGGAGCTGTGGGTCGCATCGGTGATCGCCTCACTGGTGGTCGGCGTCATTGTGTGGAGCCTGATGTTCTGGACGACGACCTTCCACCGCAAGAAGGCCTCCGAGAGCGAGCTACCCAAACAGTTCGGCTACAACGTGCCGCTGGAACTCGGGCTCACGGTGGCGCCGTTCCTGATCATCTCGGTGCTGTTCTACTTCACGGTGGTGGTGCAGGGGAAGATGCTGCACCTCGATAAAGACCCCGAGGTGATGGTCGACGTGACGGCCTTCCAGTGGAACTGGAAGTTCGGCTACGAGCGCGTCAACTTCCACGACGGCACGTTCACCTACGACGGCTCCGACGTCGCACGCAAGAACGCCATGGTGTCCAAGCTGGAAGGCAAGGACTCCCGTGGCGAGGAGCGCGTCGGGCCGATCCGGGGACGCACTGTCGCCGACCGCAGTTGGTTGAACTACGACAAGATCGAGACGCTCGGCACCGAGTCCGAAATCCCGGTGTTGGTGGTCCCCACCGGCAAGCGCGTCCAGTTCCGCTTGGAGTCCGCTGACGTGGTGCACAACTTTTGGGTTCCCGAATTTCTGTTCAAGCGCGACGTCATTCCCGACGCCGAGGCGAACAACTCCGTCAACGTGTTCCAGATCGAGAAAATCGACAAGCCTGGAGCGTTCGTCGGCCGCTGCGCCGAATTCTGCGGCACCTACCACTCGATGATGAACTTCGAGGTGCGGGCGGTGGCGCCCAACGACTTCAAGGCATACATGCAGCAGCGGATGAGCGGCAAGAACAACGCCGAGGCGCTGCGGGCGATCGCCCAGCCCCCGATGGCGATCACCACCCAGGTGTTCGACACCCGCCGGGGTGAATTGGCCACGACTCCTTAGTTGAGGATGATCAATGCGCATTGAAGCCAGGCTGTTTGAACTCATCGCGGGCTTTTTCATCTTCGCGACGGTGCTCTACGCCGTGCTGACCGCGTTGTTCGCCACCGGGGGGGTGGAGTGGGCCGGCACCACCGCGCTCGCGCTCACCTCCGGCTTGGCGCTGATCGTGGGGACGTTCTTCCGGTTCGTGGCACGCCGGATCGACACCCGGCCTGAGGACTACGAGGGCGCTGAGATCAGTGACGGCGCGGGGGAGTTGGGTTTCTTCAGCCCGCACAGCTGGTGGCCGATCCTCATCGCACTGTCGGCTTCGGTGATCGCGGTTGGTCTTGCGCTGTGGCTGCCGTGGTTGGTCGTTGCCGGCGTGTCGTTCGTCCTCGCCGCGGTCGGCGGATTGGTCTTCGAGTACTACATCGGTCCCGAGAAGCACTGAGACCCCGCGACCGGAAGGTCACAATACGGTCATTAGTTGGTCCGGGGCGCTTCACCGAAGCCTCTTTGCCCCCCTCTGTTCGGTAGGGTCTTCCCAGCGCTACGAGAATTTCCCGAACGTGCCCGCCAACAGGTAGCTGCGGGAACCCGCGTGTCGGGGAGGCAGTCGGACAGGGCAGGCAAAGATGAGCGGGCCGAATCCCCCGGAACGGGACCCGGAAGAACCCCTCGACCACAGCGTCGACGACAGCACCGGCATACCGGCGCCGGGTGAGACGGGCGCCTATTCGCAGGCCTACTCGGCCCCGGCGTCCGAGCTCGTGACCGGGCTGTATGTGCCTGCCGACCCCAGGCTCTACGACGACGGTGGGTTTGACCGTTCGTCCGGTCCCGACACGCAACGGGGCGCCCCGCGCTGGCCATGGGTGGTCGGGGTGGCCGCTATCGTGGCCGCTATCGCGCTGGTGGTGTCCGTGTCGCTGCTGGTCGCGCGCAACGACACCACCAAGCTGGCGAACCCGGGGACTTCCACCGTGTCCACGCCGCCGCCGCACGACGAGATGACGACCACGGTGGCTCCGCCCGCGACCACCAACGCGCCACCGCCACCGCCACCGAGTCCCGAGACCCCCACGGCCGAGCCCACGACGGCGGCCCCCGCTCCGCCGCCTGCGCCGACGAGCGCCGCGCCCCCGGCGACACCCGCGGCGGCTCCGCCGCCGACGACCACCGCTCCGGCCGGGCCGCGGCAGGTCACCTATTCGGTGACGGGCACCAAGGCGCCGGGTGACGTCATTTCGGTGACCTACGTCGACGCCTCCGGTCGGCGTCGCACGCAGCACAACGTCTACATACCGTGGTCGATGACAGTGACCCCGATCTCCCAATCCGATGTCGGTTCGCTCGAAGCCTCCAGCCTGTTCCGCGTCAGCAGGCTGAACTGCGCGATCACGACGAACGACGGAACGGTGCTGTCGTCGAACAACAACGACAGCGCGCAGACGAGCTGCTGATGGTTGGCAGATACGCCACATACCGGCGCGGCGACGACTCTATTTCGCCAGAGGTGGTCGATCGCATACTGATCGGCGCGTGCGCCGCGGTCTGGCTGATGTGGTTGGGCGCGAGCGTCGTCGCCCTGGTGGCGCTGGTCGATCTGGGCCGAGGTTTCCGCAAAGTGGCCCACAACTCGCACACCAGTTGGATCTTGTACTCGATCATCATCGTGTCCGCCATCGTCATCGCGGGGGCGATCCCGGTACTGATACGCGCCCGGCGGATGTCTCACGCAGAGCCCGTGGCGCCGCCGGCCGGGTCGGGTCGGCCCCCGCTGGGGCGTGCCGCGGCAGGGCCACCCCAGGCGGACCAGGGGGACCTGGTGAAACCTGCGTCGACGGCCGAATGGTCCGGCCCCGAGGTGGACCGGTTGTGGTTACGCGGCACGATCTCATTGGCCGGCGCGATGGGTGTCGCGCTCATTGGGGTCGCGGTGGCGACCTATCTGATGGCCGTCGGTCGCATCGGGCCGTCGTGGGTCAGCTACGGGCTCGCGGGAACCGTCACCGCGACGATGCCGGTGATCGAGTGGTTCCACGTTCGGCGGCTGCGCGCCCTGGCTGCGCAGACCTGACCGAACAGGACCGTGACGGCCCCTGACGACCTAGTGCTCCCCGTTGGACGAAGCGATCGAGACTGCCTGGTGGTCGCGCAGGGCGGTCAGGGCACGGTGCTCGCTGGCGTGCTCCGCCTCGCGTAGCGCCGCGTCCTCGGAGGCCGGATCGGCCGACAGGAAGCTGCCGATGCCCGGGGCTCCGCCCGAACCCAGCTTGTTCATTCGCCTGGGCAGGGCCGCGCCCTGGTAGGCCAGTGGTACCGGGTGCCCGTGGCCGTCGACGGGCCCGAGCGGCTGGTGCAGCTCGATGTACGCGCCCTGCGGCAGCCGTTTGATGATTCCGGTCTCGACGCCGTGCTCGAGCACGTCACGGTCGCTGCGCTGCAGGGAGATGCACCACCGGTAGGTGATGAAGTAGACCAGCGGCGGAACGACGACCATGCCGATCCGGCCGATCCACGTCATCGCATTCAACGAGATGCTGAACTTGTACGCGAGGATGTCGTTCATCGCGCTCAGGGTCAGCACCATGTAGAACCCAATCGCCATGGCACCGATCGACGTGCGCACCGGCACGTCGCGCGGCCGCTGCAGCAGGTTGTGGTGCGCGTGGTCGCCACTGAAGCGCTTCTCCAGGAACGGGTAGACGATCAGCAGGCCGAAGATCAGTCCCATGAGCAGGGCGATCCAGACGGGCGAGGGGATGGTGTGGTGCCCGAAGTAGATCTCCCACGGCGGGAAGATGCGGGCCAGGCCCTCGGTCCACATCATGTAGAAGTCGGGCTGCGAGCCGGCCGAGACGTGGGACGGCTTGTAGGGACCCAGGTTCCAGATCGGGTTGATCTGCAGCAGGCCGCCCATCAGGCCGAGGACGCCGACGATGGCCGCGAAGTACGCGCCGGACTTGACCGCGAAGATCGGCATGACCCGCACGCCGACAACGTTGTGCTCGGTGCGCCCGGGGCCGGGGAACTGGGTGTGCTTCTGGAACCACACCATCGCGAGGTGCAGCCCGATCAGCGCCAGGATGATGCCCGGCAACAGTAGGATGTGCAGCCCGTACATTCGCGGGATGATGGCTCCTACCTCCGCGCACTGGTTCCCGGTGCCGCCGCAGGGGAAGTCACCGCTGAACAGCGCCCAGTGCAGCCAGGTGCCGATCACTGGCATCCCCATGGTGATGGACGAAAGCGCGGCACGCAGGCCGATGCCCGACAGGAGGTCGTCGGGCATCGAGTAGCCGAAGTAGCCCTCGAACATGGCGAGGATCAGCAGCAGGGAGCCGATGACCCAGTTGGCCTCGCGGGGACGCCTGAACGCGCCGGTGAAGAACACGCGGGCCAGGTGAACCATGATTGCCGCGGCGAACAGCAACGCGGCCCAGTGGTGGACCTGGCGGACAAACAGGCCGCCGCGGACCTCGAAGGAGATGTCGAGCGTCGAGGCGAAGGCCTTGGACATGTCGACCCCGCGCAGCGGTTGGTAGGCACCGTTGTAGGTGATCTCCGCCATGGACGGGTCGAAGAACAGCGTCAGGTAGACGCCCGTGAGCAGCAGCACGATGAAGCTGTACATCGCGACCTCGCCCAGCAGGAACGACCAGTGGGTGGGGAAGACCTTGTTCAGCTGCCTGCGGACAGCGCCCGCCGGGTGGTAACGCGTGTCGATCATGTCACCCTGGTGGGCCAGGACGTCGCCGATCTTGGGGGGACTCAGTGATGGGCTCATGTGGTGGTTCTCTCCCAGAATGCAGGTCCGACGGGTTCAGCGAAGTCGCCATTGGCTACCAGGTAGCCGTTGGTGTCGATTGTAATCGGAAGTTGTGCCAACGCGCGCGCCGCGGGGCCGAAGATCGGCGTGGCGTAGTGCAGTGCGTCGAACTGTGACTGGTGACACGGGCAGAGGATGCGGTACGTCTGCTCTTCGTACAGCGACGCGGGGCAGCCCAGGTGCGAGCACACCTTGGTGAAGGCGAACAGTTCCCCGTAGTTGAAGCTCTCCTGGCCCTGCCGCTTGACGACCCGGGCCATGTCGCTGGGCCGGATCCGGATGAGCATGACCGGGTTGCGGACGCCCTGATTGATCGCGCGGAGCTTCTCCTGCGATTCCGCCGTGGTGCCGTCGCCGTCGGACTCGCGCCACGGGAAGACCGTCTCCATGCCTCCGGCGTCGAGGTCCTGCGGGCGCATCTTGATGAACGGCGAGGCGGAGGCCGAGCCGGTGGCGCGCGCCAGGTAGATGGTCTCGCCGTGATAGCGGGGGGTCCAGCCCGTCGTCCACAGCACGGCCTTCATCCCGTCCGCGGTGGGCACCACCGGCTTCCACGGGTTCTTGATCAAGCCGCCGACGAACGCCACCAAACTGGACAGGCCGAACGCCCCCAGCCCCAGGCCCAACGACAGGCCCACCATCTTGCGTCGTCCGACCGTGGAGCCATGGTAGGCGTCGGCCAGGTTCGCCACGGCCGTCTTGCGGTCGATCTCGGTAGACGCGCCATCGTGGCGGTCCTGGATCGAGATCTCTTCGGGGATGAAGCGTTTCTGGTAGAGGACCGCGCCGATCGCGATCGACAGGATCGACATGCCGAAGGTCAGCCCGTACATGGGGGTGGCCAGCGAGTACATCACACTGCCCGGCGTGTACTCCCACGGCCAGAAGAGGAACACCAGCAGCAACGCCAGCCCGAACACGCCGCCCAACAGCAGCCACAGCGACACCGAGCGCTCGGCGCGCTTCTCGGCTTTGGTGCCCTCGACGGGCCAGCGCGGCTCCTTGAAGACGGTCTCGACGCCGTCGAGCCTGCCACCCAGGGCGACCAGTTCGTCGCGTGACATCGCCGCCAGAGCAGACTCGTCGGGGCCGGAGTTCTGAACGGTGTCAGTCATGTCGGGCGCTCCTCCGCATCTGGACATCGCATCGTGTCGCGTCTGCGCGGCTCATGATGATCGTGCCCCGATCCAGAGCGCAAAGCCGATGGCGGCCACCATGCCGATGATGAAGACGGCCATGCCCTCGGGGGCCGGCCCCAGGCCACCGAGGCCGTAGCCACCCGGCGAGCGCTCCTCGGTGACGGCCTTGACATAGCCGATGATGTCCTTCTTGGCGTCCAGGGACAGCTGCTGGTCGGAGAACTTCGGCATGTTCTGAGGGCCCGTGCGCATGGCCGCCAGGATCTGCTGCTCGTTGGCGGCCCCCAGGTCGGGCGCCCACTTGCCGGACGACAGCGCGCCGCCCTTGCCGGTGAAGTTGTGGCACGACGAGCAGTTCAGGCGGTAGAGGTCTCCGCCGCGGCCCAGGTCGGTACCGCGCAGCGACTTCATCGCGAGGCTACCGTCGGGATTGCGCTCCACCGTCGGGCCGCCGCCGTTGGCCTGGACGTAGGCCCCCATCGCCTCGATCTGCGACTCATCGAAGATCGACTGTTTCCGGCTCACCTGGGCCTCGCCGCGGGCGACGGGCATCCGGCCGGACGACACCTGGAAGTACACGGCCGCGTCCCCGACGCCGATCAGGCTGGGTCCGTGTGCGGCCACGCCCTGCAGGTTGGCACCGTGGCAGGAGATGCATGCGGTCTCGTAGAGCTGTTTGCCGGTGCGCAGCAGCGCCGAGGTCGACTCGTCGGCGACAGCGATCTGCGGTCGGGGCGTCAGGATGGCGGCGAGCCCGCCGGCGATGGTCAGCGCGATCAGCAGCAGCAGACCGCCCGACAGCCGACGGCGAAGACGGCGCCGCGAGTTCTCACGCGCGCCCTTCTGCGGCTGACGGGGCTGCGCCCCGCCGCTGCGTCTGGTGAATCCCAGTGTCCTCAACCGATTACTCCTGTTCGTGTAACGCCGGGCTCATCGAATGAAGTAGATGACGGTGAACAGCGCGACCCACACGATGTCCACGAAATGCCAGTAGTAGGAGACGACGATGCTGGCCGTCGCCTGCGCCGGGGTGAACTTGGTCATCGTGGTTCGCGCCAGCAGAAAGAGGAAGGCGATCAGGCCGCCGGTGACGTGCAGTCCGTGGAAACCGGTGGCCAGGTAGAACACGCTGCCGTAGGCGCTGCCCGGAATCGTCGTTCCGTGCGTCACCAGGTGGTAGTACTCGTAGGCCTGCCCGAGCACGAA
>CAZZHX010000077.1:0-12772 GCA_964653535.1 uncultured Mycobacterium sp. | reverse complement strand
GGTTATGGCGGTGTACGACGGGGTGGGCGCCACCACCTTCGATGCCAGCCTGGCGAGCCTGGCCGTGCGCGGCACGCTCGCGCTGTTCGGCGCCGCCAGCGGTCCCGTCCCTCCCGTCGACCCGCAACGGCTCAATGCCGCCGGCTCGGTGTATCTGACTCGCCCGTCGCTGGCGCACTTCGTCCGTACCGGCGACGAGTTCACCTGGCGGACGGGCGAACTGTTCGATGCGATCGCCGCGGGCGACATCACCGTCGACGTCAGCGCGCGGTATCCGCTCGCCGAATCGGCCCGCGCCCACGAGGACCTGCAGGGCCGCAGGACCACGGGCTCGATCGTCTTGCTGCCGTAGGGATCTGCGTCAGAGAAGGGTAGGCAACGCGAGTGCGGAGTCCACCGCCAGCGCGCAGAACACCAGCGCCAGGTAGTTGTTCGACTGCAGGAACAGACGCAGGGGTTTGACCGGCTCGCCAGCCCGTACCGCCGCATACAGCTGATGGGCCATGGTCAGGAACCACACCCCGCCCACCACCGCGACCGCCGCGTAGAGCCAACCGGCGGCCAGCGCCAGCACCAGGGTCGCGAGCACGGTCAACCACGTGTAGATCAGGATCTGCCTCGTGACCTCACGCTCGGTGGCCACGGCGGGCAGCATCGGGACGCCGGCCTGCTTGTAGTCATCCTTGTAGCGCATCGCGAGCGCCCAGGTGTGCGGCGGCGTCCAGAAGAAGATGACCGCGAACATCGCCAACGCCGGCCAGCCGATGGTGCCGGTCACGGCCGACCAGCCGATCATCACCGGCATGCAGCCGGCCGCGCCGCCCCATACAACGTTCTGCGAGGTACGACGCTTGAGCAGCAGCGTATAGACGAAAAGGTAGAACGCGACCGTCGCCATCGCCAGCAGCCCCGACAGCAGATTCGTGGTCCGCCACAGCCAGAAGAACGACATCGTGGTGAGCGCCAACCCGAACACCAGGGCGTTCCGTCTCGACACCGCGGCGCGTGCCAACGGCCGCCGCGCGGTCCGCCTCATGAGTTTGTCGATGTCGGCGTCGGCCACGCAGTTCAGCGTGTTGGCCCCCGCGGCCGCCAGCATGCCGCCGACCAGGGTGTTCACAATCAGCAGCGGGTGCACAGCACCGCGGTGGGCGAGCAGCATCGCGGGAATCGCGGTGACCAGCAGAAGCTCGATGACCCGGGGCTTGGTCAGCGCCACGTAGGCCGACAACGTGCCGTGAATCCGGCCCCGGGCCTGGGTTTCCACCTGGCTCCGCGCGACGCGCCCGTGAACGCTCACGCATCAACTCCTCGGGGTCGCACCACTTGCCCAGCGCCTGACACACACGATCGTAGACCGCGGGCCGCAACTTGCCTGCCCGCAGGGTCCGCCGCGAGGATCTCGTCCCGGGAATTCCAAACGGCCTGCAAAGTCCGGGTAACCAATGCGTGACGCGGGGCGGCGTTACCGATGCCGCTTGACGATTACCCCGACATCCGCACTTCATAAGCCGGGACTGCCGCACTAGGGTGAAATGCGATCAGCTTGCCGAACCAAGGATTGACACTCTATGACCACACTCCAAGAGATCTCCGCGCTGACCCAACCTCACCTCCCCGGTGACTGGAGCGAGATCGACTCCGCGGCCGTCGACACCGTCCGGGTGCTGGCTGCCGACGCGGTTCAGAATGTCGGCAACGGGCACCCGGGAACGGCCATGAGCCTGGCACCGCTGGCCTACACCCTGTTCCAGCGCGTGATGCGCCACGATCCGAGCGACACTCACTGGCTGGGCCGCGACCGCTTCGTCCTGTCGTGTGGGCACAGCAGCCTGACGCTGTACCTGCAGCTTTATGTCGGCGGGTTCGGTCTGGAACTGTCCGATATCGAGGCGCTGCGCACGTGGGGGTCGAAGACTCCCGGGCACCCGGAGTTCCGGCACACCAAGGGTGTGGAGATCACCACGGGACCGCTGGGTCAAGGCTTGGCGTCGGCCGTGGGCATGGCGATGGCAGCGCGCTACGAACGCGGACTGTTCGACCCCGACGCCGACGCCGACACCAGCCCCTTCGATCACTTCATCTACGTGATCGCCTCCGACGGCGACATCGAAGAGGGCGTGACATCGGAGGCGTCGTCGCTGGCGGGCGTGCAGAAATTGGGCAACCTCATCGTCTTCTACGACCACAACGAGATCTCGATCGAGGACGACACCCACATCGCGCTGTGCGAGGACACCGCCGCACGCTACGAGGCTTACGGCTGGCACGTGCAGAAGGTGGAGGGCGGCGAGAACGTGGTGGCCATCGAGGAGGCCATCGCCAACGCCAAGGCCGTCACCGACCGACCGTCGTTCATCGCGCTGCGCACCATCATCGGATACCCGGCGCCCAAGCTGATGAACACCGGGAAAGTCCACGGCGCGGCCCTCGGTGCCGACGAGGTCGCCGCCGTCAAGACCATCCTGGGCTTCGACCCCGACAAGTCGTTCGAGGTCCGCGCCGACGTTATCGCCCACACCCGAAAGCTCGTGGACCGCGGCAGGGCGGCTCACCAGAATTGGCAGGCCCAGTTCGACGCCTGGGCGCAACGCGAACCCGAACGCAAGGCCCTGCTGGACCGATTACTCGCCCAGCAGTTGCCCGACGGCTGGGACGCCGACCTGCCGCACTGGGAGCCAGGGTCCAAAGGACTCGCCACCCGCGCCGCCTCCGGCGAGGTGCTGTCCGCGCTCGGGCCGAAACTCCCCGAACTCTGGGGCGGATCGGCCGACCTTGCCGGCAGCAACAACACCACCATGAAGGGCGCCACCTCCTTCGGGCCCCCGTCGATTTCGACGGAGGCCTACACGGCGCACTGGTACGGCCGGACGCTGCATTTCGGCATTCGCGAACACGCGATGGCCGCCATCCTGTCCGGTATCGTGCTGCACGGCCCGACCCGGCCCTACGGCGGAACCTTCCTGCAGTTCGCCGATTACATGCGTCCCGCGGTGCGGCTGGCCGCGCTGATGGACATCGACCCCATCTACGTGTGGACGCACGATTCGATCGGACTCGGCGAGGACGGCCCGACCCACCAGCCGATCGAGCACCTCGCGGCCCTGCGCGCCATCCCCGGGCTGGCGGTGGTGCGGCCCGCCGACGCCAACGAGACCGCCTACGCCTGGCACACCGTCCTGACCCGCAGCAACGGCAGCGGCCCGGTCGGGCTCATCCTGACCCGCCAGGGGGTGCCCGTGCTCGAAGGCACGAGCGCGGCGGCGGTCGCGCGCGGCGGTTACATCCTGGCTGACGCGGCCAGCGGCGAGGAGCCCGACGTGGTGTTGATCGCCACTGGATCCGAGGTGCAGCTCGCGGTGGAGGCGCGGAAATTGTTGGCGGCCAAGGATATTCTCGCTCGGGTGGTTTCCATGCCGTGTATGGAGTGGTTCGAGGCCCAGCCGCAGGACTACCGAGACAGCGTGCTGCCGCCGTCGGTGTCCGCCCGTGTCGCCGTGGAGGCCGGGATCGCGCAGTGCTGGCACAAGCTGGTCGGCGACACCGGCAGGATCATCTCGATCGAACACTACGGAGCTTCGGCGGACGACAAGACATTGTTTCGTGAGTACGGCTTCACCTCCGAAGCCGTCGCCGCCGCCGCCGAGCAAGTACTGGATAACTGAGAAAGGGAGATTCACATGGCTGGTCAGAACCCCAACCTGGCGGCACTCAGCGCCGCCGGGGTGTCCGTATGGCTCGATGACCTCTCGCGGGACCGGCTGCGGTCGGGCAACCTGCAGCAACTGATCGACACCCACAGCATCGTCGGTGTCACCACCAACCCCTCCATCTTCCAGAAGGCATTCGCCGAAGGCGGCGCCTACGAAGCCCAGATCGCCGAGCTGGCTGCGCGCGGCGCCGACGTCGACGCCACCGTACGCACCATCTCCACGGACGACGTGCGCAGCGCCTGCGACGTGCTGGCGCCGCAGTGGGAGGCCTCCGACGGGATCGACGGACGGGTGTCCATCGAGGTCGACCCGAGGCTGGCGAACGAAACCGAGAAGACGATTGCGCAGGCCGTCGAGCTGTGGAAGATCGTCGACCGGCCCAATCTGCTTATTAAGATCCCGGCGACCAAAGCCGGACTGCCGGCTATTACCGCTGTTCTGGCAGAAGGGATTTCGGTGAACGTCACCCTGATCTTCTCCGTGGAGCGCCACCGCGAAGTCATGGATTCCTACCTGACCGGGCTGGAGAAAGCCCGCGAAGCAGGACACGATCTGTCCAAGATCCATTCCGTGGCATCGTTTTTCGTGTCCCGGGTGGACACCGAAATCGACGCGCGTCTGAACAAGATCGGCACCGCGGAGGCGCTCGCATTACGCGGACAGGCCGGTGTGGCCAACGCCCGGCTGGCCTATGCGGCCTACCTGGATGTCTTCGACGGCGGTGAGCGCTACCGGGCGCTCAAAGCCGCCGGAGCCCGGGTCCAGCGCCCGCTGTGGGCCTCGACCGGGGTCAAGAACCCCGACTACTCCGACACCTTGTACGTGACCGAGCTGGTCGCGTCGAACACGGTGAACACCATGCCGGAGCCCACGATCGACGCCGTCGCCGACCACGGCGTGGTCACGGGCGACACCATCACCAGCCACATGGCGTCCGCCCGGACGGTGTTCGAGAAGTTGGCGGCGGTCGGCATCGACATGACCGATGTGTTCACGGTGCTGGAAGACGAGGGCGTGGAAAAGTTCGTGGACTCCTGGACCCAGCTGCTCGACGAGACGCAGAAACAGCTGGGCTCCTCCGCCCCATGAGCCAGACGCGCACCGCCAACGAGTGGCGTAATCCGTTACGGGACAAGCGGGACAAGCGGCTGCCCCGGATCGCCGGGCCGTGCAGCGTGGTGATCTTCGGCGTGACCGGCGATCTGGCGCGCAAGAAGGTGATGCCGGCAATCTATGACCTGGGTGCGCGCGGACTGTTGCCACCGACCTTTTCCCTGGTGGGCTTCGCTCGCCGCGACTGGGACAACGAGGACTTCGGCAAAGTCGTTTACGAGGCCGTCAAGGATCACTGCCGGACACCGTTCCGGCAGGAGACCTGGGACCGGCTGGTCGAGGGATTCCGTTTCGTTTCAGGTTCTTTCGACGACGACGAGTCGTTCGCGCGGCTGGCCGAGACCTTGGAGAAGCTGGACGCCGAACGCGGCACCGGTGGAAACCACGCCTTCTACCTGGCGATCCCACCGAATTCATTTCCGGTGGTGTGCGACCAGCTCAACAAATCGGGTCTCGCCCGCCCGGAGGGTGGCCGGTGGAGCAGGGTGGTCATCGAGAAGCCGTTCGGCCATGACCTCGAGAGCGCGGAGGAGCTGAACAAGGCGGTCAACGCCGTCTTCCCTGAGGAATCGGTATTCCGGATCGACCACTACCTCGGCAAGGAGACGGTCCGCAACATCCTGGCGCTGCGGTTCGCCAACCAGCTGTTCGACCCGATCTGGAACGCCCACTACGTCGACCACGTCCAGATCACCATGGCCGAGGACATCGGGCTGGGCGGCCGGGCCGGCTACTACGACGGCATCGGCGCCGCCCGCGACGTCATCCAGAACCACCTGGTTCAACTGTTGGCGCTGACGGCGATGGAAGAGCCGGTCAGCTTCAACAAGCGCGCGCTGGAGATCGAGAAAGTCAAGGTGCTGTCGGCGACGCGACTCGCCCAGCCGCTGGACGAGACCACCAGCCGCGGCCAATACGCCGCGGGTTGGCAGGGCGGGGAGAAGGTCGTCGGCCTGCTCGACGAGGAGGGGTTCGCCAAGGACTCCATCACCGAGACATTCGCCGCCATCACCCTCGAGGTCGACACCCGCCGCTGGGCCGGCGTCCCGTTCTATCTGCGCACGGGCAAACGGCTGGGCCGCAGGGTGACCGAGATCGCCATGGTTTTCAAACGCGCACCACATCTGCCGTTCGACTCGTCGATGACCGACGAGCTGGGCGCCAACGCGATGGTGATCCGGGTACAACCCGACGAGGGCGTCACCCTGCGGTTCGGCTCCAAGGTTCCGGGCACCGCGATGGAGGTTCGCGACGTCAACATGGACTTCTCCTACGGTTCGGCGTTCGCCGAGGAGTCGCCGGAAGCCTACGAGCAGCTGATCCTCGACGTGCTGCTGGGCGAGCCGTCCTTGTTCCCGGTCAGCGAAGAGGTCGAATTAGCCTGGCAGATCTTGGATCCCGTCCTCGAGAACTGGGCGGCCTCCGGTAAGCCCGAACCTTACGAGGCCGGCACCTGGGGGCCCAAGTCGTCGTTCGAGATGCTGCGGCGCACCGGCCGGGAATGGCGGCGGCCGTGATGCGCGCCGGCGACGATGCAGTGCCAAGCACTGGGGAGGAACGGCGCCAATGATTGTCGACATGCCGGCCACCACCACCAACGCCATCAACAAGAAGCTTGACGAACTGCGGGAGAAGACCGGTGCCGCCACCATGGGCCGGGTGCTGACGCTCATCATCGCTCCGGACAGCGACGAGGTGCTCGAGGAGTCCCTCAAGGCGGCTAACGACGCCAGCCAGGAACACCCCAGCCGGATCATCGTGACCATGCGGGGTGATGCCTACGCCGACAAGGCCCGCTTGGATGCACAGCTGCGGGCCGCCGGCGATGCCGGTGCCGGTGAGGTGGTGATATTGCGGCTGTCCGGGCCACTGGCCGGCCATGCCGCCAGCGTGGTCACCCCCTTCCTGCTGCCTGACATCCCGGTGGTGGTCTGGTGGCCGGGCAACGCGCCCGACCGGCCTGCGCAGGACCCGCTGGGCGCGTTGGCGATTCGGCGTATCACCGACGCCACCAACGGCACCGACCCATTGGCGGCGATCAAAAGCCGGCTCCCGGGGTACACCGACGGCGACACGGATCTGGCCTGGGCACGCATCACCTACTGGCGGGCGCTGCTCGCCGCCACCGTCGACCAGCCACCCCACGAAAAGATCCTGTCGGCAGTGGTTTCGGGTTTGGAAACCGAACCCGCGCTCGACATCCTCGCGGGCTGGCTGGCCAGCCGGATCGACGGCCCGGTACGCCGGGTGTTCGGTGAGCTGAAGGTCGAATTGACCCGCAACACCGAGACAATCGTGTTGAGCCGACCGCAGGAAGGCCGGAGAGCCACGCTGAGTCGGACGGCCAAGCCCGACGCCCTGCTTCCCCTGCCGCGCCGGGAGACCGGCGAATGCCTCGCCGAAGACCTACGCCGCCTCGATGCCGACGAGATCTACCAGTTCGCGCTCGAGGGCATCGAGAAGGTGCAATACGGTTGAGCACCGTCGTCGAGGTTTTCCCGGATAGCGCAACCCTGGTCGATGCCGCGGCCACCCGACTGGCCGACACCATCCGCGGCGCCATCGCGGCCCGCGGCAGCGCAACGGTCGTACTCACCGGGGGCAGCAATGGGATCGGGCTGCTGAAGGCCCTCGGCGACCATGCGGGCCGCATCGACTGGACCGCAGTGCAGCTGTTCTGGGGTGACGACCGCTACGTACCCGGCGATGACGACGAGCGCAACGACAAGCAGGCGCGGGAGGCCCTCCTCGACCACATCGACATTCCCCCCGGCAACGTGCACCCGATGCCGGCCAGTGACGGGCAGTTCGGCCCCGATCTGCCGGCCGCGGCACTGGCCTACGAACACCTGCTCGCTGCCCACGCCGAACCCGGCCAGCCGACTCCCCGATTCGACGTCCACCTGTTGGGAATGGGGCCCGAGGGCCACATCAACTCCCTGTTCCCCGATACCCCGGCTGTGCGGGAAACCACCCGCATGGTGGTCGCGGTCGACGACTCCCCCAAACCCCCGCCGCAGCGAATCACGCTGACGCTGCAGGCGATCCGGCGTTCCCGTGAAGTCTGGCTGATGGTGTCGGGGGCGGCCAAAGCCGAGGCGGTGGCCGCCGCCGTCGGTGGCGCCGCGGCCGTCTCGATACCGGCCGCCGGAGCCGTCGGGTTCGAGACCACGCTGTGGCTGCTCGACGAGCAGGCCGCGGCAGCGCTTCCCGCCCACTCGCACCCGTCGCCGCACGGGACATAATTGACGCCATGGTCGACAGCACGCCGCGCAGCGGACACGAACGAAACCGGATCAAGACCCTCACCCAGGCCGCGCTCAACGCCGACAAAACCGTCGAGCAGGTCGAAGGGGTCCTCGAGGGCCTGGGCGGCACCATGAAGGAACTGAACAACTCGCTGACGGCGCTCAACGCCACCGTTCGGCGCCTCGAGGGTGGCCTCGATCATCTGGAAGGCACCCTGTCCAGTCTGGACAACCTCTCCACCCGGCTGATCAGCCTGGTCGAACCGCTAGAGGCCGTCGTCGACCGGATCGACTACCTGGTGAAGATCGGCGAGACGGTGATGTCTCCGCTGTCGGCCACCGAACACGCGGTGCGCGGGGTCGTCGACCGACTGCGGAACCGGCCGGCGCACTGACTCGGGGCGACTGCTCTTTTGATGGCCGCGAGTGCAACCCACGACACTTCCGCGGCGTGTCGCGTCGTGTAGCGCACACGTGGCGGCGGGCTCCGGTCAGCGGTACTTGATCAACAACTCCACGCCGACGATGCTCACCAGCCAGATACCGGTGATGAACAACGTCAGCCGGTCGAGGTTCTTCTCCACCACCGTCGACCCGGACAGGCTCGACTGAACACCCCCACCGAACAGCGTCGACAGGCCGCCGCCCTTGGCTCGGTGCAGGAGCACCAGCAGCACCACCAGGATGCTGGTGACGACCAGGGTGATCTGCAGGGCCAGTTCCATGACGTGGAGCTTACCGGTGCGGCCAAAATCTCACGGCTGCGACCTACGGGAAGGGTCCGCCGGCCGCGATCGCGGCCAGCGTCGCGAACTGCTCACCATCGAGGGAGGCCCCGCCGACCAACGCCCCGTCCACGTCATCGCGGGCGATAAGGTCCCCGATGTTCTTGGCGGTGACCGAGCCGCCGTAGAGCACCCGCGCGGTGGCGGCGACCTGTGGCGACGCCAGGGCCGCAAGCTCCGTGCGGATGGCCGCGCACACCTCCTGGGCGTCGGTGGCGCTGGCGACCCGCCCGGTGCCGATCGCCCACACGGGTTCGTAGGCGATGACGACCGCCCCGATCTGCTCGGCGGACAGCCCGGCCAGCGATCCACGCAGTTGCTCGACGTTGTGGTCCACGTGGCGGCCCGCCTCGCGGACGTCGAGGTGCTCCCCGATGCAGACGATGGGGGTGAGTTCGTGCTTCAGTGCGGCGGCGGCCTTGGCAGCCACCAGCGCGTCCCCCTCGCTGTGGTGAGTGCGCCTCTCGGAGTGGCCGACAACGACGAAGCTGCAGCCCAGCTTGGCCAGGAACGTGCCGCTGACCTCGCCGGTGTAGGCCCCCGAGTCGTGCTGCGAGAGGTCCTGGGCGCCGTAGGTCAGCCGCAGCCTGTCGCCGTCGACCAGGGTCTGCACGCTGCGCAGGTCGGTGAATGGCGGCAGGACCGTGACGTCGACTCTGTCGTAGTACTTGTCCGGTAACGCAAAGGCGATCTTCTGCACCAGCGCGATCGCCTCGAAGTGATTGAGGTTCATCTTCCAGTTGCCGGCGATCAGCGGCTTGCGGCTCACGCGACGCCCCCACGGGGCTGGGGCGCGCCAAGTACCTCGATGCCCGGGAGTGTCTGGCCCTCGAGAAATTCCAGCGACGCGCCACCGCCGGTGGAGATGTGCGAGAAGTCGCCCTCCGGGATTCCGAGGGAGCGCACCGCGGCCGCGGAGTCGCCGCCGCCGACCACACTGAAGGCGCCCTTGCGGGTCGCCGCGACAATCGCCTCGGCGACGCCCCTGGTGCCTTCGGCAAAAGCCGGGAACTCGAAGACTCCCATCGGACCGTTCCAGAAGATGGTCTTGGCGTTGGCGAGCAGCGCCGAGAACCGCTTGACCGATTGCGGGCCGATATCCAGACCCATCCAGCCGTCGGGGATCGCGTCGGCGTCGACGACCTGCGGCATCGAATCGGCGGCGAACTCCTCGGCCGTCACGATGTCGACCGGCAGGCGCAGGACATCGTGGTGGGTGTCGAGCAGCCGCCTGCAGGTGTCGATCATGTCGTGTTCCAGTAGCGACTTACCTACCGAACAGCCCTGCGCCGCCAGGAACGTGAAGCACATGCCGCCGCCGATCACGATGCTGTCGGCTTTGGTCGCCAGTTGCTCGATGACACCGAGTTTGTCGGACACTTTAGAGCCGCCGAGGACCACCGCGTAAGGCCGCTCGGTCGAGCTGGTCAACTGCTCGAGCACCCGCAGCTCGTCGGCTACCAGCTTTCCGGCGTAGTGCGGCAGCAGGGTCGCGATGTCGTACACCGAGGCCTGCTTGCGGTGCAGCACCCCGAAGCCGTCGGAGACGAATGCTCCTCCCGGCGAGACTAATTCGGTAAGTTGACGGGCCAGCGCCAGGCGCTCGCCGTCGTCATCGCTGGTTTCGCGCGGGTCGAAACGGATATTCTCCAGCAGCAGGATATCGCCGTCGGTGAGCCCCTCAGCGCGAGCCAGCGCGTCGGTGCCGACGACATCGCCGGCCAATTGCACGTGACGGCCCAGCTGTTCGCTGAGCACCGCGGCGACGGGCGCGAGCGACAGATGCGGGTCGGACCCGTTTTTCGGACGACCCAGGTGGGAGACGACCACCACCTTGGCGCCGGCGTCGAGCAGGGCCTTGATCGTCGGCACCGACGCCGTGATCCGCCCCGGGTCGGTGATGGTTTCCCGGCCGGCCGGATCCTCGTGGTGCGGCACGTTGAGGTCCGAGCGCACCAGAACCCCGCGGCCCGAAACCCCTTCGGCGAGGAGTTCAGACAGCGTATGCAGAAAGGACGGCGACACGGCTTACAGCGACTTGCCGACCAGGGCGACCAGGTCGATGAGACGGTTGGAGTAGCCCCACTCATTGTCGTACCAGGAGACGACCTTGGCCTGGTTGCCGATCACCTTGGTCAGGCCCGAGTCGAAGATCGAACTGTGCGGGTCGGTGACGATGTCGCTGGACACGATCGGGACGTCGTAGTACTTGAGAATTCCCTTGAGCCTGCCCTCGGCGGCAGCCTTGAACGCCGCATTGATCTCCTCCGCACCGGGCGCCTTGGACAACTCGACGCTCAAGTCGGTGACCGAGCCCGTGGGAATCGGCACCCGCAGCGCGTACCCGTCCAGCTTGCCCTTGAGTTCGGGCATGACCAGACCGATCGCCTTGGCCGCACCGGTGGAGGTCGGGACGATGTTGAGCGCCGCCGCGCGCGCACGCCGCAGATCCTGGTGCGGCCCGTCCTGCAGATTCTGGTCCTGGGTGTAGGCGTGGATGGTGGTCATCAGGCCCCGGACGATACCGAACTCGTCGTGCAAAACCCTGGCCACCGGCGCGAGGCAGTTGGTGGTGCACGACGCATTGGAGATGATGTTCTGGCTGCCGTCGTACTTGTCGTCGTTGACACCCAAGACGATGGTGATGTCGGGGTCGGTGGCGGGCGCGGAGATGATCACCTTCTTCGCCCCGGCATCCAGGTGGCCCTTGGCCTTGGCCGCGTCGGTGAAGAGGCCCGTGGATTCAACAACCACGTCGACGCCCAGATCGCTCCACGGCATCGCCGCCGGACCCTCCCTGACTTCGAGGGCCTTGATCCGGTGCTTACCCACCACGATGGTGTCCTCGCCGTCCAAGCTGACGTCGTAGGGCAGCCGGCCTAGGATGGAGTCGAATTTCAGCAGGTGAGCCAAGGTGTGGTTATCGGTGATGTCGTTGACGGCGACCACCTCGACGTCCGCCCCCGAACTGCCGGGACCCCCCTCCTGCTGGGCCAGCAGGGCCCGGTAGAAGTTGCGACCGATTCGGCCGAAGCCGTTGATGCCTACCCGGACCGTCACGTGCCTCTCCCATGCGTCGCCATGTCGGCTTATCAGCGCCTGTCGCCAGCCTAGTGGGACTCGATCGGCGGGTCTGTGGCGGGTTTGCGGCGGGTTTCTGCCACACCAGTCGCTGCTGACGGCACCCGAAGATCACCATTTGGCAACGGCGCGGTGCGCCGCGGGCCGGATCCCCCGTTGGCCTTTGACAATTGTGTCCGTCGGCAATCCGATACGGAGCGCCAACAAAAGCCGAAAACGAGGAGTCGACGGTGAAGACGGTCTTTGGTCGGGTCAACTTGAAAGTGGCAGCCACCGCAGCGTTGTGCGGGGCCGCCATCGCGTTGAGCCCGGATGCGGCCGCCACCCCGCTCAAAACCAGCGGCGCCGGGTGCATTGAGGCGCAGGCAGGTGCGGTGGGTGCTGCTGGCGCGCCGCTCGTCGCCGACGGCGCTGCAGGAGCCGCCGGAGCCCCGGCTGGCGCCGGTTGCGTGGGCGGCGCCCCGCTCGTCGGTATGGCGGGCGTGCCGCTGATTGCGCCCGGTCCGGTCGTCGTTCCGGTGGTGCCGGCTGGTGTTCCGCTGGTCGCGCTCGGGCCGCCGATTCCGGCCGCTGTTCCGCCGGTCCCGCTCGGCGTTCCGTTCGTTCCCCCGGTCCCGCTCGTTCCCCCGGTACCGCTCATTCCACCGGTCCCGGTCCCCCCGGTCGTTCCGGCTGGTGCTCCGCTAATTGCGCTCGGGCCGGTGGCCGTGGTGCCGTCACCGAAGTTCCATGTGGTCGTGCCGATCGCCGACCACACATCCAACGGGGAGACACTCAACGACAGCGACTGCCCGGCCGTGCCCGTCGCCGGCACCTGCAGCGATTGCAGCAT
>CAZZHX010000076.1:0-12788 GCA_964653535.1 uncultured Mycobacterium sp. | reverse complement strand
CACTTCTACCAACTGCCCATGCTGGGCACGCCCGAACAGCCGATGCTGGAGGCCTACACCGCTCTGGGGGCGCTCGCGACGGCCACCCAACGGGTGCAGCTGGGCACGCTGGTGACGGGTAACACGTACCGGAATCCGACCCTGCTGGCCAAAATCATCACCACCTTGGACGTGGTGAGCCAGGGCCGAGCGATTCTGGGTATCGGAACCGGCTGGTTCGAACTCGAGCATGATCAACTGGGCTTCGAGTTCGGCACCTTCACCGACCGGTTCAACAGGCTCGACGAGGCGCTGCAGATCATCCTGCCGATGATCAAGGGTGAACGCGCGACGTTTTCGGGCACCTGGTATCGGGCCACTGAGGCGTTCGCGAACCCGCACTTGCGCAAACACATTCCGTTGATGATCGGCGGCAGCGGCGAGAAGAAGACGATCCCCCTGGCGGCGCGGCTCTTCGACCATCTCAACCTGATCGCCGGGTTCGACGAGCTGCCGCACAAGCTGGGGGTGGTGCGGCGGTGCTGCGAGGACATCGGCCGCGATCCCGCCACGCTGGAGACCAGCGTGCTGATCACGGCGCTCGTCGACGACAACGCCACGGCCGACAAGATTCCCCCGGACATGGCGCAGCGCATGGTGGTCGGCGGCGCCGCGTCGATCGCCGACCAGATCACCACCAAGGTGCTCGACGCCGGAATCGACAGTGTGATTCTCAACCTGCCCATTTACCGGCCTGGCGTGATCGCCGAGGTCGGTGAGGCGCTACGTCCGGTCGTCGGCCTCAACGTTTAGCCCCAGCGACGAGCGTGGGCGGCGGCACGCGCTCGACCCAGGCTTGATGCGGCGCAGTGCGTATCGCTATCGTCGAGGCACGCGATGCCATTAACGGAGCTAGAAGGCGTTTACTGTGAAAGAGTTATTGAGCAAGGGAACGAGGTTCCTTGTGGCACCGGGGGCCACGTTGTGGGCAATCCTCAATGCCCCGGTGGCCTGGGCCGGGCCGGGCGGCAGCATTCCAGGCCCTGGCGTGTGTGACTATCCCGGCATTGGCGGGAGTGATTACCAAGCGGGAGCCACCGCGTACTACTGCGATTTTCCTACCGAAGAGAACAGCACGCACTGGCACTGCGAATACGGCGGATGGAACCTGGGTGGCCCAGCTGGCACCAGCCCCATCGGCGCAAGTGCTCTAGGTTTTGGGTTCACCTTTCCTGCAGGCGAGATCGGTGGTGCTATCGGTGGCTGCTCATGGCGCTACCCGGATAACACTGTCGGCCCTGCACCAAACCCACCGGGCGCGTGGAAGAACTACCTGGTG
The DNA here is from genome assembly GCA_964653535.1 of uncultured Mycobacterium sp. GTDB lineage: Bacteria > Actinomycetota > Actinomycetes > Mycobacteriales > Mycobacteriaceae > Mycobacterium. The sequence goes on along the minus strand of CAZZHX010000076.1, from coordinate 11,470 downwards.
CCCACGCCGCCACCGCCCGAACATCGGGCGCCTGCGACTCCCCTGGCTGCACCGGAGCCAGTACCATCGTCAGTAGAGAACGCTAATCTCGGTGCCGACCCGCAGTCACCGGCCTACACGAACCCGGTGTTTGCGAGTCCCGGCAGGACTGTCAACCCGCCAGGCTAGTCTGCGTCGCCATTGGTGTCGCAAACAACACATGCTCGTCGATTGGGTTTGCGGGCGCGCGGCTGACTAGCGTTGGAGATAGCCTTACAGCTAGGAGAGCCCTCACAACCCTGTCAGGAGCAACCGACCATGACCCCCCAGCCGGATACGACAGCTGGACCGGAGCATCGTCATCGCGTCGTCATCATCGGGTCGGGCTTCGGCGGCCTCAACGCCGCCAAGAAGCTCAAACGCGCGGACGTCGACATCACGATGATTGCCCGCACCACGCATCACCTGTTCCAGCCGTTGTTGTACCAGGTCGCGACGGGAATCATCTCAGAAGGCGAGATCGCCCCACCCACTCGCGTCGTCCTGCGCAGGCAGCGCAACGTGCAGGTATTACTCGGTGACGTCACCCATATCGATCTAGCGGGGAGCTATGTCGTCTCAGACCTGCTCGGCCACTCCTACGAGACGCCCTTCGAGACGCTGATCGTCGCCGCCGGCGCCGGCCAGTCCTACTTCGGCAACGACCATTTCGCCGAGTTCGCACCGGGCATGAAGTCAATCGACGACGCCCTCGAGGTGCGAGGCCGGATCCTGAGCGCGTTCGAACAGGCCGAGAGGTCCAGCGACCCGGAACGCCGCGCCAAGCTGCTCACCTTCACCGTCATTGGGGCGGGGCCGACCGGCGTCGAAATGGCAGGACAGATTGCTGAATTGGCGTCGCACACGCTGAAGGGCTCGTTCCGCCACATCGACTCCACCCGGGCGCGGGTAATTCTGCTCGATGCCGCCCCCGCGGTGTTGCCGCCGTTCGGCGAGAAGCTGGGAGCGCGGGCTGCCGCCCGACTGAAGAAATTGGGCGTGGAGATCCAGCTGGGCGCCATGGTCACCGACGTCGACCGCAACGGCATCACGGTCAAGGACGCCGACGGCACCCACCGGCGGATCGAGTCGGCGTGCAAGGTGTGGTCGGCCGGGGTGTCGGCCAGCGGCTTGGGCTCCGATCTGGCCGCGCAGTCGGCCGTCGAACTCGACCGCGCCGGGCGCGTCAAGGTGCTGTCCGATCTGTCCATTCCCGGTCACCCGAACGTGTTCGTGATCGGCGACATGGCCGCCGTCGAGGGTGTGCCCGGGGTCGCACAGGGCGCCATCCAGGGCGCCACGCATGTCACGCGCACGCTCAAGGCGGAACTCCGTGGCGCCGACCCCGCGGACAGGAAGCCCTTCAGTTACTTCGACAAGGGCTCCATGGCGACGGTGTCGCGGTTCTCTGCGGTCGCGAAAGTCGGTCCAGTGGAGATGAGCGGCCTCATCGCCTGGTTCGCGTGGCTGGTGCTGCACCTGGTCTATCTGGTCGGCTTCAAGACGAAGATCAGCACGCTGTTGTCCTGGATCATCACGTTCATGAGCACCGGGCGTGGCCAGCTCACCATCACCGAGCAGCAGGCGTTCGCCCGCACCCGCCTCGAACAACTGGCCATCGCGGCCGCCGAGGCCAATCGCCCGGCCAGCAGGCGGGCGAGCTAGGCGTGATATCTCATAAGATTGGTTACACGAATTCATGGATCTGTTCCCACCACAGAGGGGCGGTGGGCTCGCCCGGCGGCTCCGGGTCGACCACCGCCACCGGTGCTAATGCCCTTGCCGTTCCCGCCACAGACGACGTGTCCGGTCACTTTGGGGCCCCAGATCAGGGCGTTCAGGATCGCTTCCGGTCAGGTCCGCGTTCGTCAGGTCCGCGCGGGTCAGATCCGCACCTTGCATGTACGCGTTAACCACATTTGACCCGGTGAAGTTCGCGCTGGTCAGGTTGGCGCGCGCGACGTTGGTCCCGGCGAGGTTCTTGCGGGTCAGGTTCAGCCCCGTCTGACTGGTCTCAGCAAGGGGGTCGTCCTCGAAGGCGGCGGTGGTGGCTGCCGCCCGCGGGGTGCCCGGCATGCTGACCGCCGTCCCGCAACCACCGCCTCCGCGACCAGCCGGGCTGGCGTGACTCGCGACACCGTCCGGTGACCGCAGACCCTAGCCTAGGTTGGACCCCGGTCATAGACCGTTCCGTCCCTCTGGGGCCCCGCGGTCTCGCAGGGCCGATCCGTCAGACCGCCGGTGGCGTTTGTCGGTGGTTCCGGTCAGCAGTCTGCCGACCCAGTCGGCCTCTGCGGTGACTGCGAGGATCCCGAGACTCGGAATGGCTCCCTGGAATCGGGGCGATCAATTACGATCCACGAGAGCCGAACCAGGAGGCGACACGTGACATCAACAGGCAGCCCCGATTGGAAGCACGACGGGGTCCGGGTCATCCCAGCGGGCGCTCTGGATTGCGAGACGACCCAGATGACGGCTGGGATGGACCGGTCGGTGGCGATCGACTTCGCGAGGGTCGGGGCGCAGAAGATCTGGGCGGGCACGGTGACCATTCACGCCGACGCCAAAACCGGCGCGCACCATCACGGTGAGCTCGAAAGCGTCATCTACATTGTCAAAGGGCGCGCGCGGATGCGCTGGGGTGAGCGGCTGGAGTACACCGCCGAGGCCGGCCCCGGTGATTTCATCTTCGTCCCGCCCTACGTGCCGCATCAGGAAATCAACGCGTCAATCGATGAGCCACTTGAATGCGTGCTGGTGCGCAGCGACAACGAGACGGTAGTGGTGAACCTCGACATCGACTCGGTGGCCGACGAACCCGAGACGGTGCGCTGGATCGACCCGATTCACCAGTGACCGGATAAGGCCACCGGACCCGGGCTTTGTTCGGTCCTAATCACCGTCGATGACCGGCTGCTGTGCCAGTTCTGCCGGGCAGGAGCGCCACTTCGGGTCGCGGCGCGCCTATCCGGCGAGTTGTGCGGCGGTGGACTCGCCCAGCGGCCCCGCTTGACCACCGCCGCCGGTGCTAAGGCCCTTGCTGCTCCCGCCACAGACGACGCGACCGGTTGCGCCGAACACCCGGCGCTGGTCTTCGAGCGGTCGGGGCAGACCGATGCGTCAGACCGCCGGTGTCGCGTCGCTGACGCACACTGGGCGCCGTGGCAGCTCGACAGTGGCCCTGGGCCGGGAGCACGGGGTGTCGCACGCCAACGCGCCGCTGACTGCGACGGGGCGGCGCCGGTTGTGCGAGCGGATCGACAGCGGCCGGCCGATTGCCCACGTCGCCGCTGAGGCCGGGGTGTCACGACGGTGTGTGGCCACGTGGTATGCCCGCTGGCAGCACAACGGCCCCGACGGGTTGACCGACCGGTCCTGCACCCCCAAACGCAGCCCCGGGCGCACGCCGAACTACGGCGCTGCCACGGCATCACCGTGGCCCCGGCCACTATCCATCGGATCCTGGTGCGGCGGGGAATCAGCCGTCTGCGTGACATCGACCCGCCCACCGGTAACCAACTCCGCGAAGTGGTCCGCTTTGAACACGATGCCCCCGGCGCGATGATCCACGTCGACGTCAAGAAACTCGGCCGTATCCCCGCCGGCGGCAGCTGGCGTTTTCACGGGCGGGTACCGATGCGCATCGCGTGTCCAAACGCATCGGCCCGGGCACCGGCAGGGTCGGCGATGTCGGCCTGGCCCATCCATCGGCGCAGACACGACTCGCTGATTCCCAGGTCCCTGGCGATCTGGGCGGTCGGCTTCTCCCGAAGCCGGGCCAACTCCACCGCACGGCGGCGGAACTCCTCTGGATGAGCAGCAGGCATCTTCTCTCGGACTCCTTCCGTTGAGACGATCATCGCCTCAACCTCAGTGTCCGGGAAAGTGGAAGCGGGTCAACTGTCCGTCGATGGCATGACCGCGTAACCGACCTCATGAGATATCACAGCTAGGTTTCGAGATTCTGCAACCGCACCTGGCCGCGGGCCACCACGCGGTCGTCGCCGTCGGTGATCGTCACCAGCCACAGCTGCTGGCGGCGACCGCGGTGAATCGGTTCGGATCTGCCGTACACCGTGCCCGACTGGATGGCCCGCAGGAAATCCGTGTTGTTGTTGACGCCGACTACGTTGCCGCCGCCGTTCTCGGCCAACCAGTAATAGGCCGACACGCTGGCCATGCTCTCGATCACCGAACAGTAGACGCCGCCGTGCACCAGGCCCATTGGCTGCAACAATGTGGGCTTCACCTCAAGCTGGGCACGGGCGCCATCGGGCCCGACCTCGGTGTAGCGCAACCCCAACTCGGTGTCGAAAGGCGCGGTGAAATCAAGGGGACTGCTGGCATCGGGTGGCGACGGCACGGAATCGTGTCTACACCATCGGGCCCAGCGACCACACCATCGGGCGCATCAGTGTCCGCTGTGCCACAGTGTCACCGTCGGGGTAGTTCGCCAACCGTGAGAGGTACGACATGAGTTCATCAGGTTCCACGACCGGCACCGCCCAGATCGGGGTGACGGGCCTGGCGGTCATGGGTTCCAATATCGCCCGCAACTTCGCCCGGCACGGCTACACGGTGGCGCTGCACAACCGGTCGGTCGCCAAGACCGACGCGCTGCTCAGCGCGCATGGCGGTGAGGGTGCCTTCGTGCGCTCGGAGACCATCGCGGAGTTCCTAGACGCGCTGGAGAGGCCGCGTCGTGTCCTCATCATGGTCAAGGCCGGCGACCCCACCGATGCGGTGATCAACGAGCTTGCCGACGCCATGGAGCACGGCGACATCATCATCGACGGCGGCAACGCCCTCTACACCGACACCATCCGCCGCGAGCAGGCGATGCGCGCGCGCGGCCTGCACTTCGTCGGCGCGGGGATCTCCGGCGGCGAGGAAGGCGCCCTGCTCGGCCCGTCGATCATGCCGGGCGGTCCGGCCGAGTCGTACACATCGCTGGGCCCGCTGCTCGAGGAGATCTCGGCGCACGTCGACGGGGTCCCCTGCTGCACGCACATCGGCCCCGACGGTGCCGGCCACTTCGTCAAGATGGTCCATAACGGCATCGAGTACTCCGACATGCAGCTGATCGGCGAGGCCTACCAGTTGCTGCGCGACGCCCTCGGCAAGACGGCCGGCGAAATCGCCGACGTATTCGACGAGTGGAACACCGGCGACCTGGACAGCTTCCTCGTGGAGATCACCGCGCAGGTGCTGCGCCAGACCGACGCCAAGACGGGCAAGCCGCTCGTCGACGTCATCGTCGACGAGGCTGAACAGAAGGGCACCGGCCGTTGGACGGTCAAGTCCGCCCTGGACCTCGGCGTTCCCGTGACCGGTATCGCCGAGGCGGTCTTCGCCCGCGCATTGTCCGGATCGGTGGCACAACGCAAGGCCAGTGCCAGCCTTCCCGCGGGCATATTGGGCGAACAACCAAGCGATACAACGCAATTCGTCGAAGATGTCCAGCGGGCCCTGTATGCCTCCAAGATCGTCGCCTACGCTCAGGGGTTCAACCAGATTCAAGCCGGCAGCGCCGAATACGGGTGGGGCATCACACCCGGGGACCTCGCCACTATCTGGCGCGGCGGTTGCATCATCCGCGCCAAGTTCCTCAACCGCATCAAGGACGCATTCGACGACGACCCTGAACTGCCGACACTGATCGCAGCGCCGTACTTCCGCAGCGCTATCGAAACAGCCATCGACGGCTGGCGGCGCGTCGTAGTGACCGCAACCCGGCTGGGCATCCCGGTCCCCGGCTTCTCGTCGGCGCTGTCCTACTACGACGCCCTGCGGAACGAGCGGTTGCCCGCCGCGCTCACCCAGGGCCTGCGGGACTTTTTCGGTGCACACACCTACGGCCGCATCGACGACGACCCAGCCAAGCGCTTCCACACACTGTGGAGCGGCGACCGCAACGAAGTGCCCGCGTAGCGCCGGATGAGGTTCCTGGAGGGCCACCGACCGACGCACGACCTGACCTACAACGACGTCTTCATCATGCCCAACCGGTCCGAGGTCGCATCGCGCTTCGACGTCGACCTGTCGACCGCCGACGGCTCGGGCACCACCATCCCCGTCGTGGTGGCCAACATGACCGCGGTGGCCGGGCGGCGGATGGCCGAGACGGTGGCGCGGCGCGGCGGCCTTGTCGTCCTGCCGCAGGACCTCCCGATCGAGGCAGTGCAGCGGACGGTCGAGTTCGTCAAGAGCCGCGACCTGGTGCTTGACACCCCGGTGGTTCTCGCGCCCGAGGACGCGGTATCCGATGCGGTCGCGCTGATCCATAAACGGGCGCACGGCATCGCCGTGGTGGTCTGCGACGGCCGCCCCGTGGGTGTGGTGAGCGAATCGTCCTGCGCCGGCGTGGACCGTTCCATCAGGGTGCGCGACGTCGCCGACACCGACTTCGTCACCGCCCGCGCCGGCACCGACCCGCGCACGATCTTCGACCTGCTCGAACACGCGCCGACACCGGTGGCGGTGATGACCACCGGTGACGGCACGCTGGCCGGGGTACTGACCCGCACCGGTACGGTCCGCGCGGGGCTGTACACCCCGGCGACTGACGCGCACGGGAGGCTGCGCATCGGAGCGGCCCTGGGCATCAACGGCGACGTAGACGCCCGCGCTCGGGCGCTGGCCGGGGCGGGGGCGGACGTGCTGGTGATCGACACCGCCCACGGGCATCAGGTCAAGACCCTGCAGGTGATCACGGCGGTCGCGGCGCTGCGACTGGGTGTGCCCCTGGTGGCGGGCAACGTGGTCTCGGCCGAGGGCACCCGGGATCTGCTGGCGGCCGGTGCGGGGATCGTCAAGGTCGGTATCGGCCCCGGGGCGATGTGCACCACCCGGATGATGACCGCCGTGGGGCGCCCGCAATTCTCCGCGGTGCTCGAATGCGCCTCCGCGGCACTGGAGATGGGCGGGCACGTGTGGGCCGATGGCGGCATCCGGCACCCCCGGGATGTGGCGCTCGCGCTGGCCGCGGGGGCATCGAACGTGATGATCGGGTCGTGGTTCGCTGGCACCTACGAGTCGCCCGCCGACCTGATGCGCGATCACGACAACCGGCCGTACAAGGAGAGCTACGGGATGGCGTCCAAGCGGGCAGTCGCCGCCCGCACCGGCAGCGACGCAGCTTTCGACCGCGCCCGCAAGGCGATCTTCGAGGAGGGCATCTCGACGTCGCGGATGGACCTGGATCCCGATCGCGGTGGGGTCGAGGACCTGATCGACCACATCACCTCGGGGGTGCGCAGCACGTGCACCTACGTCGGAGCCTCGAGCCTGGCGGAGTTGCACGAGCGGGCGGTGATCGGTATGCAGTCCGGCGCGGGTTTCGCCGAGGGGCACCCTCTGCCTTTGGGATGGTAGCGTGACGGTCTACCCGTCATGAACGACACCGTTGCCGTCATCAGCCTGCTGGGCATCGCGCTGCTCATCGCCGCCAACGGCGTGTTCGTCGCGGCCGAGTTCTCGCTCACCACAGCCGACCGCGGCATCGTCGAGGCCCGCGCCTTACACGGCGGTCGCCGCGATCGCCTGATTCAGCGTGCCCAGCAGCGGCTGTCCTTTCAGCTGTCGGGCGCGCAACTGGGGATCTCGGCCACGACTCTGGCGGCCGGCTATCTCACCGACCCGGTGGTGGCCGACCTGCCGCACCCCAGACTGACCGCCCTGGGGATCCCGAACGGACTCGCCGACACGGTCATCGCGCTGGTCGTGCTGGCGATCGTCACGTCGGTGTCGATGGTGTTCGGTGAGCTGGTCCCGAAATACCTCGCGGTGGCGCGCCCGATGTCGACCGCCCGGGCGGTGGTGGGTTTCCAATTGTTGTTCTCGCTGCTGTTCACCCCTGTCATCCGGTTGACTAACGGCGCGGCGAACTGGATTGTGCGCAAACTGGGTGTCGAACCGGCCGAGGAGTTGAGGTCGGCTCGCTCCCCGCAGGAGTTGCTGTCGCTGGTGAGGTCCTCGGAGCGCAGCGGCGACCTGGACAAGGGCACCGCCTTGATGGTGCGGGGGTCGCTGCAGTTCGGCGACCGGACAGCTGAGGAACTGATGACGCCGCGGTCGAAGATCGTGGCGCTGCAGACCGACGATACCGTCGCCGACCTGATCGCCGCGGCCGCCGAGTCCGGATTCTCCCGTTTTCCCGTGGTCGACGGCGACCTCGACGAGACGGTCGGGATCGTGCACGTCAAGCAGGTGTTCGGGATCCCTCCTGCCGATCGTGCCCAGACCCTGTTGATCGATGTTGCGCGGTCGATCCCCGTCGTGCCCTCCACCCTGGACGGCGACGCGGTGATGGCTGAGATCCGGTCCAACAGCCTGCAAACCGCGATGGTCGTCGATGAATACGGCGGCACGGCGGGCATGGTGACCCTGGAGGATCTGATCGAGGAGATCGTCGGCGACGTCCGCGATGAGCACGATGACGCGACCCCCGACGTGATGCAGATCGGTGACGCCTGGCGGGTGTCGGGCCTGCTGCGCATCGACGAGGTGGCCGCCGCCACGGGATACCGGGCCCCCGAGGGGCCCTACGAGACGATCGGCGGGCTGGTGCTGAAGGAGATCGGCCACATCCCGGTCGCCGGTGAAGTGGTGCCGTTGCCGACCCTGAACGACGACGGGCTGCCGGACGTCTCGCGGCGCTGGCAAGCGCGAGTGGTGCGGATGGACGGTCGCCGCATCGACCTGCTCGAGTTGACCGAACTCCCGCGGCGGGACCACTGATGAGTGAAGCCCTCGGTGTGCTGGTCGCCCTCGCGCTGATCGGGGTGAACGCGTTCTTCGTCGGCGCGGAGTTCTCGCTCATCTCCGCCCGGCGCGACCGGCTCGAAGCGCTGGCCGAGCAGGGCAAGGCCAGGGCGGTGACGGTGATCCACGCCGGCGAGCAGCTGCCGGCCATGCTGGCGGGCTCGCAGCTGGGCGTGACGGTCGCCTCGCTGCTGCTCGGGCGGATCGGCGAGGCGGCGGTCGCCGACGTGCTGCACACGACGCTGGGCCTGACGGGAATCCACCAGGCACTGCTGCATACGCTGTCGCTCGCGATTGCATTGGTACTGGTGGTAACGCTGCACGTGCTGCTGGGCGAAATGGTCCCGAAGAACATCGCGCTGGCCGGCCCGGAGCGCACCGCGATGCTGTTGGTCCCGCCCTACCTGCTTTACGTGCGGGTCGCCCGCCCCTTCATCGTGTTCTACAACAAATGCGCGAACCTGGTGCTGCGCGCGCTGGGTGTCGAACCCAAGGACACGCTCGACATCACCGTGTCCCCCGCCGAACTGAGCCGGATGATCGCGGAATCCTCCTCGGAGGGCCTGCTGGAACCCGAGGAACAGAACCGGCTGACGCGGGCGCTGCAGCTTCGCACCCGGGTGGTGGGCGACGTCGCCCGTCCCCTCGCCGACGTTGTCGCGGTCCCCGTGGCCTCGGCGGGCACCGGGCCGACGGTGGGGGCCGTCGAGCAGGCCCTGGCCCAGACCGGCTACTCCCGCTTCCCGGTGGCCGACACCGACGGCCAGTTCATCGGCTACCTGCACATCAAAGACGTGTTGACGCTCGTCGACGATCCCCGGACCGTGATCGACCCGGCGGTAGTACGAACGCTCCCGCGGCTGCCCAGCGTGCTGCCATTGGCCGATGCCCTGACTCGGATGCGCCGCAGCAACAGCCACCTCGCCATGGTCGTCGATGCCGGCGGTGTCGTGGTGGCGATGGTGGCGATGGAGGACCTGGTGGAGGATCTCGTCGGCGCCTACCGGGCGACCTCGTAGCGGCTTCGTAGCGGCTTCGTAGCGGAACGTAGGCTTAAGCCCGTCACAGTGCGGAGGAGAGAGATGACTGATCGCGTGTCGGTGGGCAACCTGCGGGTCGCCCGGGTTCTGCATGATTTCGTGAACGACGAGGCCCTGCCCGGCACCGGTATCGACCCGGACACCTTCTGGTCGGGTGTGGACAAAGTCGTCACCGACCTCACCCCCAGGAACGAGGAGCTGCTGGCCCGCCGTGATGAGCTGCAGGCCCAGATCGACAAGTGGCACCGCCAGCGCGTCATCGCACCGCTCGACCCTGAGGAGTATCGCCGGTTCCTCATCGAGATCGGTTACCTGGTGCCCGCGCCCGCCGACTTCACCATCACCACCTCCGGTGTCGACAACGAGATCACCATGACCGCGGGGCCGCAACTCGTGGTGCCGGTGCTCAACGCCCGGTTCGCGTTGAACGCGGCCAACGCGCGCTGGGGTTCCCTTTACGACGCGCTGTACGGCACCGACGTGATTCCCGAAACCGGCGGCGCTGAAAAGGGTTCGAGCTACAACCAGGTCCGCGGCGACAAAGTGATCGCCTACGCCCGCGGGTTCCTCGACCAAGCCGTGCCCCTTGAGGCGGGTTCGTGGGCGGACGCGACGGGAGTCAGCATCGTCGACGGTCGGCTGCAGATCGCCTCTGGGGACGGGTCCACCAGATTGGCCCTCCCGGCGACGTTCGTCGGCTACACCGGCGAGCCGGGATCGCCACGCTGGTCGGTGCTGCTCGTCAACCACGGGCTGCACATCGAGATCCTGATCGACCCGGAGTCGCCGATCGGCCGGACCGACCGCGCCGGCATCAAGGACGTGGTCCTGGAGTCGGCGCTCACCACGATCATGGACTTCGAGGACTCGGTGGCGGCCGTCGACGCCGGGGACAAGGTGCTGGGTTACCGCAACTGGCTGGGCCTGAACCGGGGTGACCTGGCCGAAGTGGTCGACAAGGACGGCAAGTCCTTCACCCGCGTCCTCAACTCCGACCGCACCTACACCACGCCCGACGGCGGCCACCTCACGCTGCCCGGACGCAGCCTGATGTTCGTCCGCAACGTCGGCCACCTGATGACCAACGACGCGATCGTTGTGCACGGCGCTGACGGCGAGCCCAAAGAAATCTTCGAGGGCATCATGGACGCGCTGCTCACCGGCGTCGCCGCGGTCCACGGGCTCACCGACGGTGCGGACAATGGCGGGGCCAACGGGCCGTTGATCAACAGCCGGACCGGTTCCATCTACATCGTCAAGCCCAAGATGCACGGACCCGACGAAGTCGCGTTCACCTGCGAGCTGTTTAGCCGTGTCGAAGACGTCCTGGGCCTGCCCCAGGGAACGATGAAGGTCGGCATCATGGACGAGGAGCGGCGCACCACCGTCAACCTCAAGGCGTGCATCAAGGCCGCCGCCGATCGCGTCGCGTTCATCAACACCGGCTTCCTGGACCGCACCGGCGACGAGATCCACACCTCGATGGAGGCGGGTCCGATGATCCGTAAGGGTGCGATGAAGAACACGACGTGGATCAAGGCCTACGAGGATTCCAACGTCGACACCGGGCTCGCCACGGGCTTCAAGGGCAGGGCCCAGATCGGCAAGGGCATGTGGGCGATGACCGACCTGATGGCCGACATGGTGGA
>CAZZHX010000075.1:0-12845 GCA_964653535.1 uncultured Mycobacterium sp. | reverse complement strand
GCCGCGACCCGCGCCAGCAGTTTGAGGTGTTCCGACGTGGATCAATTCCAGCTGAAGCACGCGCTCGACGATGTCGTGGTCTCGTGCGTCAACCGGGTCGGCGTCGAGGTCAACACCGCCAGCAAACAGCTCCTGAGCTACGTCTCCGGCCTCAACACCACGATCGCCGAGAACATCATCTCCTGGCGCAACGAAAACGGCCCGTTCAAGTCGCGCGCCGAGCTCAAGAAGGTACCCCGGCTCGGCGAGAAGACCTTCGAGCAGGCCGCCGGGTTCCTGCGCATCCGCGGCGCCAAGAACCCTCTCGATGCTAGCGCGGTCCACCCGGAGAGCTACCCGGTTGTCCTGACCATGGCCCGTGACCTGGGATCGGTGGGCATCCGGGTGCTCGCCATCGCGCCGAGCCTGTTCCTGACCGGGATCACCGCGATGGTTCCCGACGAGATGGCCGCCGCCAGCTTCGCGTACTCGATGGGCCGGCCCATCCGCTTCGGAAAGGCGGCGTCCTTGACCAGCGCGGCGGCCATCGTGGACAACCCGATGCTCAACGGGCAGTGCATCCGCCTGGACGCCGGGCAGCGGTTCGCGCCGAAGTAGGGACCCCGCGGGCGCACCGCCCGCATTCAGTACAGTCACGTCAAAGCCACGCACGAAACAGCCACGCTGCGCGAGGAGGCCCCTGTGGGTATTGCATTGACCGACGACCACCGTGAACTTGCCGAGGTGGCCCGCTCGTTCCTGACCGCGCAGAAGGCGCGCTGGGCGGCGCGGTCGCTGCTCGACGCCCCCGAGGAGACGCGGCCCGCCTTCTGGCACGGCCTGGTCGAGCTCGGCTGGCTCGGTCTGCATATCGATGAGGAGCACGGAGGCTCCGGTTACGGGCTGCCCGAACTCGTGGTGGTGGTCGAAGAGCTCGGCCGCGCGGTGGCGCCGGGTCCGTTCGTGCCGACCGTGATCGCGTCGTCGGTGATCGCCAAAGACGGCACCGCCGAGCAGAAGTCGCGGTTGCTGCCGGGACTGGCCGACGGAACGGTCGCCGCGGGGATCGGACTGGACGGTGCTGTCCGGGTCGTGGACGGTCCCGGCGGTCGCACGGCCGACGGGGACGCCGGGATCGTGCTCGGCGCCGGCCTCGCCGACCTGCTCGTGATCGCCGTCGGCGACGACATCCTGGTGCTGGAATCCGGCCGCGCCGGTGTGTCGATCTCATGCACCGGGGGAGCATCGAACAACCTCGACCCGACCCGGCGTTCCGGGCGGGTCCACCTCACAGGGGTGAGCGTCACCGCCGATGACCTGCTGGTTGGGGCGCGCGAGTCGGCGCTGGCGCGGGCCCGAACGCTGCTGGCCGCGGAGGCGGTGGGCGGGGCGTCGGACTGCGTGGAAACCGCAGTCGAGTACGCCAAGGTGCGCGAGCAATTCGGGCGCACCATCGCGACATTCCAAGCCGTCAAACACCACTGCGCGAACATGGTGGTGGCCGCCGAGTCGGCGGTCGCCGCGGTATGGGATGCCTCACGCGCCGCAGGGGATGATGAGGGCCAGTTCCGGCTGGCCGCTGCCGTGGCTGCCGCGCTGGCCCTGCCGGCCTACGCGCGCAACGCCGAACTGAACATCCAGGTGCACGGCGGCATCGGCTTCACGTGGGAGCACGACGCGCACCTGCACCTGCGGCGCGCTCTGGTACTCGCTGCGTTGATCGGTGGTGACGCGCCCGCGCGTGATATCTACGACCGCACCGTGGCCTGCGTCACCCGGGAGAACAGCTTGGACCTGCCGCCCGAGGCCGAGGCGCTGCGCACCCGCGTGCGCGCCGACGCCGCCGAGATCGCCGCGCTGGACGCCGCCGCGCAGATCGAGAAGCTGATCGAGACCGGCTATGTGATGCCGCACTGGCCCAAGCCCTGGGGCCGCGCGGCCGACGCCGTCGAGCAGCTGGTGTCCGAGGAAGAATTCCGTTCGGCCGGCATCAAGCGGCCCGACTACGGGATCACCGGGTGGGTGATCCTGACCTTGATTCAGCACGGAACCGATTGGCAGATCGAAAGATTTGTCGAGAAGGCGCTGCGCCAGGACGAGATCTGGTGCCAGCTGTTCTCCGAGCCCGAGGCCGGTTCGGACGCCGCGTCGGTGAAGACCCGCGCCACCCGGGTGGACGGCGGCTGGACGATCAACGGGCAGAAGGTGTGGACCAGCGGCGCGCAGATCTGCAGCCGCGGCTTTGCCACCGTCCGCACCGACCCCGACGCCCCCAAGCATGCCGGCATCACCACCGTGATCATCGACATGAAGGGCCCCGGGGTCGAGGTGCGGCCCCTGCGGCAGATCACCGGCGGTGCGGAATTCAACGAGGTCTTTTTCAACGACGTGTTCGTTCCCGACGAGGATGTCGTGGGAGAACCCAACTCGGGCTGGACCGTCGCGCGGGCGACGCTCGGCAACGAGCGGGTCAGCATCGGTGGCGGTGGCTCGTTCTACGAGGGCATCGCGGCGCAGCTGATCGCGCTGACCCAGAAGAACGGGGAGCGGTTGGCCGGGGCGGAGGTCCGGGTCGGTAACTATCTCGCCGAGGACCACGCGCTGCGGTTGTTGAACCTGCGTCGCGCCGCCCGCAGCGTCGAGGGGTCGGGTCCCGGTCCGGAGGGCAACATCACCAAGCTCAAGGTGGCCGACCACATGATCGACGGTGCGGCGCTGTCCGCAGCCCTACTCGGCCCGGAGGTAGCGCTGTTCGACGGGCCCGGGGCGCTGGCCGCCCGGATGATCATGGGCGCCCGCGGCATGGCGATCGCCGGCGGAACCTCGGAGGTAACCCGCAATCAGATCGCCGAGCGGATTCTGCACATGCCGCGCGACCCGCTGATCAACTAGGGCCGCGGGCGGGGTGTCAGGCCGGTCCGAACTGCGGGGCGCCGCCGCTGCCCGCATCGGGCAGTATTCCGACGGCCATGCCGCAGGTGACCGAGTCGGGTTCGCAGCCAACGATGTTGGCTGCCACCCGCAGGCCGGCCTGCTCCGCGAGCTCCACGAGGGCGATGACGTACGGGAGCGGTATCTCTGGGTTGTAGGGATGGTGGTTCACCGTGTAGGTGAACACGGTGCCGCGCCCCGACACCGGTCGGGCAACCAGTGGGCCGCCGCAGTCGCGGCATTGGCCGCTCGCCGGATGCACCCAACGCCCGCAGGTGTCGCAATGCTCGATGAGCAGCGGGGCGCTCGGCTCGGCTGGCACGGCCATTACAGTACGCTCAGCCGATGACGCTGTTCGAAAAGGACGCGATCCTCTCCGGTGTCGGCATGTCGCGAATCGGCCGTCGCACGGGCATTCCGGGTATGGCGCTGACCATGGAGGCGGTCCGCGCGGCGATCGACGACGCCGGCCTGGGCGCGGGTGACATCGACGGGATTGCGACGCTGGGCGACACGCTGCCTGCGGACGTCACCGCCGAACTGCGCATCGACGCCCCGGACTGCGGGTCCGGCTTCGGCACCGGCGGCCTGCTGAGCCCGGTCATGTCGGCCTGCCGCGCGGTCGCTGAGCGCCGCGCGCGCCACGTTCTGGTGTACCGGACGGTTCAGATGCTGGGCGGCACCGTCACGGCGAACGCCGAGGAGAACGCACCGGCCCCGCCGCTGGCACGTATGTTCGAGACACCCGAGGGGGAGCCTCGACCGGCCGTCGGCGCCATGGACGACGTCAACGACCTCGTCGGCGCGCACGCGTACTCGGCCGCGAACTGGTTGGCGCTGACCTGTCGGCGCCACATGGAGCTCTACGGCACCACCAAAGAACAACTCGGCTGGATCGCGCTGAACGGGCGACGTAACGCGGCGCGCAATCCGCTTGCCGTGTACCGGGATCCGATGACGATGGCCGATTACCTGGGGGCGCGGCTGGTGTCGACACCGTTCGGGTTACTGGACTGCGACGTGCCGATCGACGGCTCGGTCGCCGTGGTGGTGTCGCACGCGGAGTACGCCCCGGACTGTCCGCACCGGGCGGTGGCAGTCGAGGCGATCGGTGGTTCCGACGGTGCGGGTGGCTGGTTCCACCGCGACGACTATCCGAAGATGGCGATGTCGGACGCGGCCGCGCACATGTGGTCGCGCACCGACCTGAAGCCGGCCGATCTCGGCGTGGCCGAGTTGTACGACGGGTTCACCTTTCTCACCTTGGCCTGGCTGGAAGCCCTTGGCATCTGCGGCGACGGCGAGGGCGGGCCGTACGTCGAGGGCGGCGCGCGCATCGCCCACGACGGCGCTCTGCCCCTCAACACTTACGGCGGGCAACTCTCCGCGGGGCGCATGCACGGCTACTGGGCGCTGCACGAAGGATGCCTGCAGCTCCGCGGCGACGCGGGGGAGCGGCAGGTGGCGGACCGCCCGCACGTCGGTGTGGTCTCCGTCGGCGGGGGTCCCGTCGCCGGGTGCATGCTGCTCACCTGCTGAGTCTCAAATGAGTCCCGGGCCGGACGCCGGTGGCACAGCGAATAAACCCGCTTCGCGGATCGCCCGCGATATTGAGGCGGACATCGCCCGCTGTGGGTGGCCCATCGGGCAATCGCTGGGCTCCGAACAGGCTCTGCAACACCGCTTTCGCGTAAGCCGATCGGTGCTGCTGGAGGCCGTTCGCCTCGTCGAGCACCACCAGGTCGCCCGGATGCGCCGCGGGCCCCCTGCGGTGGAGTTGCGGTTCGCTGCATCGCAGCACCGACCGCGCCCCGGGTGACGCGCTGGCCCGCTGCCACCAACCGCTGGCCCCCAATCCGGGTGCCGCCACGTTCACGGTCAGAAAGTCTGAGGAACTGCGGCCCGCCCGATCTTTCACGGCCAGTTACGCCAGCTGGACGGGTTTGTCCGAGGACCGGATCGAGGATTCGCAGTTGATCGTCACCGAGCTCGCCACCGACGGCTTGACGTTTACCGACGTCGCCTGCTGGCTGTCCTTTTTGGCGGGACGACGAACACTTGGTCTATGAGCCGCGCGACATCGAACAGCTCAAGGAACCGCGGCTCGGGCGCCTGAACCCGGGCCCGAGGGGCCTGGCCAGCGGCAGATTTTTCCTGGTCAATGCCGTATCTGACTTGGTGCGTAAGCACATCGTGCCAGAGGCGAACGATCCAGGCCTACCAACGGTCTGAGCGGCCGCCAAGGCCAAACGGATCAGGCGCAAGCACGCACGCTAAGGCCCCGTTTATCGAAGCCGGGCTGCTCGCCTTCAGGTTACATGGTTACTTGTGGTGGCTACGGTCGGGGCGGGAGTGGTTGCTGGTGCTTCGGTGACCCCCGTGCAGCCAGTCGGTAATAACACGGCGGTCAGTGCCGCAGCCAATGCGCCAATTTTTAGCGTCCGCCTGCTCTCAGCGTTCATTGAACGTACCTTTCATGTGCGTTTACGCTACCTTGGCATGGCAGGCTACCACCTTCAGGGTTTAATGCGGTCTACGGTGCCTGCGGGCCGTTTCTGGTTATCCAGCTGCCCGGTGACGTGGCCGCCTGCCGAAATGGTCGTGCTGCGCCGCGCCGACGAAGCTACGCTGACTGCCATGTATCTGGGTGTCGTCCTGAACCCGCTCGCGAGCAAGAGTCGTGCCGACACCGCTGACCGTTGCGCCCGATTCCGCCGCATCGTCGGCCCGTGGGGTGAGGTGCATGAGTCACGCTCCCTCGACCACCTCGGTGAAATCGTCGCCGGACTGCTGCCCCGGGTCACCCACCTGGTCAGCGACGGCGGTGACGGCACATTGCACTGGTTGCTCAATGAGGTTCGCAGGAACGTCGCCGATCCGGAATGCTGGCCTGCGTTTGTGCCCTCACGTTCCGGCACGATCGACTTCGTAGCGCGTAAGGCGCGAGTGCGCGGACGAGCCGAATCAATTCTGAGTGCTCTCGCCGCTGCCGCGGACTCTGACCGACCGCCGCCCGAAGTGTATCTCGACACGCTGAGCATCAACGGCCTATCGATCAACGGAGCGTCGTTTCAGCGGGTTGGTTTCGCGCTGGCCGCCGGTGGCGTCGGTTGCCGCTTTTTCGACCGGTACTACGAAGCTCCGAATCCGGGCCGGGCCGCGATCGTCAAAATCATCGCACGTGCGATCGCCGACACGGCCGCCTCCGCGGGGTGTCCGGGACGTGTCCGCCGGCCAGACCTGTTGAGGCCGACACGCGCAAGGGTTGTGATCGACGGCGCGGAGGTACCGACGCGCATGCACACTGTGTTGAACGCCGGTTCATTCGACGTGAATCTGGGCAGCGTGCTGCGGGTCTTCCCGCAGGCGCGCGAACCCGGGGTGCTGCAATTCCAAGCCGGTGAGATGTCGCCGGCGACGATGATTGCCCAACTGCCCGCACTGGTTTTCGGTGCGGCTCTGCGAGGTGATCGGTTGTGCGACACCGCGGGGTCTGAAATGACGATCGAAGTCGACCACGCGGACGAGCCGTTGTCGCCGATCATCGACGGAGAGCGGTTCACGGACCTCGAACGGCTTGTTGTCAGTGTCGGACAGCGTGTGCGTATCGCCCGCCCGACTCGTCTTCGTCGAGCGGCGTATCCCGGCGTCGAGTAGGCGGCCTTGTTGCGGTACCCTGAGCCCTGTCCGGCTAAAAAAAGTCTCATCCCGTCGTCTCCGCGATGGGTTGGGAATCGCGATCGACGGCGGCTTGAGTCATATGGTTGATCCGATTGCACGCGGTGCAATAGTGGGCATCGGCGGATGGCCGGCTCGCCCTTTGTGTGAGCTGTTCGGGCGGCAGTGGGCGGGCTTGAGGTGATCACGCCGGAGCCAGCGCGGTCATCGCACTGGTTGGGGAGACGGTTTCTGTTCAGTGTCGGACCATTTCGTATTCCGAGCTACGCGACAATGCTTTACGCTGGATTTGCGATCGGGGTGGTGTGGGGCGCCTACGAAACCCGCTTGGATTTCCTAAGATTTGCGGTATGTGCGCTAATCCTTTTGGTTTTCGCCTTGATCGGCTCCCGCATCTGGTACCTGGCCGGTCATCGGGCCTGGCTTGCCGACCGTGCCGGTGCTGAGCGCGGGCAAGACGTCGGTGCGGGACTCTACGGCGGCTTGGTGCTCGGCTTTGCGGTATCCTGGCCGGTAGTGCGCCTCGCGGGTTTGGAGTTCTGGCGGTTCTTCGACGGCGAGGCCATAGTGCTTCTGGTCGGGATGGCCGTCACACGCATTGGATGTCTGATGAGCGGATGCTGCTCCGGGCGTGAAACCCACGGACCCTTTGGGATGTGGCTGCCTGACTACCGTGGCGAATGGCGACGCCGCTATCCGACGCAACTCTTCGAAGCAGCTTGGTCTGCAATGATTCTGAGCATCGGAGTCGCGCTGTACGACCCATCCGATCCTCCGGGCCTGTTGTTCCTCGGCTCGGCCGCGGCTTATGGGATCGGCCGGCTCGGTCTCGAGCTGTTACGCGCAGACGCCGCGAGCACCGCGCTGCCGACACGTATAAACATGGCGTTTTCGGCGATGCTTGCGGTCGTCTCGATTGCTGCCTTGGTGGCGAGATTGCGGTAGAGCTGTCCCGGCGTCGGACCGGTGCGTTGGCCAGAACAATCCGCGCCCGGCGCGGTGCCGTATCGGACCTGGCGCGTATCCACTGCGTGACGATCCAGGTGTCCGCAGTATGGGCAGTCGCTGCGGCCAGCGTGTGACGCCGACTGCCCCTAGATGGGCTGCAGGTGACACCATGATCTCCCCATGATTTCGTGATATTGGGTGGAAGTGTCCACCAGTTCCTCTCTGGGTGAACACGGTTGGTGCCGCGAGCGAGCCCGGAAGCCTTTGGTCGGCAGGCCTTTCGTGCGCCGACGGAGATGGACATGAAGGCGACACCGAGTGTTCAGTTCAGCGATGCGCCCGAGTCGGCGAAGACGGTCCGCCCAGGCGCTCACCTCCCGCCACGGACAACTCTCCAATCAAAGGCTGCTCACTTTTCGACCGGAACTGACAGCTGCCTCGGCCGTGCGTCTTCTTGAGCGTGCCGCAGTAGCTACTTCGACCTGAAAATCCTGCGCTTGTGCTAGGTGGCTGTGCGGGGGCGTGCCCTGTTTGGCGGATGAATGTCGCTTGGGCGCTGTCGATCACGGCGCGAAGGCACGAATCTTAATGAGGTTGTGGATGAAGACGCCGTGCCCGGTCCAGATTCGGGTGCCTTCAGTGCCGTCAATGCAGGTGCGATCCCAGTCGTAGCCACGGATGAGGGTGCCGATGCGGCCTTCACTTCCTATCCGCCACTTGGTTGTTCGCTCAAAATCTGGCCGGTGTTCCTCGGCTCGCCGGGCTTGGGAAGGTTTGCCGTTGCGGGGTATCGTGACCGTGCGCACGCCGAGGTCATGCAGGGCGGCATCGACACGTTTCTCGCCGCAGCCGCAGTCGGCGGTGACAGGGCTGGGCGCGCGCCCGGTTCGCGTCTTGACCCGCCCGACCGCCGGCGCCAGTTGCGGGGCGGCGGCCGGGTTACCCACCTCGACGGCGTGGTCGAGCCCGATCCCGTTGTCATTGTCGGTGAACTGGGCCTGGTGGCCGAATTTGACCGGCTTACCGGGGCGGCCTTTGGCGATCGGGCGGGCATCGCTGTCCCGCAGGTCGTCATGCAGGCTCAGAGCGGGCGCAGCAGGATCGGCATGCCGTCCTTGGGTACCGGCATCCCGCCGTAGTCCCATTCCGCCCGGTATCCGGGCCGGGCCAGTTCGAGCCGGTACCGCAGTAGCAGGCGGTGCAGGATCGTCTTGATCTCCAACGTGCCGAACACCGAGCCGATGCACTTGTGGGCGCCGCCCCCGAACGGCGCGAACGCGTAGCGGTGCCGTTTGTGCTCGTTGCGCGGCTCGGCGAACCGGGCCGGGTCGAACGTCATCGGATCGGTCCACAACTCCGGCAGACGGTGGTTCAATCCAGGGAAGGCGATGACATTGGTCCCCTGGGGAAGGAAGTGGCCGAGTAGTTCGGTGTCGCGGACCGTCCGACGCATCGCCCACTGGACGGGCGTCACCAACCGGAGCGACTCGTTCATCACCAGTTCGAGCGATTCCAGCTTCTCCAGCGACTCGATGTCCAGCGGCCCGTCGCCGAGCCGTCGCGATTCGTCGCGGCAGCGGTCCTGCCATTCCTTATTGCCGGCCAAGTGGTAGATCATGGTCGTCGCGGTGGACGTCGACGTGTCGTGGGCGGCCATCATCAGGAAGATCATGTGGTTGACGATGTCCTCGTCGGTGAACTTATTGCCGTCCTCGTCCGCGCTGTGGCACAACACCGACAACAGGTCGCTGCCGTCGTTCCCGCGTTGTTCCCGGACGCGCTCGCGGAAGTAGTTCTCGAGCAGTTCGCGCGCCTTGAGGCCCCGCCACCAGGTGAACGGCGGAACGGGGGTGCGGACGACCGCGTTGCCCGCGCGGGTGGTGACGATGAACGCCTTGTTCACCTTGGTGACCAGATCGCTATCTGAGCCCGGCTCGTGGCCCATGAACACCATGGAGGCGATGTTGAGGGTCAGTTCGCGCATCGCCGGATGCAGCAGGAAGCGCGCGTCGTTGACCACCCAGTCCTCGGCGATGACCTGCGAGACCACCTTGTCCATCTGCTCGACGTAGCTGGCGAGCCGGGCGCGGGTGAACGCCTCCTGCATGATCCGGCGGTGAAACAGGTGCTCCTCGAAGTCGAGCAGCATCAAACCGCGGTTGAAGAACGGCCCGATCACCGGCACCCAGCCCTGCTGCGAGTAGTCCTTGCTGCGGTTGGAGTAGATGACCTGGGCGGCGTCCGGGCCCAGCGCCGAGACGCTCGGCAGCACCGGCGAGGCCCCGAACACCAACGGACCCTTGGACCGGTAGAGGAACATCAGATAGTCCGGTCCGCCGCGCAACATCTCGATGAGGTGGCCGAGCAACGGCAGCCCCGCGTCGCCGACGATCGGCTTGAGTCCGCTGCCGGGCGGTGGGTCGGCGAGCGTGCGCTCGGGAAACCGGGTGTCGAGCAGCTTGCGTTCGACCAGGCCCATGCCGGGAAAGTTATTGAACGACGGGGTGAGCCGGCGCCGCGCCTGGTCCAGCAGGTAGTGCGGGGTGCTGATGGTGGCCGTCATCATGACTCCTCGGTATTGCGTGTTGTCGGTGAATTCTTCGTGACCGAGTTGACGGCGGTCAAGTTTGCCTTTCGCGCGGCGTGGTGCGAGGTCGCGGCCGGTATCGTCGCGGCCATGGGGCAGCGGGCGTCCGAGCGGTACTTCGCGGGGAAGCGGTGCCTTGTCACGGGCGCTGCCAGCGGAATCGGCCGGGCGACGGCGCTGCGCCTGGCCGACCACGGCGCCGAACTCTATCTGACCGACCGCAACACAGACGGCCTGGAAGTGACAGTGGCCGACGCCCGCGCCCTGGGCGCCCGCGTGCCCAGGTACCTGGCCCTCGACATCGCCGACTACGACCAGGTGGCGGGGTTCGCCGCCGACATCCACGCCGCGCACCCGAGCATGGATGCCGTCTTCAACATCGCCGGAGTCTCCGCCTGGGGCACCGTCGACCGGCTGACCCACGAGCAGTGGAGCACGATGATCGCGATCAACCTGATGGGTCCGATCCACGTCATCGAGACATTCGTGCCGCCCATGGTGGCCGCGGGCCGGGGCGGTCGGGTGGTCAACGTGTCGTCTGCGGCGGGGCTGGTTGCGCTGCCGTGGCACGCCGCTTACAGCGCAAGCAAATTCGGGTTGCGCGGCCTGTCGGAGGTGCTGCGCTTCGACCTGGCCCAGCATCGCATCGGGGTGTCGCTGGTGGTGCCGGGCGCGGTGAACACCCCGCTGGCCGACACGATCGAGATCGCAGGCGTCGACCGTGACGACCCGCGGGTGGCCCGCTGGGTGCAACGTTTCGCGGGCCACGCGGTGTCGCCGGAGCTCGCGGCCGCGAAGATCCTGACCGGGGTCGCCTGGAACCGGTATCTGATCTACACCTCCCCGGACATCCGGGCGCTTTATGCGTTCAAACGGTTCGCATGGTGGCCCTACAGCATGTCGATGCGGCGGGTGAACGTGCTTTTCACGCGTGCACTGCGCCCCAGCCCGGCGCCGCTGCGCCCCGGTCGGCCGGAGTAGGTCGTCGGCATGTTGTGAGGTGCGACACGCCGGTGAGGTGTCCGTGGCGGGGCGTGCGACCAGGGAATTTCAGAATTGTTATTCAGAACATCTTGTAGGTAGAGATCTTGTCGGCCACTAGGTGTAGTGTTTTGAGCACCGGCAGCCCCTCGCGCCGCAAAGCCCGTCCCGCCCGATCAGTGTCCCTGATTTGGCACGAAAGTCCCCGAACGTTTCCCGCAAGAGTCCCGCAAAGGAGCGGCATTCCCATGAGCATCACGGTGTACACCAAGCCCGCGTGCGTGCAGTGCAACGCGACCTACAAGGCACTCGACAAGCAGGGCCTCCCCTATGACACTGTCGACATCTCGCTAGACCCCGAGGCGCGCGACTACGTGATGGCGCTCGGTTATCTCCAAGCCCCCGTCGTGGTGTCCGGCAACGAGCACTGGTCCGGTTTCCGGCCCGACCGCATCAAGGCCCTCGCCGAGTCGGCGATCAGCGCCTGATCGGCGACGTGCGGTCGGCGATCGGGAAGGGTTTGTGGTGCCATGACTGTCACGGGGGAGATCGCGGAGCCGTTCACGGGCCGCAACCTCGTCTACTTCTCCAGCGTGTCGGAGAACACCCACCGCTTCGTGCAGAAGCTGGGTATACCCGCCACTCGGATCCCGCTGCGCGGCCGAATCGTGGTCGATCAGCCGTACGTGCTGATACTGCCCACCTATGGCGGCGGGCGTACCTCGCCGCGCACCGACGACACCGGCTATGTCCCCAAACAGGTCATCGCCTTCTTGAACGATGAGCGGAATCGCTCGTTGATCCGCGGCGTCATCGCCGGTGGTAACACCGACTTCGGCCCCGAGTTTGCCTACTCGGGAGACGTCATTTCGCGCAAATGCGGCGTTCCATACCTCTACCGCTTCGAATTGATGGGAACCCCGGAAGACGTGGCGACCGTCCGCGCGGCCCTCGCTGACGCGGCCCTTGCTGAATCGTGGAAGGAACAGACATGTCATCAACTGTCGTTGCAGAGCCTGTGACGTCCGGCGCTCACGCGCTACCACCTGGGGAGGCGGACTACCATGCGCTGAACGCCATGCTCAATTTGTATGACGCGGACGGCGGGATCCAGTTCGACAAGGACGTCCTCGCCGCGCGCGAGTACTTCCTGCAGCATGTCAACCAGAACACGGTCTTCTTCCACAATCAGGACGAGAAGCTCGATTATCTGGTCCGCGAGCACTATTACGAGCGTGAGGTTCTCGACCAGTACTCGCGCAACTTCATCAAGACGCTGCTGGACCGTGCCTACGCCAAGAAGTTCCGGTTCCCTACGTTCCTGGGCGCGTTCAAGTACTACACCTCCTACACGCTCAAGACGTTCGACGGGAAGCGCTACCTCGAGCGGTTCGAGGACCGGGTGAGCATGGTGGCGCTGACGTTGGCCGCCGGCGATACCGGACTCGCTGAGAAGCTGGTCGACGAGATCATCGACGGCCGCTTCCAGCCGGCCACGCCGACGTTTTTGAACTCGGGCAAGAAGCAGCGAGGCGAGCCGGTGAGCTGCTTTTTGCTGCGCATCGAGGACAATATGGAGTCGATCGGGCGGTCGATCAACTCCGCGCTGCAGCTATCTAAGCGAGGCGGGGGAGTCGCGTTGCTGCTGAGCAACATTCGCGAGCACGGTGCCCCGATCAAAAACATCGAGAACCAGTCCTCGGGCGTCATCCCGATCATGAAGCTGCTGGAAGACTCGTTC
>CAZZHX010000074.1:0-12923 GCA_964653535.1 uncultured Mycobacterium sp. | reverse complement strand
GGCACTGGCACTCATATCCTCTTCGCTTCCTTGGTAGGGCTACTTGGCGGCGCCGGCGAGAGCGTTCGCGCCACCGACGATTTCGCTGATTTCCTGGGTGATTTGGGCCTGGCGCTCACGGTTGGCCTCCAGCGTCAGGGCCTTGATGAGGTCGTCGGCGTTGTCGGTGGCCGACTTCATCGCCCGCTGGCGCGACGCCAGTTCCGATGCCGCGGACTCGAGCATCGCCGCGTACACGCGGGTCGTCAGATAACGCGGCAGCAGCGACTCGAACAGTGTCGTCGCATCCGGTTCGAAGGAGTACAGGGTGCGCACCGTGGTTTGCTCCCCGACGTATTCGAGGACCATCGGGGCCATCCGGAGTGCCTGCGTCGACTGCGACAGCATGGACCTGAACTCGGTGTAGACGATATGCAGTTCGTCGACGCCCTGGCCCTGTGCACCGTCGGCCCCGCCATCGCTGCCGAGCATGAACGCGTCGACCAGCGTCGAGGCGATCTCGGCCGCGTTGTCGTAGGTGGGCTGTTCGGAGAACCCGCCCCAGGACCCGACGACGTTCCAGTTGCGGAAGGTGTAGTACTTCAAAGCCTTACGGCCCACGACGTAGAGAACCGGAGCCTTCCCATCCGCGCGCAGCAGGGAGAACAGCTCCTCGGACCGCCGGAATACATTGGCGTTGTAGGCACCGCACAGACCGCGGTCGGAGGACACCACCAACACGCCGGCCCGCTTCGGCTGCGGACGCTCCACCAGCAGGGGATGATCCAGCGCCGCCTCATCGGCCAGAGTGGTCAGCATCCGGGTGATCTGGCCCGCGTAGGGGCGGGCGGAATGCAGCCGCACCTGGGCCCTGCCGATACGAGACGTCGCGATCAGCTCCTGGGCCTTGGTGATCTTCTTGATCGAGCCGGCGGAGCGGATCCGGCCGCGCAATTCGCGAAGTGTGGCAGCCATGCTGTGCTATTTCTCCTTCGGTGGCGCCGGCCGGTGGACTTCCACTGATTCCTTACCCAGCTTCTCCTTGTCGAGCGCCTCGACATGCTCGTCGGGTACCACCGAGACGCCACCCGTGGCGGCGAAGCCCCTCTTGAAGTTATTGATGACCTCGGTGAGCGCATCGGCGGTTTCGTCGGTGAGCTTCTGGCTGTCCCGGATGGTCGCCAGGATCGTTGCACCGGAGCCGCGGAGGTGGTCCAGCAGCTCGGTCTCGAAACGTCGGACGTCTTCGACCGGCACCGAGTCCAGGTGCCCGCCGGTACCCAGGAAGATCGAGACGACCTGCTCCTCGACCGGCATGGGCTGGTACTGCGGCTGTTTGAGCAGTTCGACCAGCCGCGCACCGCGCGCCAGTTGCGCCTTGGATGTCGCGTCCAGGTCGGAGGCGAACGCGGCGAAGGCTTCCAGCTCGCGGTACTGCGACAGGTCCAGACGCAACGAGCCAGCCACTTCCTTCATCGCCTTGGTCTGCGCGGCCCCACCGACGCGGGAGACCGAGACGCCGACGTTGATCGCCGGCCGGACGCCCTGGTTGAACAGGTCGGCTTCCAGGAAACACTGCCCATCGGTGATCGAGATGACGTTGGTCGGGATGTAGGCCGAGATGTCGTTGGCCTTGGTCTCGATGATCGGCAGACCCGTCAGCGAGCCGGCGCCGAGCTCGTCGGAGAGCTTGCCGCACCGCTCCAACAGCCGCGAGTGCAGGTAGAACACATCACCCGGGTAAGCCTCGCGGCCGGGCGGGCGGCGCAGCAACAGCGAGATCGCGCGGTAGGCCTCAGCCTGCTTGCTCAGGTCGTCGAACACGATCAGGACATGCTTGCCGTCGTACATCCAGTGCTGCGCGATCGCCGAACCGGTGTAGGGCGCCAGCCATTTGAAGCCCGCGGAGTCCGAGGCGGGGGACGCGACAATGGACGTGTAGGCCATCGCGCCGCCCTCCTCGAGCACGCGCCGGACGGAGGCCACCGTGGTGCCCTTCTGCCCGATTGCCACGTACACGCAGCGCACCTGCTTGCTCGGGTCGCCACTCTCCCAGTTCTGCCGCTGGTTGAGGATCGTGTCCACGCAGACGGCGGTCTTGCCGGTCTTGCGGTCGCCGATGATCAACTGGCGCTGCCCACGGCCGATCGGGGTCATCGCGTCGATCGCCTTGATCCCAGTCTGCAGAGGCTCTCTCACGCCCTGGCGCTGCACAACAGACGGCGCCTGGATCTCCAGTGCGCGCCGGCCGTCGGGCACGATGTCCCCTTGGCCATCGATCGGCACGCCCAGAGGGTTGACCACCCTGCCCAGGAACGCATCGCCGACGGGCACCGACAACACTTCACCGGTGCGCTTGACCTGCTGGCCCTCTTGAATGTGCTCGAAGTCGCCCAGGATCACCGTGCCCACGTTGTGCTCGTCGAGGTTGAGCGCGACGCCGAGCACTCCGCCGGGGAACTCGAGCAGCTCCTGGGTCATCACGGACGGCAGGCCTTCGACATGCGCGATGCCGTCGCCGGCGTCGACGACGGTGCCGACCTCCTCGCGAGAGGTGTCGGAGGTGAAGGACCCCACGTACTCCTCGATGGCACCCTGAATGGCATCAGCGGAGATTGTCAACTCGGCCATGGCTTATCGTCTTCCTCTTCGATCTTGTCGCATCGGGTTTTCGGTGAATGGTTGGTGGTCAGTCCGGCAACTGCGCCTCAGCAGCGGCCAGACGCGACGAGAGCGTTCCGTCGATGACTTCGTCGCCGACGGAGATCAGCAGCCCGCCCAGCACATCGGGATCGACCTGTTGCTGCAGCGACACGGGATGACCGTAGATGCGACCGAGCACCTCGGCGAGCCGGGCGCGCTGGGCATCGTTCAGGTCGGCTGCGGCTCTCACCTGAGCGACGATTTCGCCTCGCCGCGCCACGGCGGCTTCGGCCAGGTTCTTCATCGACTTCTCGGCAGGCGCACCCCGGAGTAGTTCCACGGTCTGGGACAGCAGGGTCGCCGCGATCGGGTTGACCTGGCCGCCGGCGTTCTCCAGCACGGTGCGCAGCAACCCCACCCGGCGTTCGGCACCGGTGGACTCGTCACCCAGCAGGATGGCGAGCCGCGGCTGCGCGTCCAGGATGCGGGAAAATCGGAACAGTTGGTCTTCCACCTCGTCGACGGTGTTCTCCCGTTCGGCGACCTCGAGGAGGGCTTGCTGCGAGACGTATTCGACGGCGTCGATCACGTCGGAGTGGGCCGACCACCGCTGTGAGACGGCCGATCGCAGGATGTCCAGCGTGGCGTCGCCGACCTTGTCCGTCAGCAGGCTCTCGACCAGCCGGACCCGGGGGCCCGCATCCTCGGAGGGCGCAGTGAGGTGCCGGGTGAGGACGGATTCGGAGACCAGGATCTTGGCCACTGACGCCAACTCGGCGGACAGCGTGGAAAGTCCAGCGCTGTCCAGGTTCGCCGCCAAGGCGCCGAAGTGGTCCGACACAGTGGCCAATGCCTGGCGGCTGGCCGAATGCATTGACGCCGCCAGGGGATTCTGGACGTCGGCGGAGCCCGGCGCCATGGCATCGAGCTCACCCAGGAATCGATCGACGGTGGCGGCACGCTGGGCCGCATCGGACACGTGGTCGCGCACCAGTTCCCTGGCCTGGCGCACGGATTCGTGGCCCAGCTCCAGGCGGAGCTGGCGCGTGAGCTGGCTGCGCAGCAACTCCACCTGGCGGTCGGCCTGCGCCTTGATGCGTTGCGCCTCGACACCGGCCTGGGCCTGAAGTTGCTCAGTGATGCGGCTCGCGTCGATCTGCGCCTCGTCGACCAGTCGCTCGGCCTCCGACGCGGCGTCCTCGACGGCCTTGGTGTGGGCGGTGGTCGACTCGGTCAACCGGTCGGCCGCCGCCACCGAATCGTCCAGCTGATGGCGGACCGTGTCCTGCCGGGCGACCATCAGGCGACGCACCGGGGGCGCGACGTAGCGCACCACCAGGTACACGATGAGCGCGAAGCCCACCAGTTGTCCGAGGAAAGTCGACATGCGCGTCTACCGTCCCGCTGTCCCGGTCGCCGCGGCGGTGGCGACGTCAACACCGAGGATTCGGCTGGCCAGGGTCGCCGACATGGCGGGCACGTTGCCGCGCAGGTCCAGTTCCACGGCGTCCCTCTCCAGCTTCAAACGCTCAGCGGCGGCTTGCAGGACAACATCCACCTCCTGCTCGGCCTGGGCGCGCGCACCGTCGACCACCTTGCGGCCCTCCGCACGGGCGTCGTCACGAAGTGCCGATGCGCGTCCGCGGGCTTCTTTGAGGGCCTCGTCGTAGTCGGCCTGGGCGGCCGCGAACTGCTCGGCCGCCTTCTTGCTGTCGGCGGCGGTCTTGGCGACCATGGCATCCCGCTCGCGCATCACCTTCAGCACCGGCGGGATGACGAACGTACCGATGATCGCGAGCACGAGAAGGAAGATGGCCAGCACGAAGAAGAACGTGCCGTTGGGCACGAGGAAGTTGCTGGTGCTCTTTCCTCCCTCGCCCCCCTGGCTGGCGGCAAGGACCATGGAGCTCGTGTCGCCCATCACCACGAGTTAGCTGACCGGCGTGGCGAACACGAACAGCGCCATGAATGCCAGGTTGATGAAGTAGGCCGCCTCGACCAGACCCACGGTGATGAAGAACGGTGTGAACAGCCGGCCTTGCGCCTCGGGCTGCCGAGCGATACCGGAGACCAACGCGTTACCCGCGATACCGTCACCGATGCCGGCGCCGATCGCGCCGCCGCCCATGATGAGGCCACCGCCGATGAGAGCAGCGGCAGCGACTTGGGGGTCCAGGGCCATTCTTTTCCTCCTTTATCCGGTAGTGGTCTACCAGGCTTCTGCACGTGATCTGGGGATCAGACCATGTCAATGATGCCGTCAGTCATGGTGATCCTCGATCTCCATGGCCTGGCTGAAGTACAGGATCGTCAGAATCGAGAAAATGAACGCCTGGATCGCACCGACGAACATGTCGAAGGATTTCCAGATCGCGTTCGGCAACCACATGACGTAGGGCGGGAAGAGGGCGATCAGCGACACCAGGATGCCGCCGGCGAAGATGTTGCCGAAAAGCCGGAGTGACAACGATATCGGCTTGGCGAGCTCCTCGACGAGGTTGATCGGCGCCAGGAACGCCACATGCCCCTTCAATACGGCGACCGGGTGCCCGACGATGCCGCGGCGCCAGACGCCCGCCACGTGGTAGCAGACAAAGACGAACAGGGCCAGCGCCAGCACGTAATTGATGTCCCCGGCCGCCGACTTCAGGACCTCGGTGGTGTGCCCGGACGCATCGGTGTATTGCAGCGGCAGCACCGACAGCCAGTTGGAGATCAGGATGAATACGAAGATAGTGACCGCCAGCGGCAGCACGAAGGGTGCGATCCGCATGCCGATCGCGCTCTCGATCTGGTCGCGCATCTGAACGGTGATCGCCTCCCAGAACAACTGAACCCCGCTGGGCACGCCGGTCGAGGTGATCTTCGCCCGGAGAAAGAAGGCCAACCCGATCACGATCACCGCGGCGATCGCGGTCGACAGGATCGTGTCGGTGTTGACGGTCATACCGAGCCAGGTGGCCGTGGTGTGCTCGCCGACTTCGATTTTTGCGTCGGCCAGGACCATGTCAGACATCCCCCAGGCTCCTTTCGCCGTGCGAGTCCAGCGGCTGTTCTCCGGGGGAGGGCACCACCGACACGGGCGCCTCTGAAGAGCGGATCTTCTGCAGTATCGGCAGCGTGGTGGTCACCACCAGCAGAACTTGGAACAGCGCCAACCCGAAGACGACGCCCAGGCCGTCGGGCCGGAAGACGAAGGCGATGATCAGCGCGAGGATGGTGATGATCGCCAGGCGGGACGCCGAGTTGACCGCCATGTTTCTCTTCAGCGGGTGATCCCCGGCCGTGATCGACTCGACGGATCGGCGCACCAGGAGCGCGTTGAGCAGGCCCAGGAGCAACCCGACACCGAAGAACATCCCCAGCTGGAGACGACCGGAAAATCCGCCGGCCAGCATGGCCAGCGCTGTGATGACGAGGCTGATCACCAGAAGCCGAACGGGACGGAAGGCAACGGAGGGGAACACCAACGGCGCATCGTGCGCTGGTGTCGTCACTGCAGCACCTCAATCCCTGGTGGACCCGGAACACCGCTGCCAAACGATCGGTGGCACGGCGAGCGTATCGCACATCAAAGTGCCATGCCCTGGGAGGTCTCCGGGCTACCGGCGGTCGTCCCGTTCACCGCCGCGGGCGCCTTCATGGTCGTCTTCGTGGGCGCCTTCGTAGGCGCCTTCATGGTCGCCTTCATGGGCGGCTTCATGGACGCCTTCATCGCGGCGCAACAGCGGGATCACCGTCACAACGCCGGCTACCACCATCGCGGCCAGCATCACCAGGGCGGTGGCGCGGGGGTTGAAAAAGATGGTGCCGGCGGCGCCAAACGCGACGATGCCGACCCAGACGTAGATCAACAGCACCACCCGGCGGTGCGAATGGCCGATCTGCAGCAAGCGGTGGTGCAGGTGCATCTTGTCGGGGCTGAAGGCGCTGCGCCCGGCCCTGGTGCGGCGGACGATCGCCAGCAGCAGGTCGAGCATCGGCACGAAGATGACGGCGAGCACCAGCAGGAACGGTGACAGCAGAGCGAACACGTCCCGCGCGCCGTAAGCGGTCTGCGAGACCGGACCCGCCGCCGTGGTCGCGGCCGCGGCGAGCATCAGCCCGATCAGCATGGAGCCGGAATCGCCCATGAAGATCTTCGCCGGGTGAAAGTTGTGCGGCAAAAAGCCCAGGCAGGCTCCCGCCAGAACCACCGAGATCACGGCGGGTGGATAGAACAGGACGTCGCCACCGTGGTCGCGGAGCAGGCCGACCGAGAACATGCAGATCGCCAGCGCAGTGATGAGGCCAAGACCGGCGGCCAGCCCGTCGAGACCGTCGACGAAGTTCATTGCGTTGACCACCGACACCGTCAGCGCCAGGGTGAGCAGGATCGACGAGGCCTGGTCGAGCACGATGGTGCCGACGCCCCCGATCGGGATGTAGAGCACGCTCCAGGCGACGCCCATGGTGACCAGGACGCTGGCCGCGGTGATCTGACCGGCGAACTTTGTCAGCGCGTCCAGACCCCATCGGTCGTCGAGCAGGCCGATGCCCAAGATCACCGCGCCAGCTACCAGCACTGCGGGCATGCCGGTGGAGTAGACAAAACCGCGGGTGAGCGCGGGCAGTTGGGCCGCCAGGAACACGGCCGAGACCACACCGAGGAACATCGCGAGCCCGCCCATCCGCGGGGTGGGGTTCACGTGCACATCGCGTTCCCGCGGATAGGCGACCGCCCCAACACGGGTGGCGAACAGCCGCACCGGCCCGGTTGCGAAGTAGGTGACGATCGCCGCGGTCAAGCCCACAAGCGCCAGTTCGCGCAGCGGGACTCCGGTGCCGTGATCGGAGAAGGCGAGCAACCCGCTGGCAAGGCCGACCAGATCGCTGGCTGGATCGCTATGCATCTCGACAGACCCTACTGCAACTGCGCCGGGTCGACGCCCAGCACGTCCGCGATCCGTTCGGCCCCGACCGGGCCCTCCCGCAGGATGCGCGGACCGGTTCCCGTCAGGTCGACAATCGTCGAGGCGGCCTGCTGCGGGGCCACACCCGCGTCGAGATAGACGTCAACGAGATCGCCGAGCTGGTCGCGCGCGTCGGTGGCGTTCACCGCCGGTGGTCGGCCGGACACGTTGGCACTGGACACCGCGATCGGCCCCGTCTCACGCAACAGTTCGATGGCCACCGGATGCAGCGGCATGCGCAGCATCACCGTGCCGCGCGCGTCGCCCAGATCCCACTGCAGGGACGGCGCCTGCGGCACCACCAGGCTCAGCGCGCCGGGCCAGAAGGCTCGGATCAGGTCGCGGGCCCCGTCGGGCATGGTGTACACCAGGCCCTCAATGGTGTGCCACGAGCCGACCAACACGCCCACCGGCATGTCCCGGCCCCGGCCCTTCGCCGACAGCAGGGCGGACACCGCGGCGCGGTTGAAGGCGTCGGCACCGATGCCATAGACGGTGTCGGTGGGCAGAACGACCAGCCGGCCATCCTTGAGCGCCGTCACCGCCGACGCGATTCCGCGGGAGCGCCGCTGCGGTTCGGCGCAGTCGAACACCTCAGTCACGGCGCGGCTCCGACAGACCAGCGCACCGGCGGGCCGTCACAAACCGCGGCCGACCGGTCAGATCCCGCCGAGCCTCGATGTCAACGAAACTCCCTGTGCGATCGATCATGTCGGCTGTGTGCAACGACGTCGTATCGTCGTGCTCGACGGCGAACAGGCCGCCCGGGCGCAGCCACCGCTGCGCTAGGCGGACGACGGGTTCGATCACCGCCATGCCGTCCGGGCCCCCAAACACCGCGGGGCGCGGATCATGTTCGGCCACTTCGGGTTCGACGACGGCGTCGTCGGGAACGTACGGCGGGTTGGCCACGAGCAGATCCACCAGTCCATGCAGCTCGGGCAGCAGGACCGGCTCGCGTACATCGGCGCACAGCAGTTCCACGGATGTTCCGGCGGCATTGCGGCGGGCGTACCCCAGGGCCGCCTCCGAGTTGTCGACACCGATGACCCGCGCCTGCAACCCGATCTTGGCCGCGTGGCGGGCCAACGCGAGCGCCAACGCGCCGCTGCCGGTGCACAGGTCGACGATCAGGGGCCGCGCCGGGAGCTGTTGCTGGGTCGCCCAGGCCAACACGGCCTCGGTTTCCGGCCGCGGAATGAACACGCCGGGGCCGACTTCCAGCGTCAGCGGCCCGAACGCCGCGGTCCCGGTGAGGTGCTGCAGCGGCACTCGCCGTGACCGCTCGGCCACCGCCGCGCGGTATCGGCCGAAGAACTCGCCGTCGGGTGAGTCGAGCAGGGCCAGCCGGCCGCGCTCGGTCCCCGTCAGGTGGGCGGCGAGTTGCTCGGCGTCGGAACGCGCGGAGTCGATCCCGGCTTCGGCGAATCGCGCCGCAGCCCGGTCGATCGCCTGGCGCAGCGCATTCATGTGCGTTGCAGCCGGGCCTGCTTGTCGGCGGCGCCCAACGCGTCGAAGAGCGCGTCCAGATCGCCGTCGAGTACCTGATCGAGATTGTGCGCCTTGAAACCGATCCGGTGGTCGGTGATCCGGTTCTCGGGGAAGTTGTAGGTGCGGATCCGTTCGCTGCGGTCCACGGTGCGGATCTGGCTGGCCCGGTCGGCCGACGCATCGGCCGACGCATGTTCCTCGGCCAGCGCCTGCAGTCGGGCGGCGAGCACCTGCAACGCGCGGGCCTTGTTCTGCAACTGGGACCGTTCGTTCTGACAGGTGACGACGATGCCAGTGGGCAGGTGGGTGATCCGAACGGCCGAGTCGGTGGTGTTGACACCCTGGCCGCCCTTCCCCGACGACCGGTAGACGTCGATGCGCAGATCGGACTCGTCGATCTGCACCTCGGCGACTTCCTCAGGTTCCGGGTACACCAACACGCCTGCCGCCGAGGTATGGACGCGACCCTGGGATTCCGTGACGGGGACACGCTGCACGCGGTGCACCCCGCCCTCGAACTTCATTCGCGACCACACCCCGTGGGTTGTGTCGCCCTTGCTCGCAATACTCAGCGTCGCGTCCTTGTAGCCGCCGAGATCCGACGTGGTTTCGTCTAGGACCGTCACCGTCCAGCCGTGCCGCTCGGCGTAGCGGATGTACATTCTGGCCAGATCGGCCGCGAACAACGCCGACTCCTCGCCACCCTCACCCGATTTCACCTCGAGGACGATGTCGTCGGAGTCGTGCGGGTCGCGCGGCGCCAGCATGTCGGTCAGCTGGGTGTCAAACTCGGCCACCTGCGATTCCAGCTGCACCACCTCGTCGGCGAACGACGCGTCATCGGCGGCCAACTCGCGCGCCGCCTCCAGATCGCCACGGGCCGACACCAGCTTGCGGTGTACGGCGACGATCGGCCCCAGCCGGGCAAACCGGCGGCCGACCTTGCGTGCCTCGTCGGGGTTGCTGTGCAGGCCGGGGTCCGCCAGGGCGCGCTCGAGATCGGCGTGTTCGGCCAGCAGCACGTCGATTGCCTGCACCGGCTGCGTCATATCTGAGCTCCTACCGCACACACGAACCGACGCCCGGCCCGTGCGGTTGGCGCACAGTTCGGGCGTCGGCAAGCCAGCTATGCGTCGGTGTTGTCTGCGTTCTCCGGCGCCGCGTCGGCCTTGCGCTTTCCGTACCGCTTTTCGAAGCGGGCCACCCGGCCACCGCTGTCGAGGATCTTTTGCTTGCCGGTGTAGAACGGGTGGCACTGCGAGCAGACCTCAACGGCGATCCGGCCGCCGGGCTTGGTGCTGCGCGTCTGGAACGTGGTGCCGCAACCGCAGACGATCGTGGTCTCCGCGTAATCAGGATGGATGTCAGTTCTCATGCTGTCCTCGTATGTCGTTTGTCGCCCTCGACGAGCTCCGATTATGCCAGTTCGCGCGCAGCTCGCCCACACCGCGATGTTGTCTAGTCGTTGTCCATCGACCCCGGCGTGGTCTTGGACACCTGCACCAGGAACTCGTAATTGTTCTTCGTCTTGCGCAGCTGCGACATCAGCAGGTCGATGGCCTGGTGCGAATCCAGGCCCGACAGCACCCGCCGCAGCTTATGCATGATTGCGAACTCGTCGGGAGACAGCAGCAGCTCGTCCTTGCGGGTACCGGAGGGGTTGACGTCGACGGCCGGGAAGACCCGCCGCTCAGAGATCTTGCGATCCAGCTTGAGCTCGGCATTACCCGTGCCCTTGAACTCCTCGAAGATCACCGTGTCACCGGTGGAACCCGTCTCGACCATCGCGGTGGCGATGATGGTCAGCGAACCGCCGCCCTCGATGTTGCGGGCGGCGCCCAGGAATCGCTTGGGCGGGTACAGCGCGGTGGAGTCGACACCACCGGACAGGATCCGGCCCGACGCGGGCGAGGCGTTGTTATAGGCGCGCCCGAGGCGGGTGATCGAGTCCAGCAGCACCACGACATCCTTGCCCTGCTCGACCAGCCGCTTCGCCCGCTCGATCGCCAGTTCGGCGACCGAGGTGTGGTCCGACGGCGGCCGGTCGAACGTCGAGGCGATGACTTCGCCCTTGACCGAGCGCGTCATGTCGGTGACCTCTTCGGGGCGCTCGTCGACGAGCACGACCATGAGGTGACATTCCGGGTTGTTCTTGGTGATCGCGTTGGCGATGCTCTGCAGAATGGTCGTCTTGCCCGCCTTGGGCGGGGAGACGATGAGCGCGCGCTGGCCCTTGCCGATCGGCATGATCAGGTCGATCACCCGGGTGGTCAGCTGTTCGGATGTAGTCTCCAGCCGCAACCGCTGATTGGGGTACAGCGGCGTCAGCTTGTTGAACTCCGGTCGATTACGAGCCTCCTCGACAGGGCCGCCGTTGACGCTGTCGAGGCGAACCAGCGGGTTGAACTTCTGCCGCTGGTTGGGCTGGTCGCCCTCGCGGGACACCCGAACCGCTCCGGTCACGGCGTCGCCGCGGCGCAGGCCGTTCTTACGCACCATGTTCATCGAGACGTAGACGTCGTTCGGGCCGGCAAGGTAGCCGGAGGTGCGGACGAATGCGTAGTTGTCGAGGACGTCGAGGATGCCGGCGACCGGCTGGACGACGTCGTCCTCGCGCAGCTCGGTGTCGGCGCCGTCGCCCGGGCGCTCCCCACGGCGTTTGCGGTCACGGAACCGTCGTCCCCGCCGGCCCTGACGACCATCGCCGTCGTCGTCGCCCCGTGGCTGCTGCCCGCCCGATCTCTGCTGATCGCCGCTCCGGTCGCCGCCGGAGTCGTGCGCGCGCTCGTGGTCGGGCCGTTCGGCCGCGCGGGCCGATCCGGCTCCGCGTGACTCGGCGCGCCGTTCGCGGCCGGCCGAGTGGTTCGGCTCGCCATCAACCTCTGGGGCGGCGGGAGCCGCCGGCTCGGCGGGGGCCTCCGTCGCAGCGGTAGCAGCGCCGACGGTGGGTGCTGACGTGCCGTTGCCGTTGGCCCTGACCTCGTGGATCGCCGCGATGAGTTCGTTCTTGCGCATGCCCGACGTCCCCTTGACGCCAGCCTGATTGGCCAGAGCGCGCAAATCGGGCAGGACCATGGCGGACAGGGAGCCCCTCGCTTTCGCGTCCGGGGTTTCTGCGACGTTGTCTGCGGCTTTGCCGACAGGCACGGTGAACAGGTCCGTATCAGTCACGGATTTCCTTTCTTACCCCGCTGATCAGTTCATACGGGGAGGTTTGTTGCGTTCAGCAGAGTGGCTGTGTGCCCCCGGTAACCGACTCTGCAACGGGTGATCGCCTCGACCGGGCGGGGATTATGGCAAACCTCGACCATGAGAGGAAGCTGGTGTTGTCCGAGCCGCAGTGCAATGTGCAAATGCTGCGTTTGCTCAGCCGCTCCGAGAATAGCCTGCATCACTGCAGGAAGCAAGCAACGGCTCCGGCCCCGCTTCTTCCACGCTCCTTCCAAGCTCCTTCCAAGCTCCTTCTAAGCTCCATGCACGAGGTGCATCAACCGAGCGCCGTGACTCCCGGGCTCCAGCGAACCCCATCGCCGGCGGTCATCGCGGTGATGGTGAACCCAGTGCGGGCGCCATACTCCGCCACTGCGGTCGGCAACTCCTGCTCCGTGGTCAGCGCGATCAGGGACGGTCCGGCACCCGATAGCGCCGCTGCCACGTTATGACGCCGCAGCACCTGCAAATATTCCGCCGACGCGGGCATCGCCGGGGCTCGTTGGCGTTGATGGAGCGCATCGTCGGTTGCCGCCATGAGTAGGTCTGGGCGTTCAGTGAGCGCCACCACCAGCAACGCGGCTCGGCTGACGTTGAAGCTCGCATCCCCGTGGCTGACCGTGCCGGGCAGCAGCACCCGGGTCTCGG
>CAZZHX010000073.1:0-13032 GCA_964653535.1 uncultured Mycobacterium sp. | reverse complement strand
TCGCCCTGCGCGAGGAAGCCGAAGCCCTTGACGGTGTGCTGCCGGTCCTGGTGACGGGGCCGGGCAAGGTCAATGCGGCGGTGGCGGTGATGGCCGCCCTGGGTTCCAGCCGGCCGGCGGCGGTGATCAACATCGGCACCGCCGGCAGCCTGCGAGATGGCCTCCACGGAGTACACGAGATCCACACGGTGACGCAGCACGACTTCGACTCCGTGGAGATCCGCGCGCTGGTCAACCGCGATTACGGCATGCCCCTGGAACTGGTTGCTGCGGATGAATCGGCCCGCGTGGTGCTGGCCACCGGGGATCGGTTCATCGCCGACGGCGAGGCCCGCCGGGCCCTGTCCCGCGACGCGCATCTGGTGGACATGGAGGGCTACGCCGTCGCCTGGGCTGCCCGCAACGCCGGGGTGCCGGTGCGGCTGGTGAAACTGGTCAGCGATGACGCTGGTGAGCGCGCAGGTCAGACATGGACGCAAACGGTGGGCGAGGATGCGCGGATACTGGCGGGGTGGGTGCTGGAGAACCTTGGTGGATAGGTGCCCGGGAGTACGGTGTCCGAGATGGTTCCGCTCCGGCGGATCGGTCCGTGGCCGGATCCTGAAAACCCTGGCGCTGGTAGGGTCCGCAGCCGGTTGAACCACCCTCGCTGTGATTGGGGCACTATGGGTCTGTTCGTTGATCATGAGGTCGACCCCGTCATCGCCGGACTGGTGGGCAGTATCTCGACAGCCGACGGCCCCACCACCGAGCAGGTGACGGTCCTGACCGCCATCGCCCGTCACGTCCTGGGACGTGACGGCCTCGACCTCGCTGACGTGAGGCCATTGTCTTCCGATGTCGTGGCCCAGGCGGTGCAGCGGCCCGATGCGCGCCTGCGCTTCGCCGAGATCGCTCTGACGCTCGAATTGTGTCGCCATCCCATGGCGGAGGAGCAGGTCAACCTATCCGAGAAGTACGTCACTGCTTTGGGTCTCGGTGAGCACGAGATCGAACTGACTCGCACCGCGATCGAGCAGGGCGCCGAAGCGGCTGCGACCGACCTGGAACGCTCCTACTCCAAAATCCTGCCGGAGATCTCGGAACTGTCCCTGCGGAATCGGTATCTGCGTTTGGACCAACCCGACCACCCGCTGGCCGAGCGCTTGACGAAACTGCATGACCTGCCGGAGGACACTCTGGGCTATCAGTACATCGAGTTCTACCGCCGACACGGATTCCCTCTTCCCGGCGACGATGTCAACCTGCCGGCCCACTACGTCAACCACGACATGAATCACGTCATCACCGGGTACGAGCCGACCGCCCCGGGCGAGATCGCCAGATCCGCATTTCTCATGGCCGCCGACGATTCTCGACACAACTGGCTGGAGTTCCTGCTGACCATGTCGATCCACGAGTCGGGCGTGCTTAACCACGGTGAGATCCGGGCGAAGGTGGCCACGCTAGATCGTGACGGCATTGCGGATTTTCTGGGAGACGGCCTGCGGCGCGGAGTGCAATGCACCGTGGACTTGAGCCAGGTTGACCATCTCGCCATCGCGCATCTACCGCTTGAGCAAGTCCGGGAGAACTTCTCCGTCGTGCCGTTGACCGGAGACCGCCGGTGATTGCCACCCCGTGGTGATGGACGAGTCGAGCGAGCTTGCCCCCGACGATGCCCGGATCCTCGGACTGGAGTCTGACGCAATCACCGGGCATACGCTCAAATTGGTCATCCTGGAGCCCGGTGCAGGGCCGCTCGATATCGATGCTCTGCGCAGCAGGGTGGCCGCCCGCTTGGAGAGTCAACCGCGTGCACGTCAACGGGTGGACACCTGTGCGGCGCGTCCGCGGTGGGTCGAGGCCACCGGCTTTGACATCCGTCAGCACGTGCGGCGGCACCCGGGGAACCGCGGCGTCACTCGCGCCGATCTGTGGTGCGCCGTCAGCACGCTGATGTCCGAGCACCTTGACCGCGAGCGGCCGTTATGGACATTCGACCTCATCGGCCCACTCGATGACGGGCGCGAGGCGATCGCCGCCCGGATCCATCACGCGATGGCCGATGGCATCGCCGGCGTGCGATTTCTGCACGATGTGCTGTGGGATCCGCATCCCGAGGCACCGCTGGCCTCCGATGCACCGGGCGTGAAGGCAGAGCTGAAAGTGGGACGGCTGACCGAGTTGAAGCGCATGCCCGCTGCGCTGCACCGGGAACGGGGCCGCCGCGGCTCGCCCTCCCCGCTGGATCGGCCCATCACCGGATCCCGCGAATTGGCCTTCAGTGTTGCCACTGTGGCGGAGATGAAGGCCATCGGTGCCGCGCTACGGCAGCGGGCCACCGTCAACGACGTGTTGCTGGCTGCTATCGCGGGTGGCCTTCGTGGATGGTTGGGTGCGGTGCCGCATCTGCGGGCGCAGATCCCGGTCAGCCTGCACCACCGAGATGAGGCCGCCGGGGATCTGGGAAACCGGGACTCGTTCATCAATGTCGACCTGCCGCTGGGGGAAGACGATCCGATGACACGGCTCGAACTCATTCGCTCCCAAACTGCTGTGCGCAAGCAGCGCGAGGATGCCCAAGAGCTCTACGACCTTTTGCACGCCCTCGGGCGTATGCCGATGATCGGCGGCGCCGTGAAGCGGCGGGCCGACAGCTCCCGCGCATTCAGCCTGGCGATCTCGAATGTCCCCGGTCCGTCGGCGGCCGTCGGTGTCGAGGGCCGCCGCGTGGAGAACTTTTTCTCGTCATCCGAACCAGCCGTGCACCACGCCCTTCGCATCTCGGCGATCTCTTGCGCCGGAACGATGGGGATAGGTCTATGTGCCGATCCGCAGG
The DNA here is from genome assembly GCA_964653535.1 of uncultured Mycobacterium sp. GTDB lineage: Bacteria > Actinomycetota > Actinomycetes > Mycobacteriales > Mycobacteriaceae > Mycobacterium. The sequence goes on along the minus strand of CAZZHX010000073.1, from coordinate 10,211 downwards.
CGCTGCCCGGGCTGACCGCGCTCGCCGAGGCTATCGACGCCTCCTTGGCGGAGCTACGGGGTGCGGCGCCGAGCGATTGACCGATGCCCTCTCAGTCGTCGATCGGCTCGCACCGAAAGCCGTTGTGACTCCGGATCAGCGGCAGATCGGCCATCGTGGCGAATCCCGGCGGCGCGGCGCAGACCGCGGGGACGGCGTTAAGGATCTGCATCCCGGTCGCCACGCTGGCAGAGCGGACGTGTTCTTCCATCGTGGCTGCCCTGGCGAAGCTGGCCAAGGCGACGAAGTGTGCCCGCATGGACGGGTCGCCCTCAATGGTCAAGGTCCAGCCGTGCTCGGGTTTTGGCCAATGCGCCGGGTATTCACCGCCGACGGTCCACAGGGTCTCGATTTCGACGAGTGCGGTGCCGTTGCGCCGGCCGGTCCATGTCCAGCGCTGGCCGGCGGTGGTTCCGGCCCGCAGAAGGTGATCGAAGATCTGGTGATCGGCGGCGGCCGGAACCGCTTCCACGGTCGCGGTCACCTCGTCGATGTCGGCGTTGAGGGCGTCGGCGAGAAACCACACCTGCTCGGTGAACAACCCGCTGTTGAAGGCCAGGAAGTCATTGGCGTTCGTGCTGATTGATTCGGGTGGTTGCCCGAAGGCCATGTTGTCGAAGGTGATGGACGTGCTCTCGTAGACCGACCAGTCGGCACGCTCCTGCAGGGTGATCTTATCGATCGTGCGGCTCATCCCGGAGAGCGCGAGCGGCAGCACACCGGAGAGATTGCCGGGGTTGAGGCCGCTGCCGTGCACGGTGCTGAGCCCAGTCCGACACGCCTGCAGCAGCCGGTCTCGGTCTGCGGGCGCGATCCGCTTCGGATGGAACAGAAAGGCAGTCGTCACAACATTTTTCCCGCTGGCAAGGAGTGCGCAGACGTCGTCGATGCTGGTATTGCGGGGGCAGTAGAGCACGCAGTCGGCATCGGTCGCCAGTATCTCCGCGACGTCGGTGGTTGCGGTGACGCCTAAGGCTGCGCGGCCGGCGAGGGTACCGATATCGGTGCCGTGCTTGGCGTCGGAATACACCCGGGCACCGACGATGCGGAGGTCGCGGCGGTGGTCGATGATCGCCGTGAGAATCTCGGTACCGACGGTGCCGGTGCCCCAGACGATGACGCGGTACGGCGGCGAGTCCGCGGGGGACAGATGGGTCAACTCCACTTCCTCTCGTCGTTCGGCCCGGGGTGCCCGACCAGCCGATGTCAACTGCTAGTGGGCGGTCCTCCGCCCGATTTCAGTGAGCTCTCCGTTACCTTACGATGGAGGCAACTATGACTCAGGCTCTCGCGCATGCGACCTCTGCGACGATCGGTGCGGCGGGCTTGATCTTCCTGCTGGCGCTCGTCCTCGGGATATGGAAGTACCGGCAGATGGCGACCAGTCCGGATCATCTCGCGCATCCCTACGTGGACATCGCGCACCGGTCGGCGCTGCTGTATTCCTTCGCGACCTTGTTGTTGGCGGTCTTCGTGGAACTCAGCGCATGGCCGGAATGGGTCAACGCAGCGGCCGCGACGACCATCATCGTCTTCTTCGTCGGCGCGATCGCGAGCTACATCCTGCATGGAGCCCTGCGGGACACCACCAATCAGTTCAGCCAACCGGGCCGGGCAATTCATGTCGCGATGACTGCCTTGATTATCGGCGAAGTCGGTGGTTTCGCCGTTCTCCTGTCCGGCTTCTTCTGGGGCTGGCTGTGACGTCACGAGGAACCCAACGATGAATCTGCGCCTTGCCCGTGAGGCGCTGCGGTTCCGAATCAGCAAGGAGGAATTGCCACTCTTGCTGGCCGGGGAACGGCTTGTTGAAGCCATTCCTCTGACCGATGGCGTTGTCGTGACGGTGACGATCGAGTCGGGAGACCTCCTCGACGATGAGCCTTCGCGTCTCCTATCGCTGACATCCTGCTCCGTAGAGGACGAGACCTCGATCACGCTTCGTCTCTCACCGCCAGCCCTCCGGGAGCTTTCCGAAAAACACAAGAGCAGGGATGGGGTGGAAGCTCTCGTTCATGGCCATGACGGGAGAGAGATTCTGCTGACACTGGAGGTCGATCAGGCGCGCCCCATAAGAAAGGCGCGCGTTTAGGCCTACGGCCTGGAGGATGACATGGCAGATTCTGGCTACTTGGACACGCCCTGGCCGGGCGAGGACGGCGGCCCGGCGCGGTTGCAGGTTCCCCACGGCGGGGCCGGCTTGGGGCTGCGACCCGGTGAGCGTCTGCAGGCCACCTCGGTAACACGGGTCATGTCCACGATGACCGTGCTGGGTGACCCCGGTGAGGTCTACCTGTTGACACACTCGGCGATTCGGGCGCGAGGTGGGCGGCCGACCGCGGCCAGGGTGGCGCTCATCGACCCCCTGACGCTGGCCCCACAGGCGCAGTCACCGCGGTTGGCGGGCGGGCCGATGTGGCCGGGGGGCATGGCGCTGCACGCCAACGGGGACCTCTACGTGGTGTACGGGCGGTGGGTCCATCGGCTGGCGCGGGACTGCAGCGTCAAGCAGGCCCTGAAACTACCGGTGCACGCGCCCTACAACAGTTTCGTCGTGCTGGACAACGGGCTCATCGTGACGAAGAACATCTCCGATCACCAGAACGCCCGGCTGTCGGTGCTGCGGGCCGACCCGTTGGGGTTCGCCTGCCCCGACATCGAGTGCCCCGAGCCCTCCATCGCCCGGCTCAGTGCGGTGGGTAACACGCTGTATGTGGTCGGCGTTCGCAGTATCTTCCGGTTCGATTGGGATGACGCCACCGCGACGCTGGTGCGTGACGAGGGGTGGCGGCTGGATTACGTGGCGGGGAGCCACCAGACCTACGGGTGGGATGCGGTGCTCGCCCTGGGGCAGGCGTGGTTCATGGACAACGGCAAACACCGGTATCGGAGGTCCATGATCGGCCGCGGGGTCAGCCGCACCGCGAACCGGCTGATCCGGGTCAGTCTCGCGGATTGCCGGGACTTTGAGGCGGTGGAGGTGTCCGGCATCGCCGGCGGCACCGTCACCAACCCGCCACTGGTGGACGAGGCGCGGCGCATCGTGGTGGGCTACGACTCGGCGAATCGCGTGATACGAGCCTGGCGGTTCGAGCCCGGCGGCGGGCTGCGCAGTGTGTGGCGCAAGGACGGATTCGGCGCCGCCGGCCACATGATCTGCCTGCCGGACAGCGGGGAGATCGTGACCAACGATTTCGGGCGTGGCGGCGAGCACGTGGTGGTGTTGGACATCGAGACCGGAGCAGAGAGGGGCCGCGCGCGGATCGGGGGAGTGACCCAGGGGGTGGTCTTCGCGTCGCCGGGATGGGAGCGGGATGTCTACTGGTGCGCCATGAGTCGGTTCGGGCGGGTCAGCGTGGCGCGGTGAACGGAACCACGGCGCTCAGTTCCACTCCACTCCCTGCCGCAACTGCCAGTTGCGCCACCGGGCCAGCAGGCACAGCGCCGCGCCGGCGACGGTGGCAACGATCGTGCCCGCGGGCGCGCGCCCGGCGTAGCTGAAAAGCACGACCACGAAACTGGCGACGAGGGCGCAGGTGGCGTAGAGCGTGTTACCGCCGAAGATCTGCGGGATCCGCCCGACGGTGAGGTCCCGCAGCGCGCCACCGCCGACTGCGGTGATGGTGCCCAACAGCAACGCCGGCAGCCAGCCCAGGCCGACGTCCAGCGTCTTCTGCGCTCCCGCAGCGGCCCAGCACCCCAGGGCAAGGGCGTCGACGAACGCGAAAGCCACCGTCCAGATCCGGGCGCCCAGAGGCGCGAGGAAGGCGACGATAGCGCCGGCGACGGCGGTGATCAGATAGAGGTAGTCGGTCAGCGCGACCGGAGGCCCGTGCTGCAACAGGGTGTCCCGGATAAGCCCGCCACCGAGGCCGGACACGATGGCTAGCGCGACGAATCCAATCGGATCCATCCGGTGCTCGCGAGCCACGATTCCCCCGACCACGGCATTGCCGAAGACCCCCGCCAGATCGATGACCCTGACGACCTCGCCGACCGTGCCGGTCATCGCGGGGCGCTGTCGCGTCGTGATCGCCACGCCCCGGTCGACCACAACGCCCAGGCGATGAGGATCGGCTGGAAGAACAGCCGCACGAATCGAGCGCGATCGTTGGTGAGGCCGAACGCATCCCGATGGTGGACCCACTGGGCGATGTTGCCGGGGAAGACTGCCACGAAGAATGCCGCCAGCAGCAGTCCCACGAGGGCGCGCCTCTTCCTCAGCAGGAGCATCGCTACCCCGAGCGCGATCTCGACCACTCCGGAGACCAGCACCGTCACATCCGGGGGAAGCGGTACGAAATTGGGCACCTGCGCGTGGAATTCCGCGCGGGAAAATGTCAGGTGGCCGATACCTGCGAACACCATGAACGCGCCGAGTGCGATGCGGCCGATCTTCTGCGCGGTTGCTCCTTTCATGCCGCCCATGATGCCTCAGGGTCGCTCGAAGTGCTGGTAGTCGATGGGATCTGTCCAGTCGCCACCCCAGTGCCAACCGCGGTCGAGGAAGATCCGGACGGCCCCATCGTCGCGGTGCAGGAGACCGGGGTCGGTGCGGCCGCGGTCCAGGTAGGCGGCCGCAGTCCGCGGTTCCAGCACACCGCTGGCATGCAGGCATGGATTGAGAAGCGGATTGATGTCGATGGCCCGCCCGTAGGCGTGCTCGGACCACCGGGTTGTCCCCGGGATGCCCCGGCAGTTGAACGCCGAGGTGTTGTCGTCCTCCATCGACAGCTCATCGTCAGCGGCGGGGTAGCGCTCCACCGTGCGGATCTTGTCGATGGGGAAGCCGATTCGGCGCAGCTGCCCGAAGATTTCGATGACCTCCAGCGCCACATCCTGGTTCACGATCAGCTCACCGCGGTGCGTCGTCCCGTCGAAGCCGAGGTACTCAACGTGGACCCGCCGCAGCTGCGCGGGATCGGCCGGGCAGCCCGGCCGCCAGCTCGCACCGAGTTCGGCGGCGGTGACCGGTTCACTGGTCAGCTCCGTCGGCGGCGCGACGGGCGCCGGCGCCGCGGGGGACGGATCGGGTGCAGGACGCGGGGCCGCGGCGCTGCACTGCACCAGCACCGCGCCGGCGGCCAGGGTGCCCACCACCGCGCCGAACCGCCGCATCAAGGACGTCATCGCCTACATCCTGCCGCGCCGGCCACCTACTCTTGCGATATGCCCGGGGTCCGCGAGCTGATGCGATGCCTTCCCGCCGTGGTGTTCGTGGTCGTCCTCGCCGGGCCGTCCTCGACTGGCGCCCCGTGGCGCGCGACGGTGGCCGGCGGCCAGCACGCGACACACATCGAGGCCCCGCCGGCCGCACCTGAGGTGCACATTTTCTCGAAGCAGCCGGATGCAGTTCCGGCGCCCGGGGCCGTGAAGTTCCCCGACGTCTCCCGGCTCGTGAACGACGCGATCGCGGCGCGGCGGACTCCAGGTGCGGTGGTGACGATCGGGCATGGCGGCAACGTCGTCCTACGCCAGGCGTACGGCTCGCGCACGCTGGAGGCCGACCCGGGACCCGACGGGTCGCCGGCGCCCGCCGAGCCGATGACCGAGGACACGATCTTCGACATCGCGTCGTTGACCAAGTGCCTGGCGACAGCGACGGCCGTCATGCAGCTCCACGATCAGGGCAAGGTCGAGTTCGACCATCCCGTGCAGGAATATCTGCCCGACTTCAACACGGCGAACGACCCGCAGCGCGCCACGGTGACGGTGCGGATGCTGCTGACGAACACCTCTGGGGAGGGGATCGACGTCAACCTCGGGGATCCCTGGGGTCTTGACGGTCCCGACAAGGCCGAGGGCGTTCGTCGTGCGCTCATGACGCCGCTGCAGTCGGCTCCCGGTGCGGGTTTTCGTTACTCCGACATCAACTTCATGCTGCTCGGCGCGCTGCTCGAGCACATCACCGGGGAGGCGGAAGACACGTACGTGCAGCGAAACGTCTTCGCGCCGCTGGGTATGACGGACACCGGCTATCTGCCGCCGACCAAAGTGTGCGGTCCCCACGAGATCGCGGGAACGGCGATCGCCTGGGCGCCCGCGCCGCAAGGGCGCGTGCGGCAATCATGTCCCGCGGGCACCTGGGACGCCGCTGAGCTGTCTCGTATCGCGCCGACGGCCCTCGACGAGCAAAACGCCGCCGACCCGAGCAAGAATCCCGACTTCGGTCGCCTGCTGCGGGGCACCGTGCACGACCCGACGGCACGCCGCATGGGCGGAGTGGCCGGCAACGCCGGCGTCTTCTCGACGGCCCACGACGTCGGGGTCTACGCGCAGGCGTTGCTCGACCGGCTCGCGGACCGCCCGAGCGCGTTCCCAGTGCAGCGGGAGACCCTGGAGTTGATGACGAGTCCCGAGCAACCCGGGCGAACGCCCGGGCAGCTCGACGAGGCCAATGCCGCCGCCCGCGCCAGCGCGGCGCCGAATTATCCGGCGGTCCCGGGGCACGACCTGTTCGGCTTCGGCTGGGACATCGACACGCCCTATTCCCGACCGCGGGGCACGATCTTCCCGATCGGCAGCTTCGGCAACACGGGCTTCACCGGGACGTCGCTGTGGATCGACCCGGGCTCGGACACCTACGTCATCCTGCTGACGAACTGCATTCTGATTCGGGGCAGCACACCGATCACGGATCTACGGGCGGACGTCGCCACAGCAGCGGCTCACGCCTTAGGTGTCGATCGCGGCGGGTGAGGCTGGCGCGGGTCGCCCTAGGCTCAGCCGCGCCGGCTTGTGATCCAGGCCCCGAACCTAGATCGGATGTAGATCACTCCGAACACGATCGCGACGTACGAGGCCACCATCACCGCCCATGCGTACGGCAGTAGGAGCGGCTGGCCGAAAAGGGTAAGTCCGCCGAATGATCCAGGACCCAGACTGAAGCCGATTCCCATGATGAAGCCGCCGGCAAAGCATCGGACGACCCTGCCCGTGAGCGGACCGATCAGCCTGGCGCGCTCGGATGTACGCCCCGCGACGATTGCCCCTGTCAGCAGCGCGGCGAACAGCGCGAACCGCGGCGCGAGATGGTCGGTGGCTCCTTTTGACACGTCACCCAGCAGTTCGGCGTAGCCCCACGGGCCGTAGATCTGCACCAGGATGACGAAAAGGACCGCGATGATGAGGACCGCCGTGCGCGGATCCCAGGCGTTGCGCAGGAAATCCCGGAAGCTCTCGTGCTGACCCATGACCAGCCGGCGGACGGTCAGGATGAGCACGGCGCCGAGTCCCAGCAGGGCGGGCACGGGATGGTTCGGGTGCACCGTGGTCGGTACCGACGAGGCCTCGATGGTGGCCGCGAGACCGGACTCGTGGGCAAGGACGCAGCCGGCGGTGAAGCCGAGGATGGTCATGATGTAGACGTATTCGCCCGAGCCGACGCGCGCCAGGGTGCCATTGGTGCACGCGCCATTGATCACCGCGCCGGCGCCGAGCAGCAGGCCGCCGACGACCGACCAGACTGTGACCGGGAACAACTGCGCATGCGGGGTGAATCCGGTCGTCCACGACAGCACGGTCAGGCCCCCGGCGACCAGGAACCACGCGTATACGAAGGTCAGCAGGCGGACCGGGGAGCGGCGATAGATGAGGTCGTCGAACGCGACCACCGTGCAGGTGTTCCCGCGCTGGATAGCGACGCCCACCACGAAGACCAGCGCCAGTGAGACCAAGAACGTGACCGTCACAGGCGCAGATTACCTGGCTGGACGTCGTGGGCTGATTCAGTCCCTGGCTAGGATTCGGCCCATGCCGATCGAGGGTGGCGAGGCGTTCGCCGGATACAGGATCGTGCGGTTGCTGGGGTCCGGGGGAATGGGTGACGTCTATCTGGCCCAGCACCCGAGGCTTCCGCGACAAGACGCTCTGAAGGTGCTGAAGCCGGATGTCTGCACCGGCGCCAACGTCCGTGAGCGGTTCATCCGCGAAGCCGACCTGGCGGCGACCCTGTCGCACCCCAATATCGTTGGAGTGTACGACCGAGGTGAATATCTGGGCCGGCTGTGGATCTCGATGGAGTTCGCCGACGGTGTCGACGCCGGTGAGCTGATTCGGCAGCGCTACCCCGACGGTATGCCCGCCGGCGAGGTCGCCGAGATCGTGACCGCCGTCGCCGCCGGACTGGATTACGCCCACAAGCGTGGCCTGCTGCACCGCGACGTGAAACCGGCGAACATCATGGTGGCGCACCTCGATGACGACGAGGAGCGGCGAATCATGCTCACCGACTTCGGCATCGCCAGAGCAGTCGATGACATCAGCGGACTCACCACGACCAACATGGCTATGGGCACCGCCGCCTACTGTGCGCCCGAGCAATTGCTGGGCGAGGACATCGATGGCCGCGCCGACCAGTACGCGCTGGCGGCGACCGCGTACCACCTGCTGACCGGTTCACAGTTGTTCGCCAACTCAAACCCCGCGGTGGTGATCAGCCATCATCTCAATGTCGCGCCGCCCGCTGTGGGGGACATCCGACCGGAGCTCGCGACGCTTGATTCGGTTCTTGCGCGTGGCCTGGCTAAGCAGCCCGAAGACCGATTCAAGCGTTGCTCTGATTTCGCACGAGCATTCAATGCCCACATCGCCCCGGCTCAACGATCGCCCCGGCGAACGTCATCCCTGTCCGCATTGGCCGCCATCGTTGTGCTTGCGTCAATCGGCGCCCTCGTGTTTCTGCTGCGGCCATCCCCCCACGGTCGCGCGGCGAACAGCGCCACCATCACTCCTGCCATCGCTCCCGCTAGCACCGCGACCACCACCACGAAGACCACCGCCACCACCGCCGCCGCCCCGAAGACCACCGCCACCACCGCGGCGTTATCGACAACACCCGAAGCCACTTTCGAGAGGATGCGCGATTTCGTCACGGCGTATTACACCGACCTTCCAGCACACCCCATGGATGCCTGGGCGAAACTCGACGCCAACTACCAGAACAAAAACGGGCGGAGTGACTACCTCGGCTTCTGGGCGACAATCCAGTCAGTGACGGTCATTTCGGTGGTCCCGCGAGACGCCACCAGCGTGGTCGCCGAACTCCGATACGTGCTGCTCGACGGTACGTCCAGTGCCGAAAGACGCTGGCTACATCTAGCATTGGTGAACGGCGCGATGCTGATCGACGACTCCGGGCACATGTAATCGGGAACTCAGGAATCCGTTACACCGTGATGTCATGGATGACGACGTTGTTGTTGAATACAGGTATCGGAACCTTCTTGACGGCCTTCGGTGTCTTCGGCGACGAGGCCGACTCAAACTGCGGGCACAGGTAGTGGACCGCGTCGACCACGAAACTCCTGGCCTGCTTGAAGTCAATACTGTCGTTGGTGACGATGCTCTGGACGATCTGTAGATCGCTGTGCCCAGCCGTCATGGTGGTACAGACGGAGTGCCCGTTCGCGAGAACAGAGCCTGGGGTGCCGACGATGCCATCAGCCTTCACGGCGTCAAGGAAGCCCGACACATCTGCCGTGGCCGAGGGCGTCGCGACCGTAGACACCCACAGCAGCGCAAACGCAACGAACAACTTCATGCGTCAGGCTGCCGAGCGGCGGTCGTAACGACCGTTGACGAGGGCCGAGACGGTCCACTGCCGCCAGTCCCGGCCGTGTTGCGTGCGGTTGCCCGACTGGTTCAGCAGGTCCGCGGCCTCGGTCTGAGTCAGCCCGCAGGTGTGGAGGAGCCAGCCCGCGAACTGTTCGAGAGCGGGCCGGCGCTGCGACCAGTCGGCCGTCGCGGACGGCAACGGCGGACAGGGCCCGTGAGCGGCGGTGAGTTCCTCGAGGCGCTCGGCCAGCGTCTTGTTCGCGCGCGCGTCGCCCGGCGCAGGTTTTGCATCCCGGCGTGCCGCAAGATCGTTCCGCCACAACTCCATCTCGATCTCCTTGCTCAGGCTCTGCATGCCGGCCGCGGCGACCACGCTCTGGTCGAGGTCGTCGACGGCGTGGACCTCCCGGCGTAACGCCATACCGATCTCGTTCATCCCGCGGCAGCGTGGGCATGAACACAGGTCGCGGCCCACCCGCAGGGCGAGCCCGCGGCGCTCCAGCACCAGGCCGATCCGACGAACATGCTCCTCACGGCCAAGGTCATCCACGAACGGAACCCAGACGTCGTGCCCGCCCCGGAGCGCCTCGCTCAGCGCGGTGACGACGGACTCGGTC
>CAZZHX010000072.1:1601-13040 GCA_964653535.1 uncultured Mycobacterium sp. | reverse complement strand
GTCCCCGGCGCACCGCGCCCGCGCCGCCGCCCGAACCCCAGGACCGCGGCTGGCGGCGCGCACTGAACCTGCTGACCTTCGGCTTGGTCCGCCCACGCCCGTCGGTCGCGCAACTGCAGGAAGCGCAGTGCGTGGCCTCGATCCGGACTGTCCTGCGCGGCAACTACAAGGTGGGCGTGCTCGGCAAGGGCGGTGTGGGCAAGACGTCGGTGGCCGCCACCGTGGGATCGCTGTTCGCCGAGCTCCGCGGACACGACCGGGTCGTGGCGATCGACGCCGACACCGCGTTCGGGCGGTTGATCAGCCGGATCGATCCGGCGTCGACCGCCTCCTTCTGGGAGCTGACCGCGGACCGCGACCTGCGCTCCTTCGGGGATGTGGCCGGGCGGCTGGGCCGCAATTCCGCGGGCCTGTTCGTCCTTGGCGGCGAACCGGCGTCCGGCCCGCGCCGCGTTCTCGATTCGGCGATCTACCGGGAGGCCGCCCGACGGCTCGACCGGTACTTCACCATCTCGGTGATCGACTGCGGCTCGACGATGGATGCTCCGGTCACCCAGGAGGTGCTGCGTGACCTCGATGCGCTGATCGTCGTGTCCTCGCCGTGGGCCGATGGGGCGTCGGCGGCGGCACGGACGATGGAGTGGATGGCCGATCATGGGCTCGGGACGCTGTTGGACAACACCGTCGTGGTGCTCAACGACTCCGACGGCCACGCCGACAAGCGCACCCGTGCCGTGCTGGCGCGCGAGTTCGTCGACCATGGGCAACCCGTCGTCGAAGTGCCCTTCGACCCGCATCTGCGACCGGGCGGCGTCATCGACGTCAACCGTGAAATCGCTCCGGCCACGCGGCGGAAGTTCCTCGAACTGACCGCGATGATCGCGGGGCTCTTCGCGGAGGACGGGACGTAACACCCCTCCCGATCTCGAGCATGGCTTGGGGATGCGGGTCGTAGCCGAAGGGATTATCGTCGCTCACAGGTGCTGGCGCATAGGGGTGGCCAGAGCCGGCGAGAGGCAGCCACTGTGAGTTTTTTGAACGGTTTTCACGACTTGGTTTACTGCGTCCAGCGTGCGCAGGGCATTGGCGCTAGTGCCTACCAGGGCGACGACGTTGGCATCGGTTTGAACTCTGGTGGAATGGTGGGCAAGGGCCTCTGGTACGGAAGAAATCAGATCCCGGCCCTCCAGGAGGCGTTGAAAAAGTTCAGCGATCCGGAAAATCTGTTGATGAAAAATGGTCTGCCTACTCCAACGGCGGTAGTCGATGTCTGCATGGTCATCGTCTCGGTCATCGACCTGACTTTCAACGGATTCGCCGTCCCTGACCAGGGGGCTGGATTCGCCACCGGTGTCGACAGACTCAAACTAGTCAAACAGGACCTTGATTCGGCTATCCCAGACGTCCGGGATTGGGACGGCAAGGCCGCACAGTTTTACTCAGACCAGACCAAAACGTTGATGAGCCTTGTGCAAAATCAGAAGGATCTCAACTCACAAATGCAGGGGTTGATGTCCGACCAGGCCGCTGCGGTCACGGCAGCGAAGCATGGCTGCGCGGGCGCGCTGCTTGGGCTTGTACTCGCCCAGGGTGTCGCTCTATGCCTGTACCTGAAACCGATATACGGCCCGGCAATCTCGCTCTACTGGCAGCTCGCTGCTTCTGTAGCAGCGATGGGTGTGGTCCTAACCTACGAGAGCAAGGCAATCGAGAATTCAGTGTCGGTTGAGGCCGAGGTAGAGGCGCGGATTGATCAGTACAACAAGGTAGCCGAGTACGCGAAGACGATCGCTTCAGGGATGTCCGTAACCATTGGTACGGCCGCAACACCAGGGACAACGGTCGGTAGCTTCACGTCTACCCGTGCGAGCACGCCAATACGCGGAGCGCCAACGCTTCATCCCCCGGCCGTCATGGCCACCAGCAGCGCAACACAGGAGCAGGCCACGCTGAGCGCACTCACCGCCGCCATACCGACCGGCTCGGACATCCCGCCCCCGGCAACTCCGACGGCGGCAACCACACCACCCGGCGTGAACCCGGTGATTCCAGCGCAGCCCCAACAGACCACCCCAGTGGTCGGTCGGGGTCAACGTGCGGCGCCCTCTGCCGAGAAGCCCACCACCGCCGCCGCGGCCCCTCGCGCAGGTAACGACACCGAAGACGCCGAGGCCGGCGCGGGTGCCGCCGGCCGTGCTCCCGTCCAGGGCGCCGTGGCCGGCGCCGCCGAGACTCAGCGGCCGGCTTCGGCGGAGTGGAGTGGCTGACCATGACGAATCTGTCGGTCAATCCGGAATATTTGGAAGCTCTAGCGAAGAAGCAGGAAAGTGCGTCGAATGAGGCGGCGGATGCCGCCAGGGCCGTAACCGGTCTGAGGTCGACGTGTTACGCGACTCACGGACCGATCAGCGGAGTATCCAACAACGCTTTCGGCGCAGCTGAGCAGGCACACCACGAGGCGGTCGACAGCATTTCGAAGGCAGCCACGAGACTTGCGGCAATCGTGCGCACGGCCAAAATCATCTACCAGGATGTCGATGGTGATCTGGCAGGCAACATCGACGCGCAAGTGCTGGACCGCTGATCGGGTCTACGAAAGGAGAAGGCCGTGCGGCAGGACGACTACCACGACGATCTCGCCCCGCGTGAATTCGAGGCGCCCGAACACCCCCTCGCCGTCGAGTCTGATCCTCTGGACTTCACCGGGACCCACAAGGGTGACCTCGGATCAGGCACTGATGCGCTGGATCACTACGCACCCGCCGAGACCGTCGACGTCGGGACCGAGCTGGATGCCCTTGACGCGCAGACCGGGGCGGCCGAGGAAGGAGCGACCCAGGACTATGGACTTGAGTTCTTCATGGTGTCCAACCCGCTCGGCACGGTAGCGGTGTCGGCGCTCATGGATGGTCGAACCCACCGGGTTGAATTGTCGGCAAGGGTGGCCGCCATGACCGAATCCGAACTCGCGGAAGAGGTGATCGTTCTTGCGGAGCTGGCGCGGCAACAGGGGTTAGCCGGCCAGCACACGTACGTTCTAGATCACGTTGACCTGTCGCACGTCGATGAAATCATGAATGACCTGCGGTTGGACAGCACCGAGGTCTTGCGGGACTTCATGGAAACCGGCATGGGGATACCCGCGCCCGAACAGGCTGAGAAAACGCGGGCAGAGGTGTTCGCCAGCCGGTACAAGGACGACTGATTGATCGCCTGGCGGCCCGTCCGACTGGCTACGTTGTCGATGACCGATACCCCCCAATTCGCGCGGGTGCACCCCAACACAGCCCGTGTATTCTCTGAGTCGACTCGCCCGGAGTTAGCCGAAGCGAGTCAGGGCGACAGCGACCACGGGTTTCGAGTTGAAGGAGATGTCTCATGTCGAATGTAGCTGTCGGCCGAGGTGACGCGCGGTCGTCGACGCCGACAAGGGCCGACCGGACTCGGTAACCCGCCGCCGCTCGCGCGCCGACCATGTCGACCATGTCCTATCCCCCCGCCGCCGGCCATGCTGGCCACATCGACGATGTGGTCGCGGTGGAGCTGACCACCGACGGCATGTTGGTGATTGCCGATTGCCTGGGGCTGGTCGACTTCCCGACGGCGCTGGGAATCCGGCCGAACATCCTGCAAGAGGACGTCCGCGACCTGGTTTGGGACCAGGTGCGGCGTGACCTCATCGGCCAGGCGGTGTTGGACTCATTCGGACAACCCCACCCGGCCGTGGCCGCCATGGTGCGCACCCTGAGCCGGCCGGACCGGACGCTGGAGGGCCGTTGGTGGCGACGCGATATCGGCGACGTCATGGTGCGGTTCGCGGTCTGCCGCAAGGGCGAACGCCATGTCGTCGCGGTACGCGACGGCGACCTGCTGGTGCTGCAGCTGGCTGCTCAGCATGTCGGCCTGGCGGGCATGGTGATGTCTGTGCTGGGCACTGCCGAACCCGCCGACGTCGAACCGCTCACGGGCGTCGCGACTGAGTTGGCCGGGTGCACCACCGAGGCCCAGTTGGCGCGGCTCGGGGTGGGGCCGGCCACGGCCCGGATCTACGCCGAGATCACCAGCAACCCCGCGAGTTGGGTGGAGATCACCGCCGGCCAGTGCCTCCCCGGTGACACCTCGACGCAGACCACGGTGGCCGCCGGCGTCCTCGATTCGGCCCGGGGCCGGCTGGTGTCGGTGCCCCGCCGCATCGGCGGCAAGTTGTACGGAAGTTTCCTGCCCGGCACGCCGGACAATCTGCAAAGCTCGCTGGACGGGCTCCTTGAGTTCCTTCCAGCGGGCTCCTGGTTCGATCACGCCGAAGCGACCGCCCATGACTGAGCGAGGGTACTGCGATATTGAGGACGAGAGCGCGGTCGGCATTTTGACCGTCTCCGAGTCGCTGGCCTCCGATGTGTTCGCCGTCCACGGCCGTCTCAGCGTAGATTCGTGACGCATGGCAGGATTTCGGCTGACCACTAAGGTCCAGGTGAGTGGATGGCGCTTCCTGCTTCGGCGTATGGAACATGCGATCGTTCGCCGTGACACCCGGATGTTCGACGACCCGCTGTCGTTCTACAGCCGATCGGTCGCGTTCGGGGTTCTGATCTCCGTGCTGATCGTGGCGGGTTCCGCAGCGATGGCGTACTTCAAGCCGCAGGGCAAAATCGGGGGCGGCAATTTATTGATCGACCGTTCCACCAACCAGTTGTATCTGACGGTGTCGGGGCAGGTGCACCCTGTCTACAACCTGACCTCGGCGCGGCTGGTGCTCGGAAAGCCCGCTGAGCCGGTGACTGTGAACCCCGCGGAACTGAACACGTTGCCCCGGGGACAGTCGATCGGCATTCCCGGCGCTCCCTATGCGACGCCCGTCGTGGCAGACGCCGCGCCGACGTGGGCGCTGTGTGACACCGTCACCGCGCCCGAGAGCGCCGACCCCGGCGTGCAGGTGGCCGTTTTGTCGATGCCGTTCGACGTCGCACCGTCCGACCCATTACTCCCCAACGAAACCCTGCTCACGACCTTCCAGGGCAAAGGCTGGATCGTCGACCTGCACGGGCGGCACAGAACCCACTTGAGGGATCACGTTCTCACCTCGGCCCTGGGGATACCGATGGGCGCCAAGCCGACTCCTCTCTCGGAGGCCATGTTCAACGCGATACCCGACGCCGGGTCGTGGGAGTTGCCGCCGATCCCCGGCGCGGGTGCCCCCAACACCGTCGACCTGCCGAAAGAATTGGTGATCGGTTCGGTCTTCCAGGTCCAAACCCCGTTCGGAAACCAGTTCTACGTGGTGCTGCCCGACGGGGTGGCGCGGGTGAATCTCAACACCGCATCGTTGTTACGCGCCAACGAGTCCTACGGGCTGGGCACGATCCCGCTGATGGTGAAGAGCCAGGTGGTCAAGATCCCCGAGCGGGAGTACCCGTCGCCCCTGCCCGACGACGCGATCCTGATCGTCTCCCGGCCTCAGGAACCGGTGTTGTGCTGGATGTGGCAACGCGCGGCCGGCGAACAGACACCGAAGACGAAGCTGTTGACCGTCGCGCATCTGCCCATACCGCCGTCGGCGATGGACAAGGGTATCGATCAGGTGCAGGGAGACGTGATCGTGTACCTCGACGGTGGAAAGTACGTGCAGATACAGTCGCCCGATCCCCGCTACGGCGAGGCCCTGTACTACATCGATCCTCAGGGTGTGTGCTATGGAATACCCGACCAGAAGACCGCTGAGGCGTTGGGCTTGAGCAATCCGAAACCTGCGCCGTGGGGGGTCATTCATTTGCTGGTGGACGGCCCGGTGTTGTCGCGGGACGCCGCCCTGCTGGAACACTCCACTCTGCCCGCGGACCCGAGCCCCCGTAAGCTCCCTGCCGCCCCCGGAGCCTCCTCGTGACAACCAGGAAGTTCACGCCGTCAATCGCCGCGCGCGGCCCCCGGCTCACCCCGGGCGAGATCACCATCACGCCACCCGAAGACCTCGGCGTCGACATCCCGGCGTCGGGAATACAGAAGGCGATGCCCTACGTCATGAGCCTGTGCATGCTCGGCATGATGGCGATCATGTTCGTCAGCGGCGTCAAGTCGCTCTCGCCGTACATGTTGATGTCGCCGCTGATGATGATCATGATGTCGGTGGGGATGCTGGGCGGCGGCGGCGGCGGCGGCGGCGGCAAGAAGGTGGCCGAGATCAACACCGACCGCAAGGAGTATCTGCGTTATCTGGCCGGATTGCGCTCGCGGGTGACGTCGTCGGCAGACGCGCAGGTGCAGTTCTTCGGTTACCATGCACCACATCCGGACGACCTGCTGTCGATCGTCGGCACACCCCGCCAGTGGTCCCGCGCCGCGAGCGCCGACTTCTACACCGCCGTCCGCATCGGCATCGGCGGGCAGCCGGCGGTCGACCGGCTGATGAAGCCGTCCGCCAGCGGCGAGCTCGCGGGCCCCACCGCCGCGCCCCAGCCGTACCTGGAGCCGGTCGCCAACATGTGGGCGGTCAAGTTTCTGCGCACCCACGGTCTGATCCACGACTGCCCGAAGCTGCTGCAGCTGAGGACGTTTCCGACGATCGCGATGGCCGGCGACCCGGCCGGAGCGGCGGGGTTGTTGCGGGCGATCATCTGCCACCTGGCCGTGTTCCATCCGCCAGACCTGCTGCAGATCCGGGTGCTCACTGAGAACCCCGACGATCCAGAGTGGGCCTGGCTGAAATGGCTTCCGCATGTGCAGCATCCGACCGAGACCGACGTCGCCGGCCCGATCCGGATGATCTACACCGGCCCCGACAGCTTGTCCGATCTGGCCGCGCGCGGTCCGCACACCCCCGACTCGCTGCCCGCGGGACCCTACGTTGTGGTCCTGGACTTGACCGGCGGTAAGGCGGGGTTCCCGCCCGACGGCAGAGCCGGTGTCACGGTGATCACGTTGGGCAAACACCGAGCCTCGAACTACCGCATCAGGGTGGCCGACGACGGGACGGCCGACGACCGACTGCCCGGTCTGTCGTTCCGTCAGGTGACGGCAGTCACCGACCACCTGACGAGCCAGCAGGCAGGCCGTGTCGCACGGAAGCTGGCCGGGTGGTCAATGACCGGAACCCTCGTCGACAAGAAGGGGTCGGGCGCCCAGAAGAAGGTGGCGACCGAGTGGCACCAAATGGTGGGCGCCCAGAACGTTGAGGAGGTCACGCCGCAGCGCTGGACGATGTTCCCCGACAAAGACCCCAACCGCCTGAAGATCCCGTACGGGCACGAGCTCAAGACCGGCAACCTCATGTATCTCGACATCAAGGAGGGTGCTGAGTTTGGGGGCGGGCCGCACGGGATGCTGATCGGCACCACGGGGTCGGGCAAGTCTGAATTCCTGCGCACCCTGATCTTGTCGCTGGTGGCCATGCACCATCCGGACCAGGTGAACCTGCTGCTGACCGACTTCAAGGGCGGGTCGACGTTCCTGGGAATGGAGAAGCTCCCCCACACCGCGGCGGTGATCACCAACATGGCCGAGGAAGCCGAGCTGGTGAACCGGATGGGGGAGGTGCTGACCGGGGAGCTCGACCGCCGCCAGGGCCTGTTGCGCCAGGCGGGGATCGAGGTCGGGGCGACCGGTGCGCTCTCCGGGGTGGCCGAGTACGAGAAATACCGGGAGCGTGGCGCCAACCTTGCGCCGCTGCCGACGCTGTTCGTTGTGGTCGACGAATTCGCCGAGCTGTTGCAGAGCCACCCGGACTTCGTCGGACTGTTCGACCGGATCTGCCGGGTGGGGCGCTCGCTGCGCGTGCACCTGCTGCTGGCCACCCAGTCGCTGCAGTCCGGGGGGGCGCGCATCGACAAATTGGAACCCAACCTCACCTACCGGATCGCACTGCGCACCACCAGCTCGTTCGAGTCGAGGTCGGTGATCGGAACGCCGGAAGCGCAGTACATCACCAACAAGGAGAGTGGCGTCGGGTTCCTGCGGGTCGGCATGGAGGAACCCGTCAAGTTCAGCACCCTCTACACCGGCGCCCCCTACGTTCCGACCGTCGCGGCCGCGGCAGCGGTCGACGGCAACGGCGCCAGCCCCTACAGCGGCCCCAAACGCCCACTGGTCAGGGAGTTCACCGCGGTCCCGATCCGCGACGAAGCGCTGACATCATGACGGCCGGCGGCGGTGTGCGCACGCTGCGCGGCGCGCTAGAATCGATTCGCCGCCGGTGTGCCCAAGGAGACCACACGACATGTTCTGGCACGCGCTTCCCCCCGAAATGAACACGGCCCTGCTGATGGCCGGTCCCGGGCCCGCCCCGATGCTGGAGGCCGCCGCGGGGTGGGAGGCGTTCGCGAGCGCCCTGGACGCTCAGGCCATCGAGGTCGGCGCGTTGCTGGCTTCCCTGCAGGCGGCGTGGACGGGGTCGGGCAGCGACCACGCGACGGCGGCGATCACGCCGATGATGACGTGGTTGCAGGATGCCGCCCAGACGTCTCGGCGGCGCGGCATGCAGGCCGCGGCGCAGGCCGCGTCGTACATCAAGGCGCTGGCGATGACGCCGTCGCTGCCGGAGATCGCCACCAACCACGTCACCCACACGGTGCTGTCGGCCACCAACTTCCTCGGCATCAACCTCGTGCCGATCGGCCTCAACGAGACCGACTACTTCGTCCGCATGTGGACTCAGGCCAGCACCGTGATGGACTTTTACCAGGCGGAGACCATGGCCAACACGGTTTTCGAGCCGCTTGCGCCGCTGAAGCCGATCCTGGCCGTCGGCGCCGACGGGGCCTCGGGCGCTGCCGCTATGGCCGCGGCCCCGCACAACGGGGGTGACGTGCCCACGCCAGCCCCTGCCCCTGCCCCCGACAACGGGGCGCTGGACGTCCAGCAAGCCCTGCAGTACCTCGGGGGGGCCGCTCAGCTGAGTGCGCCGATGCAGATGTTCACGCAGCAGTTGATGCAGCCCTTGCAGCAGTTGGCTTCGCTGTCCAGCCATGGCGGCGGCGCGGCGGGTCTCGGCGGGCATGCGGCCGGCGGACTGGGCAACGCCGGCGCAGGTGGCCCCGGGCACGTCGGCCTGGTGGGTGCTGGTGCGCTGTCCAACCACCCGCTGGCGGGGGGTTCGGGTCCCACCGTCGGGAAGGGTCTGATGTACGCCGAGGCGTTGCCCCGAGCGGGCGGCTCGGCGTCGAGCACGCCGCCGATGGTCGGATCGGCCGACAAGACGGCCCAGGGGGTTGCGCCGGTTGCCGCCGGCACGGGAGCATCGGCTGCAGGTGGCGCGGCGCCCGTGGGCCCGATGGGGGCGGGCGCCCACTCGGGTGCCGCTGCCCGGCCGGGCCTCGTGGCGCCAACGGTGCTCGCCCGGGCGGCTGACGACGGACCCACGCAACAGGGTTTTGACGATGACGATTGGTGATCGCCCGGCCCGACAGACTTCCCGGCCGCCCCGGCCGGAAGGCTCGCCACCGATTGGCGAGTGAGATGACGACGAGCGGGATGGGGACGGGTAGATCCGGTTCAATCCCGCGCTACCCCGACGAAGGGACGTGACGCGATGGCGCAGCACCAGCCGGGCCACGATGGCGATGACTTCGATGCCCTGGACTTCTCGTATTCCGGTGGATCCGCAGCCGACGCCGGCGACGCCGATCCGCTGGATTTCGCCGGCGGCGACCATGCCGGTGATGCGGCGGCCACCTTCGACGAGGTGCCCGACTACGCGCCGGAGCAGGTCGACGTGCACGCGACCTCTCTGGATGCCGTCGACGCGGCGGTCGATGCGGGCGACGAGGCCGACGACGAGGACGCCCTGCCGCTGTTCACGGTGACCAACCCGCCCGGGACGGTCTCGGTGTCGGCGAACATGTCCGGCATGATCCAGCAGGTCGAGCTCTCGGCGAAGGTGAACACCATGAGCGAGGCCGAGCTGGCCGACGAGATCCTGGTCCTTGCAGGCCTCGCCCGACAGAAGGGGCGGGCCGGCCAGCATGCGTTCATTCTGGAGCAGGTGGGCCAGACCGACGTGATGCGGGAATTGGGCGAGGGCGACATCGGGGGCCTGAGCAGGTTCCTGGCGATGCCCGAAGGCGTGAGCCTGCCGACGTCGCAGCAGGCGGCCGCCGCGGAAGCGGAGGTGTTCGCCACCCGGTACGCGACCGAGTAGCAGCGGTCGGCGCCGTGCGCGGAAAGTCCGGAGGCCGAACGCCCGTAGTGCGTTCGCAGTTCATGGTTCAAGACAGGAGAAATTGACGATGGTCGGAGTTTTCGAGTGGATCTCCCAAGGCATCACCACGTCGTGGTCCGGTGCCCAATTCGGGGCCCATATGGCTCATCACGACCACGGGAGTGCGACGTTCGCCGAGATGTCCAACACCGTCACCAACAGCATGTACATCGCCGCGCGACTGGGCTGGGTCGACAGAATGGTGGGAGAGCAGCAGGTCGAGAGGCTGACCATGACAGAACGGCTGCAGCTGCAAGCCGAGGAGCAGTTGTATCAAACGGGAAAGCAGTTCGGCGAGTACAAGCAGGCCGCCACCGATGCGTACGCGGAGGGCCAAAAGTTCGCTACCGACAAGCTGGAGAGTATGGGCGAAGACCTGACGAATTTTCGCCAGCAACTTCAACAGAAGTTCGACGATGCGGTCTACAACGCGGGACAAAGGTTTGATGTCGGCGCGAAACAGGAGATGTGGCATCAGGAAGGGGGAATGAAAGGCTTCTTGCTCGGCAAAGATCCGAACCAAGCGCCGCACGTGCCGGGCCTGACTCCGGCCGAGTCGGAATCGCTGTACCGAATGAATGGCAAAAGCGGACCCGCTGGCTTGGAGACGTACGACGCGGGTGAACACAACCCCATCGAGAACAAACTGAGATTCGATACAGCGCTTACGGAAGATCTCCCACAGCGGCCCGATTCCGCCGTACGGCAAGCGGACGGCAGTTACGCCTGGGAAGAGAGAAAATTGGAGGCTCCCGGCATTTTCGGGGACGACGAACATAGCTTGACGCGGTATAAGCAAACGGTTCAACCCGATGGCACGGTGACAACGGAGCAACTTAAATACAAGGACCAATACGACGCGCAAAATAAGTATGAGTCCTACTGCAAAGAAATTAAGCACCCGGATGGGACGGTCGTCAAGGAATTGCGAGACGACCGCGGAAGACTGCTTGAATCTCGTCTTCACGATGGGCAGGGCAACCCGACCACGGTCACCCGATCGTTTGAGCCCAAGGACCAGAAGTATTGCTATCGCGCTGAGAAGGATCTCCGAGGCCCAGGTGAGGCAATAACAAGTTTTGAGATCAAGCCGGGGCGCCTGGAAAGTGGAGACGGGAGATGGGAGAACCGCCTCGAAGTTCGGAACGTGTACACGAAACCCGAGGCGGTAGACCCCTTTCAGCATATCGGCCAAGGCGGAGTGGAGGAGCCTCTCATCCAGGAGGAGGACGACCTGTTCCGCTCCTTCGCGG
>CAZZHX010000072.1:0-1501 GCA_964653535.1 uncultured Mycobacterium sp. | reverse complement strand
CGCACGTCGGTTCAAACTCGACAACCCCATGGCACTTCAGCGAGAAGTCGACCCGGACAAGTTCAAACACAAGATGGACCCGTCCTTGGCGATTCTGTTCTGGGCGGAGAACGCCGTTCTGACTCTCATACTTTTGTGCGGAATGGGAGAACCGGATACCGGGGAGAGGCTGACGGACAGCGAACAGGCGGTTTCGGATGCCTGCGCTTCCCTGGACGCGGCCCAGGCCCGGTCACCCGGTTGGTCTGGCTCGGCGGCGGATGAGTACAACACAGCCGTTCAATCTTTGATGAAGTACGCGCAGACGGTTGGGGTCGATGGTATTTTCGCCGAGAAGTCGCTGATGTCGAACGTACAGCAAACTCTTTGGTGGCAGGCGAAAGAGCTCGATTACACGAAGATGTGGCTCGGAATTTGGCTAACGTTCTTGATGCTCTGCGAACCGATCTGCCTCGTCATCGCGCACACGTGCAGCCGACCGACGAGCTTGTGGGCCCAGGGCATCTTCGCCGGCTTGGCCATGGAGCGGTGCACGGAAGTCTACTGCGCTCAGCAGGATTATGCGAGTGCTAACGCCACGCAGATTCGGACGGTGAAGTCCCAACTCGACGGCCTGCTGGTCCAAGTCAACAAACTCCTCGAGGGCATCGCCAAGCCGCCAGCGCCACCCGCCCCGGTCGGGTGAGTTAGTTTCAGCCGGCGACCAGGCTCGGTACCGGAATAGGAGTCCTCGCCGGTGAGGTGGCTGGTCCGTATCGGCGCCGCCGAGACCTCGGAACCCCTGGGGGATTGGGGATCAGAAGGCGTTCAGGTCGGCTTCACGATAGGCGCTCTGGGCCAGCCTGAGATTATCGGCGAGCCGCCGTGAGCACTCCTGCATCGCCGCGAGCACCTGTTGTAAAGATTGCTCGCAGCCGATGAGGGCCTCCCCGGATTCTGTGCAGACAACGCCGTGAGTTTGTTTCACCGACTCGGCGAGACCGGCGGACTGGCTGTGGGCTTTGGTGAAGGCGTCCTCCGCCTCGACTTGCTTATTCGCCAAGGAAACGAGGTACGCCGGATCCACCTGAAGGTTCCGCATGGGTATCGAGCTCCTGTTCTATGGGGGTCTAGGGTTCGGTGCGCCGTCAGTCGGCGTGCACCTGCGCGTTGAGGTTCTGCCCGGCGTTTTGGTCGGTGCGGGCGTATTTCTTGGCGGCGTCGTCCAGTTGGTCGGCGAGGAAGTCGGAGACCCTCTTGACGGCCTCGCCCGCGGTTTTGCGCGCGATTGCGGCGTCGGCGATCCCGTTGACCCCGGCGCGGACGTACAAACCGTGCGTCCGTTCGATGTCGCCGACGAAGCCGTCGCCGGTCGCATCGCTGATGTCGTTCCCGGCGGTTCTCTGCCTGCCGGCGAGGATTTTGAGGTAGGAGGGGTTGACTTTCAGGTCTTTCATGGGTTCTCCTGGCTGACTCGTGGGGGTGGCTAGAGGGGGCGCCCGGCCGGGCCTGCTGCCGGGGC